>JBNGDJ010000012.1:0-33596 GCA_049974825.1 Halothiobacillaceae bacterium | reverse complement strand
CGAGCGTGTATCGGCCCGGGCGTTGCTGAACGCGGGCTCCGCCAGCTGACGCGTTCAGCTGGCGTCAGCCCACAAATCCATGGATGGATTTGTGCAGAGTTTCCCGATTGGGTCATCCCTGCTCGGGAGTGCTCGCAGGGAAGGGGTTTGCCCGTTGCCCGGTCAGACGTCAGACCGGCATGTCGATCCAGCCAAGCAGCACGGCGGCGGCCAGAGCCCAGACATAGAAGGAAAACACCTTCAGCTGCGCCCGGTACAGGAAGTACACCACCATCTTCAGCGAGACAATCCCCACCAGGGCCGAGACCACGAATCCGACGAACAGGTCGTCCAGACCAATGCCGTTGAGCCCGCCGAGCTCAAGCACTTCCCGCGACTGGAGCAGGGTGGCGGCGACAATGGTGGGAATGGCGAGAAAGAAGCTGTATTCGGCCGCCCAGCGCCGCTTCAGGCCGGTGAACAGGGCGAAAACAATCGTCATTGCGCTGCGTGAGAGCCCGGGCACGAGGGCGAAACCCTGCGCCACGCCGATGATCGTGGCCACTCGGGCGTTGATCTTCTTCAGGCCGCGGCGACGCGGGCCGAGCCGGTCGGTCCACCACAGCAGAATGCCCGTCAGCGTGAGCGTGATGGCAACCATCGCGGGGGTGGCGAAGACGATTTCGAAAGTGGTTTTCAGGCTCAGGCCGAGAATGCCCGTGACCAGCACCGAGAGCATGCCCAGAAGAAAAAGGCGCAGGTAAAGCGGCAGGCCACGATGTCCGGCGCGCCCGGCGGCGAGCTGCAGGGCACCGGCCGCCGCATTGCGACTGAATCGAAACAGGCTGGACCAGAAAACCACGATGATCGAGACCAGGGTGCCCACGTGGACCACCAGGTCGAAGAGAATCATTTCCGGGCTTTCCGGAGGTGGCAGGTCGTGGCCCTGTTCGATCAGCCAGTGCTGGGTCAACACCAGGTGGGCCGTGGAGCTGACCGGCAAGAACATGAAGATGCCCTGGACGACGCCCAGCAGGGCCGCGATCGCCATGGTCATTGCTCGTCACTCCTCAAGGGTTGGGTCAGGGCTTGCTGCGGGGGTGCCGTGAATGGGCATGGAACATCTGCCGTCGTGCAGAACTGTCCCGGAGCCTGCCGGCGCAGCGGGCGGTTTTACTGCAACAGCACTGCGGTCGTCAAATCCCGCTGTTATACTGCGCCCCGCCACAGCGGCGCTTTCCCTGCAAGTCGACAGCTCTATTCGCCACGCCCATGACGCGAAACCACATCGTTCAGATCCGCTATCCCTCGCTGCGGGAGATGACCGACCGCTTTTCGGGGATGATTCGCAAGCGTCTCTGGGCGCAGGTGCTGCTGGGCATGGTGCTTGGTGTCGCGACCGGATTGCTGATTGGACCGACCGGGGGTCTGCTGCCCGAGCGCCTTGCCGCGGAGGTCAGCAACTGGCTGGCGCTTCCAGGGCACGTGTTTCTGGCGCTGGTGCAGATGATCGTGATTCCACTGGTCATTGCCTCGATCATCCTCGGCATGGCCAGTTCGGATAGCATGGCCCAGTTGCGCAGCACGGGCATTCACACCGGCCTGTTTTTCCTGGCGACCACCATCGTGGCGGTGCTGATCGGCATGGGCGTCGTACTGATTCTGCAGCCGGGCGAGTACATCATGGACGTGGACCTGATCAGCGGTGCCGTCATGCCCGAGCCGGTTACCCCCTCCCTTTCCGAACTGCCCCAGCGGATCAGCGAGGTGATTCCCGCCAACCCACTGAAGGCCTCCCTTGAGCAGAACATGCTCCAGGTGGTGGTCTTCGCCATGCTGGTCGGTGTGGCGCTGGTCACCATGCCGACCCGCCAGGGGCGACCGATTCTCGACCTGCTCGCCTCGATCCAGCAGCTGACGATGGTGGTGGTGCGCTGGGCGATGTTCCTGGCGCCCTTTGCGGTCTTCGGTCTGCTGGCGCAGGTGACCGCCCGCACGGGGCTTGAGGCGCTGGCGGGCATGGCAGCCTACGTCGCCACGGTCATTATCGGCCTGCTGCTGGCGCTGGTCATGTACCTGCTGCTGTACCTGTTCTGGGTTCGGCGCTCGCCCATTCGGTTTCTTGCCAAGGCGCGCGATGCGCTGCTGCTGGCGTTTTCAACCTCCAGTTCGGCAGCGGTGATGCCCCTGACCATCCGGGTGGCCGAGGAGCGGCTCGGCATTCGCCCCGCGGTGTCGCGTTTCGTCATTCCGCTGGGCACCACGATCAACATGGGGGGGACGGCGCTCTATCAGGTCGTGGCCACGCTGTTTTTGGCACAGGTGTTCATGATCGATGTCGGCCTCGTCCAGCTGATGCTGGTGGTGCTTCTGGCGGTCGGTGCCTCCATCGGGTCGCCGGGTACGCCGGGCGTGGGAATCGTGATTCTCGCCATGCTGCTCGGGACGATTGGCATTCCGCCGGAAGGCATTGCGCTGATTATCGGGGTTGACCGTATACTCGACATGATGCGTACGACCCTGAACGTGACCGGCGACCTGGTGGCCGCCAGCGTGATCGAGCGCGGATACCAGGAGCCGCGCCTGCCGCCGCCTGTGGCCGCCTCAGGCTGCGACGGTGACTGATTCCGCCCGAGTCGTATCCAACCGGTCTTGCTGGACGCAGGTTGCCCCGTTTTCTCGCCCTTGCCTCATCAGGAGAAGCTGAAGCATGTTTGGACAGATCCAGAACTACTACGAGCCGCTGGTCTTCGATGCCATCCGGGAAAAGCTGGCCGATGCGCCGGACATGTCGGACGACCTTCTGGAAGACATTGCCTGCGTCACGCTGAACAACCTCCCGCCGCGCTATCTGCGCAATGCGGTGGATCTGGTCAGCCACATGGGCGACGTTGAGGAGCAGCAGCTTCATGCCGAGGTTGATCAGGCGCTTGAGCGCGCCGTCGAGACAGTTCGACGTCGACGGTCGGGCGACCGCTGAGCCTGCTCTGCCGGGCCTGCTGATCAGGCCGGCTTCCGGGAGAGTCGCCGTATTTGTGCAGCAACGCATGGGCCGGTGGGCTAATGTCAGCTTGACCCGATAGAATGTGTTGCCCGCGTTGATACCCGGCGCATTCGCTGCAATTCAATGGTTTGCGCCATTTTGTGGCAGCCATGCCCCAATCGGGAATCTCTGCATTTGTGCAGACCTTCCTCAATAATCCCGTCGGCGGACCTCGTGCACATCCGGCAGCTCCGCCAGGCGGGCAGCCAGCGCATTGCCCGCCGCCTGGTCGGGAATCTCGATTTCCAGCTGCATTCGCCACAGGCCGGACCGCCGGTCGAGCCGACCTTTCTGCGATACCAGCCGCGCCTTGAACTGCCCCAGAGCCAGTGCCAGGTCGCGCATCAGGCCCTGTCGGCTGGCGGCAGACGTGCCCTCGGCCTCAGGCGGTTCGCTGGCCAGTTCCAGGCGCAGGAATCGGGGCAGGGCGGCATCTGCCGGGATCTCCACCGGCAAAATGCGTTCAGGGTGCCTGCCTGCCAGGTGGCGGAGGTTGGGACAGTCGGGCCGATGTAGCTTGAGCCCCTGGCCTTTGGTGACGAAGGCCACCGCCGACGTGCCGGGGCCCGGGTGACAGCAGCTGGCCGGCTGGGCCAGCATGCCCGAAAGGGTCAGGCCACGATCCGACGCAGCCGCTTCGGCCTGCGGAAGCAGCGGAGGCAGGTCGGCCTGTTCCGGGCGAAGCAGTGCGCGGGCCTGCTGACGCAGTTCTTCGCGCTCGATGCGGTTTTCCCCCAGTGCCTCGAACAGCGCCTCCGGACTGCGTGCTCCGAGCCGGGTGCGCAGGGCGGCCTGCTGGTCTCGATCCAGACCGAGCCGTCGCACGAGACGCTCCCAGATGGTTCGACCCGTTTCCCGGGCTGATTCGCGCTGCCGGGTCCGAAACCAGGAGCGCACGCGAGCGCGCGCCCGGCGGGTCGCCAGATATCCTGCGGCCGGGTCGGCCCAGTCCCGCCGCGGCTGGGCGTTCTTGCCTGTGAGGATTTCCACGGTGTCGGCGCTGTTGAGCCGGGTGGTCAGCGGGACGAGCCGGCCATTGACCCGGGCCCCGCGGGTGCTGTGCCCTAGATCGCTGTGCAGCCGATAGGCCAGATCCAGCGGGGTGGCACCGCGGGGCAGCTCCACGACATCACCGCGGGGCGTGAACACGTAGACCTGGTCCAGATCGACCTGGGGAGTCTCGCCCTCTTCAATGGCCTTGCGCAGTCGCTCCATGGTGTCCTGGAAGGCGTCCACCTCACCGCGGCCACCTTCCTTGTAACGCCAGTGGGCGGCCACGCCCAGTTCGGCCCGCGCGTGCATCTCGTCGGTTCGGATCTGGACTTCCAGAGTCTTTCCCTCGCGGGCGCGTACGGCAGTATGCAGCGACTGGTACCCGTTCGGTTTCGGGTTGGCGATATAGTCGTCATACTCGCCGGGAATCTGTGACCACAGGGATTGCACGACGCTGAGCGCAGCATAGCAGTCAGCGACCGTATCCACGTGAACCCGCAGGGCACGCAGGTCGAACAGCCTTTCGAAGGGCAGCCGCTTGCGTTGCATCTTGTTGAAGATGCTGTACAGGTGCTTGGGGCGACCATGAATGCGTGCCGGGATGCCGGCGTCCTCCAGGGCCGTGGCCAGCTGGGCGCGAACAGCCTCGATGTAGGCTTCCCGGTCGGCGCGGCGTTCCTCGATCAGTTCGGCCATGTGCCGGTAGGTTTCCGGCTCCAGGTGCCGGAACGCCAGGTCCTCCAATTCCCACTTGAGCTGTCCGAGTCCGAGCCGGTGGGCCAGCGGTGCGTAGAGATCGAGCGTTTCCCGGGCGGCTCGCCGGCGATAGTCGAAGTCGACCACACCCGGCAGCGCGCGGAGTCTCTCCAGGCGATAGACCAGCTTGACGAGCAGCACCCGCGGATCACGGATCATTGACATGATCAGACGTCGGAGGTTTTCCGCCTGGCTGTCGCCATCCAGGTTGAGCTGGTTTTCGGCAAAGCGGTTGAGCGCGTGCAACTGTTCGACGAGGCCGGCAATGGTGCTGTCAAATTCTCGGGCGATGCGCTCCATGTCGAAATCGGTCCGCAGGCGAGGGTCGCCCAGCACGGCGAGTATCAGCAGCAGGCAGTCGGCGCGGATTTCGTGCAGCACAAATGCCGCGCGCAGGCCGCGGGGCAGCTCCGGTTCGGCATGATCGACCGCAACGGCCAGGTCGCAGGCATGACGGAGCATTGGGCAGTCCGGTGCCGCGGCCAGCAGCGCCGTGCGCAGTTGCGGGGCGGGCGTGTCGAGTCTGTATTCCATAAGCTGCAAGTGTATCCGCATTGCCCCGCCCGCCAACCGGCGCGATGAGCGGGTGTTTTTGGCCGAAAAAAACCCGGCAGGTCGGGCTGGGGGGGCGACATGCGCATCCGGGCTTGACCGCATGCGCGCCTGCCTTCATGGTCGTTCTGGTTTACTGGTCAAAGACAAGGAGTGATTCGACATGTTCAAGCATCTTGGCCGCGCAGTGCTCGCGGCGTCGCTGGTTCTGACCCCGGCGCTGACCGCCCTGGCCGACGTGTCAGGCGTTTTCACGATGGGGCAGTCAGACAGGATGACCATCCACTACCGGGATGACGAGACGATTCGTTTCGAGCTGCCGGACCCGCAGACCGGGGAGCAGACGGCCTACCTGATTGTCGATGGCGGGACCTACGCCATCACGGGCAACGAGGTCATCGACATGGCGGACATGGGTGCCATGATTGGCGGGCTCGCCAAGGGCATGATGGGCGATCTGATGGGGGAGGAGCAGTCTGCACCTGACCCGGCCGATTTCACGCTCGAGGCGACGGGCCGGGAGGTAACAGTGGCCGGGTTGCCGGGCGAGCTGCATCGCTGGTCCGACGGTCGGTCGACCGGGGAGCTGGTGCTCTCCGACGAGCCGGGGGCCGTGGCCCTGACTCGCGCCTGGATGCGCCTGGCCGAGCGGATGGTCGAGAGCATGGGCATGGGGGATGACCCGATGATGGCGGAAATGGCTCGTCTGCAGGAACATCCCGACATGAAGAACCTGGGCATTCTGCGCAGCCACAGCGATGGCCAACCCGACGAGCGCATGGAGCTGGTGGAATTCAGCGACAAGCCGCTGGCTGACCGGCTTTTCGTGTTGCCGGCCGAGCCCATGAAAATGCCGGCCATGCCTCTTGGCGGGGGCGGGGGGATGCCCGATATGAACGACCCGGCTGTCCAGCAGATGATGCGCGAGATGATGCAGCAGATGGGGCGCTGAGCCGACAACCCCTCGCTGGGGAAACTCAGTGGCTTGCGCCATGCTGGGGTTGGGGTGCCCGTGCCGCAATCGGGCATCTGAAAATGCGTCCTGAGCGTTCCTTCAGGAGCGCCAGGGTGGGTCAGCTGCGCTCGCTGCCTGCCGCCGGCGCGGACTGGGACTCCCCACCCGGCGCGGCGACTGGCTCTTCGGCGTCCAGCCGCGCCGGATGCTCTGCCGCCATGCGCGGGTCAATCGGGGCCTCGGAAAGGCCGTCCGTCGTTTCAGCCTGCGCGGACACGCTACCCCCGGCATTGGTATGGTCCGATACCGCCCAGGGCTCTGCCGGCTTTGTAGTCATGACCCCTTCGCGGGCGGCGAAGCGCTCGTCCGCCAGCGCCCGGAGCAGGCCGGCGATCATTGCGATCACCACCAGCGAAAAGGGCAGGGCCGCCGCAATGACGGCTGCCTGAAGCACCTCAAGCCCCCCGGCAATCAACAACACGGCCGTGAGCACGGCCAGAACCACGCCCCAGACGATCCGGTGCAGGCTCGGCGGGTCGGCATCGCCACCGGAAAGAATCGTGTTGATGACCAGCGTGCCGGCATTGGCGGAAGTCACCAGGAAGGTGGCAATCAACAGGATCAGCAGGCTGCCCACCACCGGCGTGAAAGCTCCAATCTGCATGCCTTCGATGGTCGCAAACAGGGCCATTGAAACATCCACTGCCACCGCATCCACCACGCCGCCCCCGCCGAACAGCTCGTGGTACAGGGCCGTTCCGCCAAATACCCCGATCCACACCACGGTGATCAGCGTCGGGGCCAGCAGAACGCCCAGCACGAATTCCCGGAATGTCCGGCCGCGGGAAATACGCGCGATGAACATGCCCACAAAGGGCGACCAGGCCAGCCACCAGCCCCAGAAGAACACCGTCCATTCAGCCTGCCAGTCGCTCCCCCGCGTCACGTTGGTGTGAAAGGTCATGGCCAGCAGGTTCTGCATGTAGTCGCCAGTCGCCTCGATCGTCAGTCCGATCAGGTACTGGGTGGGACCGAACAGCAGCATGAAGGCCAGCGCCGCGATGGACAGCCAGAAGTTCAGTTCCGAGAGCATGCGCACGCCCCGCTGAACGCCACTGACCACCGAAATCACCGCGACGGTCATGATCGAGGCAATCACCAGCAGTTGCAGCGGCACGGAGGGCGAGAGGCCGAAGACCTGGTACAGCCCGGCATTGAGTTGCTGCACGCCGAGCCCCAGCGTGGTGGCAATGCCAAAGACCGTGCCGAACACCGCGAGTGTATCTACCAGGTCACCGGCAAGACCGCGCACCCGGTCACCGAGCAGAGGCGTCAGGGCTGAACGAATCGTCAGGGGCAGGTTGTGACGGTAGGCAAAATAACCGAGCACCAGGCCCACAAAGCCAAATATCGCCCAGCCGTTCAGCCCCCAGTGAAAATAGGTCAGGCGCATGGCGATCGTCGCGGCCTCGGGCGTCAGACCCTCGTCCACGAAGGGGTTGCTCTGAAACTGGAGGATCGGCTGGGCAACCGACCAGAACAGAATGCCGATGCCGGTGCCGGCGGCAAACAGCATGGCCACCCAGGAAAAGAACGTGAACTGCGGTCGCTCGTGGTCTCCGCCCAGCCGGACGTTCTTGTACCGCCCGTTGCCGAGCCAGATCATGAACAGCAGCAGGAAAGCCACCAGGGCCACGTAGAACCACTCGAGGAAAGGCGTGAGCCACAGGCGCAGGGACGCCAGCGAACGGCCGGTGGCTTCAGTGTGCAGGCCGGCGAGGAAGACTGCCGAAATCACGATCAGCATGGCTGCCAACGTGACCCGCGGATTCATTCCCCTGAGCAGTCCGGTTTGTGCCTGGTTGTACATGCATGCCCCGGTCGGATTGACGGTGCATGCCGGGCACGCCCCGACATGCGGCGTTCAGGCGGGTGGCGAATCAGCCGGTGTTGCGCATGCCGGCGGCGATGGCGTTGATCGAGCGCAGCAGCGGCGCCAGCCACTTGTCTCGCTCGGCGTCAGGCAGTGCCTCGTCGCGGTAGCGGCGCAGCAGCATGATCTGGATGTGGTTGAGCACGTCCAGGTAGGGGTTGCGCCGGCTCATGGATGTGCCGATGTACTCGTCGATGTCGATCAGGCTCTCGACCTGCGCGACCCGCAGCAACTCCTCGTGGGTGCGCAGGTACTCCTCGCGGATCATCGCGTACACCTCCTGCGCGGCAATCTGGTCACTGACCAGGCTGGCGTATTCGGCGGCGATGTTAATCTCACCCTTGGTCAGCGAAAGCTGGGTATTGCGCAGCATGCTGTGGAAGAAGGGCCAGTCGCGGAACATTCGGTGCAGCATGTCCGGCTGGTCCGGGTGTTGTTCTCGCCAGGTCTTCAGGGCCGAACCGATGCCGTACCAGGCCGGCAGGGTATGCCGGGACTGGGCCCAGCCAAACACCCAGGCAATCGCGCGCACCGAGGCCTTCGACAGGTCGTGCTTCTTGCGGTGCGAGGGCCGGGAGCCGATATTGAGCAGCCCGATTTCTCGTACCGGCGTCGCCTCGTAAAAGTATTGCAGGAAGAACGGATGCTCGTCGGTGAGCTGGCGGTAAGCGGTCTCGCCGATGTGGGCCAGCTCCCCGACGACCTGCTCGCATTCGGCCCCGATGGTTTCCACCGGCTCGATCAGGTGGCGACAGGCCTTCATCAGGCCGGTGGCGCCCATGGTGAGCTCGTAGATGGCCGTTTCGGTATTGCTGTACTTCGAGGAGAGCACTTCGCCCTGCTCGGTGAACTTGATCTGTCCCTCGACCGTGCCGGTGGGCAGCGACAGGATGGACTCGTGCGTCGGGCCACCGCCCCGGGCCACCGTGCCGCCACGCCCGTGGAACAGGCGGCACTGCACGCCATTGCGCCGGGTCAGCGAGATTACCCGCTGCTGGGCCTGGTAGAGGCTCCAGACAGAGGCCAGCGAACCGCCGTCCTTGCAGGAGTCGGAGTAGCCAAGCATGGCTTCCTGCAGGTTGCCGGAAACGGCCAGCAGGTTCCGGTAAGTGTCGTTTTCAAGCAGGTGCCCAAGCACGTCCTCGATGTGGCCGAGGTCCTCGATCGTCTCGAACAGCGGCGATACGCGGATGTCGGCGAACCACTGTCCGTCGCGCCGACCGGCCAGGCCGGTCAGCGAAGCCAGGTACATGACTTCCATCACGTGGCTGGCCGTGTGCGTCATGGAGATGACGTAGGTGCCGAAGCAGTGGCGGCTGAGTGTGTCCATCAGCTTGCGCTTGACGTCGAATACCTGAAGGGTCTCTGCCGTAGGTTCGGACAGGTCCGCCAGTCGGGCGCGGTCGTGCGTTCCGGCGGCCACCACCTCCCCGAGATAGGCCAGACGCTCGGCCTCGGACATTCCGGCGTAGTCGCAGTCCGGGTCAAGCTGTTTGAGGATCTCGGTGACCGCCTGGGTGTGGCGGGTGGACTCCTGCCGGATGTCCAGGCTCGTCAGGTGCCAGCCGAAGGTTTCCGCCAGCCGGATCAGGTCCTTGAGGTCCCCGTCGGCCAGCATCTGGTCCCCGTCGGCCACCAGCGTATCGCGAATGCGGTACAGGTCTTCCAGGAAGGCCTGCTCGTTCGGGTAGGCATGTTCGGGCAGCTCAATGGGCTGTTCGTTCAGCTGCGACTTGACGTAGTCGAGGTTCAGCGACAGGCGGCGCGAAATCGCCCGCAGCTTGAAGCGGTAAGGCTCCTCGACCCGGAAAGCGTCCTCCTCGTTGGCCGAGTGGTTTTCCAGTCCCAGTTCCCGCGCGTCCTGTTCCAGCCGAAGCCGGTCAATGTCGATGCCGGGGCAGAGCACTACCGAGTGGGTCAGCACGCGGGTCAGCGCCTGCAGGCGTTCGCGGTATTCCTCGAGAATGGTCTCGGTGGCCTTGCAGACGGCGTAGATCGTCACGTCGGCGGTGACGTAGGGGTTGCCGTCGCGGTCGCCGCCGATCCAGGAGCCGAAGCGGAAAATGCTTGGTACCCGGACCGGGTTTGCGGGATCCTTGAGGTTGTAGTTCAGGTCGATCGCCCGCTCAAGGTAGCGGTAGGCCTGGGGCACTGCGGCAAAGATCGACTGCCGGAAGTAGTACATGCCCAGCCGGATTTCGTCGTGGACCTCCGGGCGGGTGGTCCGGACTTCGTTGGTCTTGAGCAGCGCCAGGATCATGGCCTTGATCTGCCGGTGCAGACGCTCTTCCTCGACGCCGGCCACCCCGGGCTGGTCCAGCTCCTCGCAGAGCAGGAAGATCCGCCGCTGCAGGTCCATCACCGTGCGGCGCTTGGCCTCGGTGGGGTGGGCCGTGAACACGGGCATGTACATCAGCCGGTCAAGCAGCTGCTGCATCTGTTCGGCGGTGATTCCGTCCTTGGCCAGCTCGCGCACGGTGTCGTAGAAGGACCCCTTCCACAGGCGCAGGCCGCGCCGCACCATGTTGCGCCGGCGCTGGTGGGAGAAATCCTCCTCGGCGATGTTGATCAGGTTGAAGTACAGGCCGTAGGCACGTACCACCAGGTTCAGCGTTTCGGCGTCCATGCCGCGAATCAGCTGCATCAGCTTCTTGTGCAGGTCGGGGTTTTCCTTCTGCCGAAGCCGAATGAAGCCGCGTCGAAGCGTCTCGACAGTTTCCAGGACTTCCTCCCCGCTCTGTTCGCGCAGGACCTCGCCGAGCAGGTTCCCGAGGAGACGGACGCGGCTTCTCAGAGCCTTGTCCTTGTCGCTTCGTTGTGCAGTGTTTGGCATGGTGTCTACACTCTATGAGATGGGCACGGCGCCGGTCCGCCGGCGAAACCGAAAAGTCAAACAGGTCCGGTATTATACCAGCACATGGGGGCATTATTGCCCGTGCGGCGGTGCTGACCTGTAATTTATCAAACCAATCAAGGGGTTAAGAGATGAAGCTTGCGATTTACGGACTCGGCCGCATGGGAGGCAACATGGCGCGGCGGCTCGCGCGGGGTGGAATCGAGGTGGTCGGTCACAATCGCAGCGCGGCGGCGGTGGACGCCCTGCGAGAGGAGTCGGGCTTCATCCCGGCCTACGGTCTTGAAGACATGCTCTCGGCACTGGATGGCGAGTCCACCCGGGTGATCTGGCTGATGCTGCCTGCCGGCGAGGTGACCGAGCAGGCCATCGACGCATTGCTGCCGAAATTGTCTCCGGGTGACGTGCTGATCGATGGCGGCAACAGCTGGTACCAGGACACCCTGCGCCGGGCCGCCCGGGTGCAGGCTGCCGGCATCCACTTTTTGGATGTCGGGACTTCCGGCGGGGTCTGGGGCCTGGCCAACGGCTACAGCCTGATGGTCGGCGGCAGCAAGGAAGCCTTTGCCCACATCGAGCCGGCCATCCGGGTACTGGCACCGGCGCCCGACCGGGGCTGGGGCCATGTCGGCCCCGTCGGCTCGGGCCACTTCGTGAAGATGGTTCACAACGGCATTGAGTACGGCATGATGCAGGCTTTTGCCGAGGGCCTTGCAGTGCTGCGCGCCAAGGAAGAGTTCTCCCTGGACCTGGCGCAGATCACCGAACTGTGGCGTTATGGTTCGGTAGTCCAGAGCTGGCTGCTGGATCTGACCGCCGAGGCGCTCGCGAACCAGGGGCAGGGTCTGGAGGACATTGCGCCTGTGGTGGCGGATTCCGGCGAAGGTCGCTGGACTGCCAAGGAAGCCATCGACCTGGGCGTGGCCGCGCCGGTGATGACTCTCGCCCTGCAGATGCGCTTCGACAGCCAGGATGCCGAGGGCTACGGCAACCGCCTGCTGTCGGTGATGCGCAACGCCTTCGGCGGACATGCCGTGACGAAGGCTCCGGAAAAGGGGGAGTAATCGTCCATGGGTATGCGCAATCGCAAGAGTGCCGCCGAGCTTGAATGCACGGCCTGCACCTTCGTGGTCTTCGGGGTGACTGGCAACCTCGCCACCCACAAGCTGCTGCCGGCGCTTCTCCAGCTTGAAGAAGCCGGGCAGATTGCCGATCAGACCCGTATCGTCGGTTTCGGCCGTCGGGACTGGACCGACGAGCAGTGGCGCAACGTGGTGACGGAACTGGTCGAGGGCAAGGCCAGCCCCGAGGCCTGCGCCCGGCTGATCGCCCGACTGCATTTCCACCGGGGTGACCTCAACGAGACCGACAGCTACCGCAGCCTGTCGGAGCGGCTGCAGGCGCCCGAGTTTCCCGCCGCGATCGTGTTCTACTTCGCGGTCACGCCCGATGCCTTTGCCCAGATCTGCGGCAACCTCGCCACTGCCGGTCTGGTCGAGGAAACCGACGGCTGCCGCCGGGTAGTCGTGGAAAAGCCCTTTGGCTACGACATCGAGAGCGCCCACGCGCTGGACGAGCAGCTGCACGACTACTTCACCGAGCGGCAGATCTTCCGCATCGACCACTACCTGGGCAAGGGTACGGTGCAGAACATCATGGTCATGCGCTTTGCCAACCTGCTGCTTGAACCGCTGTGGCATCGCAACTTCATCGACCATGTGCAGATCTCGCATGCCGAGTCCCAGGGCATCGAGAACCGGGCCGGCTACTACGACGGTGCCGGTGCCTTGCGCGACATGGTTCAGAGCCACCTGCTGCAGATGCTTGCCATGATTGCCATGGAACCGCCGGCGGCCATGGATGCCGAGTGCGTGCGGGACGAGAAGGTCAAGGTCCTGCGGTCGATCCGTCCGATCGCGCACCGGGCCGTTCACGCCCAGTCCTTCCGGGCGCAGTATGCTCGTGGAACCGTTGACGGGGCGGGGGTCAACGGGTATCTGGACGAGAAGGGCGTTCCGCCGGACAGCACCACCGAGACCTTCGCGGCGCTCAAGCTTTATATCGACAACTGGCGCTGGCGCGGCGTGCCATTTTATCTGCGCACCGGCAAGCGGATGCCCGAGAGTCATTCGCAGATTTCAATCCGCTTCAAGGAAACGCCGCAGCACCTGTTTCGTGAAACGCCGATCGAGCGTACCGAGCCGAACTGGCTGCTGATCGGCATCCAGCCGCAGGAAAACTTTCGTTTCGAGCTGCAGATCAAGACCGACGGGCTGGTCATGCGCACCCGCACGGTCCAGATGGACGCCACCTACACCCGGGACTCGGGCAAGAAGCTGGATGCCTACGCGGCGCTGCTGCTGGACGTGATGCAGGGCGACCAGACCCTGTTCCTGCGTTACGACGAGGTGGCCTGGGCCTGGCGAGTGGTGGATCCGGTACTCAAGGCCTGGTCGGTGGAGCGTGACTTTATCCACACCTACCCGGCGGGCAGCTGGGGGCCGGTGGAGGCCAATCGTCTTTTCGAGAGCGACACGCACTACTGGCGGAACAATCTCGCGCCGGCGGATGGCGGCCGGTAATCGTCCCTGCCCGCCACGCCGCTGGCGCGCTATCATGATTCAAACCCGCATTCGGACCATGCCCCGGACGGACGGCCGCTGGCTGCCCGGCCGGGTCATGCTGCCTCCGCGCGGGCAGATCTGCGGCCTGGCAGGTTTTTTTCTTCCGTCAACAGAGAATGGCTCGTTATGAAGCGACTGACCCAAAGCCCGGCCTGGCAGGCTCTTGAGGAGCATGCCCGGCGGCACCAGCGAACCCACCTGCGCGATTTGTTCGCGGAAGATCCCGACCGTGCCCGGCGCTACCGGGCCGAGGTGGCCGGCCTGTATGTCGACTACGCCAAGCAGCGGATCGACGATGCGGTCCTGGCCGACCTGGAGCAACTCGCCCGCGACCGGGGGGTTGAAACCCTGCGCGACCGCATGTTTGCCGGCGAGCGGATCAATATGACCGAAAACCGGGCGGTGCTGCATGTGGCGCTGCGCAACCGGGCCAATCGCCCCATCCGCGTGGATGGTCATGACGTGATGCCGGCGGTCAACGCGGTGCTTGAGCGGATGCGGGTATTCGCGGACCGGGTGCACGGGGGAGACTGGACCGGCTTCGACGGCCAGCGCATTACCGATGTGGTCAATATCGGCATTGGGGGGTCGGACCTGGGCCCGCGCATGGTCTGCGAGGCGCTGGCCTCGCATGCGGTCTCGGGCATGTCCGCCCATTTTGTCTCCAATGTGGCGCCGAGCGAGCTGGCCAACCTGCTCAAGGGACTGGACCCGGCCACGACCCTGTTTATCGTGGCGTCAAAGACCTTCACCACCCAGGAAACGCTGGCCAATGCAAGGGCCGCCCGTTGTTGGCTGGTGGATGCCGCCGGAGACGAGGCGGCCGTGGCTAGGCATTTTGTCGCAGTGTCCACCAATGCCGAGGCGGTGGCCGGTTTCGGAATTGATACCGATAACATGTTCGGTTTCTGGGACTGGGTCGGAGGGCGCTACTCGCTGTGGTCGGCAGTCGGTCTGCCCATCATCCTGTACGTGGGCATGAGCAACTTCCTGAAGTTGCTCGAAGGCGCCCACGCAATGGACGAGCATTTTCGAACCGCCCCCTTGGCGGACAACCTTCCCCTGCGCCTGGGCCTGATCGGCATCTGGAATAACAACTTTCTGGGCGCCGAGACCCAGGCTGTACTGCCCTACGGCACGCGCTTGAGAAACCTGCCGGCCTACCTTCAGCAGGCGTCGATGGAGTCCAACGGCAAGCATGTCGATGTTACGGGCCAGCCGGTCGGGGTCGACACGGGCGCCGTGCTCTGGGGCGGGCCGGGCACCAATGGCCAGCACGCCTACTACCAGCTGATCCACCAGGGCACGCGCCTGATTCCCTGCGACTTCATCGCCTCGGTATCCACCCATACCCCGCTGGGCGAACAGCAGGACATGCTGCTGGCCAATCTGCTGGCCCAGAGCCGGGCGCTGATGCTTGGGCGCAGCCGGGACGAGATCGCGGCACAGATGCGCCGCCAGGGTGCGGAAGAATCCGAGATCGCGCGCCTGGCGCCGCATCGTGAGTGCCTGGGCAACCGGCCGAGCACCACCATCCTGTTCCCGGCCATGACCCCGGCAGCGTTGGGCGCGCTGGTAGCTCTTTACGAGCACCGGATTTTTGTTGAAGGGGCGATCTGGGGTCTGGACTCCTTCGATCAGTGGGGCGTGGAGCTTGGCAAGCAGATGGCCGGTGAGTTGCTGCCGGACGTGGGCGCCGTGCCGGCGCCTGGCAAGTACGATGGCTCGACCGAACATCTTCTGGCCTTCATCCAGGCCAATCACGGGAAGCAGGGTTCGTGAAACTGCTGGCGCTGGAAACCGCGACCGAGGGTTGTTCCGTTGCGCTCTTGATTGACGGGGTCGTGACCGAACGCTTCGAACTGGCGCCACGCCGACACACAGAACTGGTGCTGCCGATGGCCGAATCCCTGCTGGCCGAGGCGGGGCTGGCGATCTCCGGGCTGGATGCCATTGCCTTCGGGCGCGGTCCGGGGTCATTCACCGGGGTGCGAATCGCCGCAGCAGTCGCGCAGGGGCTGGCCCTGGGCGCTGACTTGCCGCTGGTCCCGGTTTCCACCTTGCAGGCGCTGGCCGCCGGCGCAAGGCCTGTCGATGGGGCCGGACCGGTGCTGGCCCTGATCGATGCGCGGATGAACGAAGTCTATGCCGGCCTGTTCGTCCGACAGCCGGACGGGTCGCTTGACCCGGTATGGCCGGAGCGGGTTTGTCCACCGGCCGACATTCCGTCACCCGAGGACGCCGGCTGGATAGCGACCGGCTCCGGGTGGGACCGATATGGACCCGAGCTGGCCGGCCGGTTTGCCGTGCCTCCCGCCCGGGTGATCTCCGAGGCGCTGCCGCGGGCCGCGGACACGGCGCGACTGGCGGCTCAGGCCTTTGCCGAGGGCGGCGGGGTGGACGTCGAATCCGCGCTGCCGGTCTATCTGCGTGACCAGGTGGCGACTCCTCCGGCGTCGAAGGTTGGCTGATGCCAAAAGGTTTGTTCACGCGGCTTGACCCTGCAGGGTCCGAACGACTTTCCCTGCGACTCGGGCTGGCCCTGCTGGCCGGAATGGCGCTGCCGCTGGCCTTTGCTCCCTTCGGGTTGCATTTTCTCGCCGTGCTGTCACCGGCACTGCTGTTCGCGCTCTGGATGGGGCAGGGACCGAGGGCGGGCCTGCTTGTCGGATATGCTTTTGGTCTTGGTCAGTTCGGGGTTGGTGTCAGCTGGCTCTATCACAGCTTCACGCTGTTCGGCGCGGCTATCGCGCCGGTTGCGGCGCTGGTTACGGCTGCCTTCGTGGCGGTGGCGGCATTGTATCCGGCGCTGGCCGGCTACCTGGTGGCCCGTTTTTCAGGCGGTGATCGGGTGTCGGCGCTCTGGCTGGCGCCCTTGCTGTGGGTGGGCGTGGAGTGGCTGCGTGGCTGGCTTTTTGGCGGTTTTCCCTGGCTCAACCTGGGCGCGGCTTTCACGGACGGGCCACTGGGCGGTGTCCTGCCGGTTTTCGGGGAGTATGGCGCCAGCCTCTGGGCTGCGCTGCTTGCGGCAGCGCTCGTCGCCTTGCTGCAGGCGCGCCGTCACCGGACACGCTGGCTGGTCGCCGCGGCCGTGGTAGCGAGTCTGGCGCTGGGGCAGGCCTTGCGAGGGATCGACTGGACCGAGCCGGACGGCGATCCGATCCGGGTGGGCATGGCCCAGGGCAATATCCCCCAGATGCGCAAGTTTGACCCGGAGATCCTGAATTTCACCCTGCGCCGCTATCTGTCCCTGACCGAGGATCTGCCGCCCGTGGACCTGGTGCTTTGGCCGGAGACAGCCATCCCCGAATTCATTGAAGCACTGCCTGAGTTCCGAGAGCTGCTGGCAGAGCGCGCGCGGCGCGAACGCTACGTCATGCTGGTTGGCGCCTTCGACGAAGACGGGAGTGGCCAGTATTTCAATACCATGCAGGGAATCCCGTCCCGGCTGGGCAGCTATGCGAAGCGCCACCTGGTGCCCTTCGGGGAGTATCTGCCGCTGCGCGGACTGCTGGAGGCCTTTCATGGCTTGATCGACGTGCCGATGGCCGACTTGTCACCGGGGCCGGCCGTGCAGGCGCTGCCCGTTGTGCGCGGTCGGCAGGTGGGCGTGTCGATCTGCTACGAGGCGGCGCTGTCTCGCGAGATCCGCCGGGCATTGCCGGAGGCGTCTCTTCTGGTCAATGCCAGCAACGACAGCTGGTTCGGGGATTCGCTGGCACCGGACCAGCATCTGCAGATTGCCCGGGTGCGCAGCATGGAGTTTGGCCGGCCCATGGCCCGGGCAACCAATACGGGAATCTCGGCCTTTATCGACCACCGGGGACGACTGCTTGAGACCACCCGGTTTGACGAAACGGCCGCCCTGGCGAAGGCCCTGCAGCCGATGTCTGGCAGTACGCCCTTTGCCCGCTGGGGCAATTGGCCGCTTTTCCTGATGCTGCTGCCGGCCATCGCATGGCTTGCCCTGCGCGCCCGGCGCATCATTCGCCGGAACGGATCCGCCGTCTGATTTCAGTCGTTGTCCAGCCGCTGGATGCCGAGCGAGCGGAGAATATAGCGCTCGTACAGTGGCTCGGAGGTTCCCTTGCGCATCTTGCGCAAAAAATACTTTTCGAAGGCGATCTTGGCGAAGTGAACCCACTTGCCGGTGGCGAACCAGTTGACGTTGCGCGGCGGCATCTGAGGCAGGGCGACGAAGGCGGCGCCTCGGTCGCCCATGTCCGCCAGGCAGATGGCCTGCCAGCTTCCCCGGTGCGTGGCCGGTTGGCCATCGAGCTCCGCGGCGATGTTCCGGACAAGGGCCGAAACCATGGACTCGGTCATGTAGCCGGTCTTGGGGGCGCCCGTCGGTACCGGCGTCTTCTCCACCGGGGGGACTGACACGCAGACACCGGCAGCGAAAATGTTGTGGTAGGCCGGGCTGCGTTGAAAGGGGTCGATATGGACAAAACCATTCTCGTCGCTCAGGCGGGGCGTTCCGGCCACCACGTCCACGCCCCCGAAGGCCGGCATCAGCATGGCGTGATGAAAGGGCAGGTCATGGTCTTTAATCACTCGTTCGCCATCTTCTGACAACTGCTCGACGTGTACCCGTCCGCATTCGGCGCGCTGAACCCGGGCATTCACCATCCAGTGAATGTCGTGGCTGCGCATCTGCGTTTCCATCAGCCCGCGTGAATCCCCCACCCCGCCAAGGCCGAAATGCCCCAGATAAGGCTCCGGCGTCACGAAGGTGATGGGTACCTTGTGGCGCAGCTTGCGCTTGCGCAGGACCGAGTCGAGGATGAAAAGGTATTCGTACGCCGGTCCGAAGCAGCTGGTGCCGGGCAGTGCGCCCACCACCACGGGGCCGGGGTCCTCGAGCAGACGCTTGTAGTCCAGGTAGGCCTGTTCGGCGTGGTCCAGTGAACAGATACTCTGCGTATGACCACTGTCGGGCCCGGTTCCTGGAACCTGGTCGAAGCGCAGTTTAGGGCCGGTGCAGATCACCAGGTAGTCGTAGTCCAGCGACCCGTCGCCGGCCAGCCGAAGGGTACTGTGCACGGGGTCAATGGCCGTCACCCGGTCATGGATAAAGCCGATGCCCTTTTTGGTCAGCGCCGGTTCGATGGGCAGGGTCACGTCGTCGCGGTTTCGCCAGCCGACGGCGACCCAGGGGTTGGACGGGATGAACTGAAAATGATCGCGCCCGTTCACCACCGTGATCTGGTGCTCTTTGCCCAGTGTCTCCCGCGCCTCGTAGGCTGCCGGCAGACCGCCGAGTCCTGCTCCGAGAATCACGATGTGCGCCATGGTTTGCCTCCCGGGGTAATGGTTGCGCGAATCCTGTACCGACTCGTGAAGTCCAGAATCCCAAGAGCTTAGCAGCTTCCGTCCGGCTCCACCCGCTCGCCGCCTCCCGCCGCCCATTCGACCAGCTGGCCGAGCGCCAGTCCTGCGTCATTGCAGGGAATCCGCCGGTGCAGCAGCGGGTGCAGCCGGTGGTGCCGGATATTCCGACAGCAGGCTTCGGTGAGCCGGCGGTTCTGGAATACGCCGCCGGTCAGCCCTATCTGGCTGATTCCTTCAGTGTCGGCAAAACGCTGGGCCAGCGTACCCACGGCAAGGGCC
Source organism: Halothiobacillaceae bacterium (assembly GCA_049974825.1). Lineage (GTDB taxonomy): Bacteria > Pseudomonadota > Gammaproteobacteria > Halothiobacillales > Halothiobacillaceae > JBKHDT01. The sequence goes on along the minus strand of JBNGDJ010000012.1, from coordinate 14,294 downwards.
AGGCTCTCGTGAAACAATGCGGCCCGCTCGGCTGTGGGGCGGGCCTCATCGGTCAGCAGTGGCAACAGCGGTGACCAGTCCAGCTCAAGGAGCGAATCGGCAGCGCGCCAGGGCAAGGTGATCGCCCAATTGCCTGGCGTTGCCCGAGATTCGAGCCACATTGCCGCCTGGCCTTCGTAGCTGCTGTCGCCATTAAAACCGCAAAGAGCCGCTGCGGCATCGAAGAGCCGGCCGATCGAATGGGTGTCCGGGCAGTTCAGTCTCCGGGCACAGGCTTTCTCGAGCATGTCCACGGTCGGTTCGTCCACGCCCGCGGGCCTCCAGGGATGTCCGGCTGCCTGGGTCAGCCCCAGGGCGCAGCGCCATGGGGACCGGGCGGCCCGCTCTCCGCCGGGGAGGGGGAAGGGCCGCAGGGTGGCCACGCGCGTCCACTGGCCTGGGCAGCCATGGAAGACTTCGCCTCCCCAGAGCATCGTGTTCATCCCGGGCGCGCGACCGTCGGGATCACCCAGCCCCGAGCCGTCCCAGACAAAGACCAGCAGGGGTTCTTCGATTTCGTTGTCGGCCACCAGGGCGCTGGCATGCGCCCGGTGATGCCCGACAATCGAGACCGGCAGGCCGCTTTGGCGCGCCCAGCGATGACTCGCGTAATCCGGGTGGCGGTCGCAGAGCAGCTGCCCGGCAGTCAGTCCGGTGTTTGCCTGGAGGATTTCTGCCTGTGTCGCAAAATGCGCCAGCGCGGCTGGATTGTCCAGATCCCCCAGGTGCGGGGACAGCACTGCCCTGTCCGCATGGGCCATGGCCAGCGTGACCTTTTGCTGTCCGCCTAGTGCGAGGGCCGTTTCGGGCACCGGATGGGCGAGGCGCCAGGTTTTCGGGGCATCGCCCCGACCGCATCGCAGCGGGCGGGCGGCGCCTTCGATCACGCGCACCAGCGGATCGTCCACCGGGTTCACGATCGGCCGGTCGTGATCCAGAACGCCATCAATCTGCGGCAAAGTGGAGTCAAGCATCGCCCGTTCCGTGATCATCGGCTCCCCCGAGCGATTGGCCGACGTCATGACCAGCGGCATCGTCAAATCCTGGATCAGCATCACCTGTAGCGGATTGTTGGGCAGCATGGCTCCGATGCTGTCCAGGCCGGGGGCCAATGTGTCCGGCAGGGGACAGGCCGCGGTGCGCTTGAGCGGAAGAATAGGGCGGGCAGGTGACTGAAGGGCCTCGGTCGCAGCCGAGTCGACCAGCAGGCCGGCCCCGATTATTTCCTCGAGGCCAGCGAACAGCACGGCCAGCGGCTTGTCCGGTCGCTGCTTGATACGTCGAAGCCGCGCAATGGCCAAAGGATCATCCGCACGGGCGGCCAGCTGATAGCCTCCCACCGCCCGGATTGCGATGACGCCAGCCTGTTCGATTCGTTCCAGTACCGAATCCCAGATTGGGCCTTCCGCCCGGGGCAGCGGGCCACCCGGTACAAAGGGGCAGTCATGTGTATCCGCGATGCAGGGATCCCAGCGCAGCACGGGTCCGCAGTTCGGGCAGCACAGCGGTTGGGCATGAAAACGCCGATCCCCAGGGTCCTGGTATTCGCGCATGCAGTCGGCGCAGAGGGCAAAACCGGCCAAAGCGGTATTCGGCCGGTCATAGGGCAGTTGGCGGATCAGGCTGTAGCGCGGGCCGCAGTGACTGCAGCTGGCAAACGGGTGGCGGTATCGCCGGTTGGCCGGGTCGAAAAGCTCGGACAAGCATTCCGGACAGGGGGGCAGATCCTGCGGCATTTGCGCGCCCGGCGCCGGTTCGCTGTCGAGAATGGCAAATTTCCGCGCGCCCACCGGGCCAGTCGGCTGGCTGGATGCCAGAACCGGCCGGGCCGGTGGCGGGGCATTTGCGATGACCTGCCTTTCAAACGCGGCCAGGTCCTCTGGCCCGCCTTCGACGTGAATCGTTACCCCGGTTGCATCATTGCGCACCCAGCCGACCAGTGCATGCCCCGTGGCCAGCCGGTAGACATGGGGACGAAATCCCACGCCCTGAACCTGCCCCCGAATCCGGATGCGGCGGGCGTGGCGGAAAGGGTCAGTCATGGAATTCGGGCAGGCATCAATGGAGGGCTTGCAGGCGCGTTGCCGTTGTCGCGCGAGTCGCCAAAGCCAAGGTGAGCGATGTGAAGCGGTTGGCTTGGGTCAGGCAACCGGCACCAGGCCCGGCCGCGGTCAGTCCGCTGCCTCGGCAAGCGCAGCGCGCCATTCGTCCAGCAGCGCCTGGTTGGTTGCGCAGACCGCCGAACGGGGAGTCAGGTCGATTTGCGGTGGCTCCTGTCCGTCCAGCGTCGTCTGTGCCCCGCCGGCTTCTTCGAGAATCAGCCTTCCGGCGGCATGGTCCCAGAGTTTCTGCTTGCCGTGGACGTAGACGTCGAATCGGCCGGCCGCGACCCAGCACCAGTCCAGGGCAATCGACCCGATGGAACGCTGGGAGGCGTAGGGGGGGTGCGTGGCCAGTCGACAGGCAAGGTTGGCCGGCAGGCGCTTGAAGTCGACGGCTGCGATGGCCTGGGAGAGCCTGCGTCCGGAGCGATCATTGCGCATCATGCAGGCCCCGTTGCAGTAGGCCCCCCCACCCAGATGCGCGTGAAACATCTCGTCGCGACAGGGATCGTAAACCAGCCCGAAGGTGACCACGCCGTTCTCGATCAGCGCCAGTGTCGTCGCGTAAACGGGTAGGCCGATCCGGAAATTGCTGGTCCCGTCCAGCGGGTCAAGAACCCAGAGCCGCTCGCTGGTTTGCAGCGCCGCCTCCTGCGCACTCGCGGACATTTCTTCCCCCAGGAATCCGATGTCCGGGAATTGTTGCTCCAGCCAGCGGCGCACACGGGTTTGAATGGCCGTGTCGGTCCGAGTAACCCAGGAACCGTCCGCCTTGCGCTGGCCCTGGGTGTCCGGACCCGAACGGGTGGTTTCTTCTCTGGTCAGTGTGCGCAGGGTTTCGAGCAGGCTGTCGAAGCGGTCGGTCATCGGTCAAGGCTCGCAGTGCGATGAGGGGAAGGCAAGCCTGCCGAATTCGGCCGGTCCGATCAAGTACTGCACGCTCCGTGCTCGGTCGAGAAGCGGTAGGGTGGAAAAGGCAGGCGGCCGTGCGTAAGTCGGCTCCGGTCAAGGATGTGGCGGCGAGCGCTGCGGCCCCCCGTCCGAGATGGACGTACCGGACGCATTGTGATGGATTCAAAGGTTCCGAAAGGCCGGGTGATTCTGTTTGCGACCTGCCTCATCGCCAGCAATCGGCCACATCCTTGGTGTTGCCGTCCAGTTCTTTCTGGCCGGTGCTGTGCAGAATAAAGGTACCGCAGGCATCGTCCCGAACGGGGGCGGCGTGCAGTTCGTAGCTGTTGCGAGCAACCGAGTCGAGGGTGATGTTGTACTTCGCGTCCCCATCCGATGGTGACTGCTGAAGATTGCTGGGAAGGCTGACGTCGTCACCGTCCAGATCTTCATCGTATCGATTGTTGGTGGTGTACCAGCGCTCCATGAACTGTGCGGCCTCAAGAAGGGTGGCCTGGGCGTCAGCGCGTTCGGCCTTGCGCACGTACTCTTGGTAGCTGGGATAGGCAATGGCCGCCAACAGGGCGATGACCACCACCACGATCATCAGTTCGATCAGGGTGAAGCCGGGCTGGCCGTTGCCGCGGCGGGCGGGAACCTTGGATACTTGAAACATGCTCATGGCTGGTCCGCTTGTCCTGGTTTGCTGATTGAGGTCCGGTTGCTCGGTTAGGCCGGGATGTGCCGGTTTGTCAAGACGGGCGGCCTGGCCGGGCAGTGGCGGATGAGGCACGTTCCTCGAATGGCTTGCCCGCTCGGGTCGCATTCATTCCGGGCGCAGATCCCAGGCACCCCATCCGCCACGCCCGTACGAGTCTCCCCAGCGCGTGCCGCGAACCCGGTTCGAGGCTTGCACACGCCTTTGCATCCGGTGTACCGGCAAACGAGGTCCTAGACGCTTGGGTGCCGGGCATCTCGCTGACCTGAGCGGCCGTTGCCCGGTCCCGCGAAGCTGAGGACACGATGCCATCAAGCCCCTCCTTTCGGCTTAACGTACCTGTCGCCAGTTCTGACGCCCGATGGACACACCTGTGTTTTCGACCTGCTCGAGTTCACTGTCTTCCTGGAGGTCCCCCGGCAGAATGAATACATCGCCCGTTTCGTCAATCACCATCGTGGGGTACTCGCCGGCGTTGTCGAGTCCCTTGAGTCGGTTGACTACCATGTTGTCCACGCGGTCGTCGCCGTCGATGTCTCCATCCTTGTTGATATCGAACACTGAGGTGTCGGAACGCGCGCCATTGGCGATCATCAGGTCTGTATATCTTCCTCGGACTCCACCCACGCAGGGGTCTTCGTCCGGAAGCATTGAAGCGAAGATGACACGGTCTCTGTCAGCACCCGGGACGACAGCGGGTCTGCTGATTACGCGTTCCCCATCGGTGTTGCTATCGAGGTCGACCAGATCAAGGTACCAGCCCTTGCCCGACCCGTCCGGATAATCATGTTCAGTGGTGGACTCGTAGCTGTCCTTGTTCCAGGTGATTTCCTGTTGAAGCAACTCATTCCGGCCACTGATCTCTTCGTCCAGATCCAAGATCCCGTAGAGTGTCTGGACCTGATAATCCGTGCTGTCGACATCTTGGCTCCTGAAGAAGCTGCCAGTGCCGAACAGCAGCATCATCCGCTTCGAGTTGTTCGGGTCCAGCGTCGCGAGAAGTTGCGAGGTGATCGGCTGCGGGTCGCCCGACGGATCGACCGCCTGGAAAAGCTTGGTTGCTGATCCCTTCTTGCCCTTGCCTTTCTCCTTTCCGAGCTCGAATTTCCAGACATTGCCGAGCAGGTCCCCGGCGTAAGCGATTCGTGCGTTGAGATCGAAGTCCGGCCAGTCCGAGAGCACCGGCGTGGCCAGTCCGTTCGGACTGCTTGCATCCCCCGCGCCCGTTTCGACCTTGTAAAGTAGCTCGCCATCGCTGAGTCTTACGACGAAGAGAACCGCCTCATTGTTCGCACTGTTATAGCCGTTGCCGAAGATGGCGACCCACTCGCCGTCAGTCAGACGACCAACTTGTGGTGCACTGACGCCGTAGCCGAGGTCCGCGTCCGTGAACTCCCAGAGCACGTTTTCTTTACTGAAGGATTCTGGATCGGTCACATCAAGGGCGAAGACGGTGCGTCCGCCGGCACCCATAGAACCGACCAAAACGGTTTTCCAGTCCCCGTCGATGTAGGCATCGCCGACGGTCGGCGTGCCATCGGTGAAGTAGCGGTGTTCGTCCTCGGCATAGTCGGGCCGGGTCAATTTGTTGATTGCCGCAGGTGCGCCATTGACGCCGTCTTCAGGAGTCAACAACTCACCAGGCATGTAGCCAAAGAGCTCCCTGCCACCCTGTGCGTTGTCGTCCCGCGCATCGAATGCATGGAGCAGGCCATCGTTTGCCGCGACGAAAATGACCTCCGGCCGGTCTTGGTAGGTGTCGCTGTTACGGTAGGAGATGTAATCGGTTCCCTCGTCGCCTTCCAGCTGCGCGTACCCGAAATCGCGCTTGTCCATGTAGCGGGGGTCAGCATTAACGATGTCACCCAGAAGGCGCTTTTCGCCGCCGACTTCCCGCGAGCGGAAACTGTCATGTGCCTCGTCCTCGCCACGGATCCAGGCAATGCGCTCTTCGCCGAGGTCGTCCGTGTCTCCCTGGGCCAGTCGATCCAGCGCATCCTTCTGCGCCTTGCTCAGTGAGTCGTAGAAGAGCGTGACCCCCTCACCGGCGATCGACCCGGAGCCGATATCCGTGCGCTTGGTGGTAAAGAGCTTGCGTGAAATGGTCGGCGTCTGGGCCAGACGCCGCTCGGCATCCCAGACGAGTTCGCCGACGGTGCCGTTCGTTTCCAGCTCGAACGCCTGAAGCTTACCGGACCAGTCATCGGGTCGGAAGCCGGCCGAGCAGGCGAGTGTCCCGGTGCGCAGGCCCCCGGAACTGACTGCGGCGGCCGTGGAAGCTGTTTCACCCAGCATCAGGATGGCTTCGAATGCTTTTTCCAGTTGTTCCTGCAGCGTTCCCGCGTTGGTAACCAGGAAGAAGTTGGGTGATGGTTCGCCAGGTTGAAGATCGTCGTTGCCGCTTGAGCCATACTTGGCTGCATACCAAAGCGGTGTTTTGAGCAAGCCGGCGGCTTCGACATCGGGATTTGGGGTGAAGGTTCGGTCAGAATACAGGGGCAGGTCTTCCTGGCAGGCGTCCGGCGGGTTGCTCACGTCACAACCACCGGGAGCCACCCCGGGTGGCGTGTCGAGGTAGTATTTCGTGACATTGCTCGGATTGTTCCCGCGGCAGACACTCGGGTCGATGCCAACGCCTTCGGGAACCCCGTTTCCGCCGCTGTTCGCGGTATCGCAGTCGCGAACAACCAGGTACATCCCGTCCTGATTCGTTCCGGAAATCACATAGCCCATGTGCTGCTCGATACTTCCGGCCGCGTATTCGGAGCGTACCTGTACGTTCAGCGCCCCGTCCTCCGTGACCCGGAGTTCATAGTTCGCGATCGCGTCCATGTCGTGATCGGCGCCTTGCTCAACGTCCTCGAAATTGATCCGCAGCCGAATGTAGGGCCGACCGCCGTTCACGTTCGGGTCTGCATCAGCGCCTCCGGGGTCGGTGTTCGCGAACTCTTGGACGAAGAAGCTGACGATCGTGTTTGTCGGCTGGAATTGACCCTTGCCGGAATTGATGCTGTAACCACCGACCGATTTTGCAAAGGGAACCAGTGTGACGCGACCCTCACCGATGGGTATGTCGAATTCCGGCAATGGGGATGCCAAGGCTACCGAGAAGGTCTCGATATTCTGCTTTTCCTTGACGTCGTCGCGGATGTCGTTCTCGTAGGCGTATCTGGCGATGCCGGCACCGTAAAACCCGCCGAGCTTGGTCGGTTCAGCCGGGGAAAGTCCCCGTATATCGCTCAGTCCCGTGACCTGTTTTGGCGTTGGATTACCGTCTTCCTGGCTGCCGGACTCCCCGATGTACATTTTGCGTGTATCGCCGTATTCGCTGGCCCAGATCCGGTCTGCTTCGGTACTGACGTCAAGACCTGAAACATCACCATCAAAGCTCGTGAAATGGCTGCCAGGGACTTCGTCGGTGTCGTAGGAGGTGTGTACGTCGCTGATGACCAGTTGTGCCGATGGAGTGCACCATAGTCGGTCCTCGTAGGGATCATCCCAGTCGGCCACGGACAGATACAGATCACCCCCCTTGCGAACGGTCACATGTTCCTTGCCTGTACTGTTTGCAGACACCTCGAACTGGGGTGTGGGTTCTTTTTTGCCCGCAAAATAACGAAGTGACTCGTACATCATTTCCCCGACAGGATTGCCCCAGTCGGGAAACTTGCCTTCCCACATCGGCTTGGTGGTTAGCCAGCCGCCTTCGTATCGATGACCGCTCCTGAAATCGACGATCTGGAACTGATCAATGGTATCGATAATGCCATCGGCATCAGAGAGAAACTGGCCGGTGGCCGTGTTGATCTCGTCATTGATACTTCCGATGGCTTTTCGCAGTACCCCGCCGGAGATGTTCTTCTCGTAACTGCCGGAAATCAGGCCAAACAGCATCCGGTCATTCTGCCCGTAATCCTGGAGCAACCCTGTTGGCTTGTACGTACCGGCCGGATATTCCCTGCAGTTTTCCTCGAGCAGGCCGGCCTTGCAGACCTCGACGCGGACGAAGTAGTCGGTCATGTTAGCGCCGTCCTCGGTACAGGAAGGACCATTGCCGCCATGCATACATTTGTTTCCAGCCACGGGCCGTTCGATGGCCACCCACTCCCAAATCCGAAACTTGGTATCGGTCAATACCCGCATTCGCGGTTTGTCCTGAGAGGAAAGCAGGCTGGTATTGGCAAACAGGTGGTAGCGGCCCGCCTTGGGCAGCTTCAAGGGAGTGTAGTCGCGGATGTCATAGCCATCGCGCTCGATGCTGTAGTACTCCTTGCCCCAGCTGTGTGCATCCTGAGGGATGTAGGAGCGCTCCAAAACAGTCTGGGATTCGGTGTCTGTCCTTCGCTTGCCCCCGTAAAGCACCTTGCGCAGAGCATCGATCCGAGCGGTGGTGACGTAATTGAGAAAGTCGCCGCTCCAAGCGTTGCTACAGGTCTTGTCGCTGGTGTTCGATTGTGGTTCGAACAGACCGTCGTCGTAGGTGTAGCACTTGTAAGAGTCGAAGTACCCGAAGTAGTCGAGCTGGTCGGGTTGATAACCGACGTTGAGTACACCGTCACCGGTCAGGTCGGAGGCATCATTGTAGGCCGCGTAATACAAGGTATGATCACGGCCCATTACCAGCATGTTCATGGGCGGAACGTCCTCGCCGCGGACACTCAGTGGGACATCCGAGATGTCCACGCTTGCCTGGGCCGAGGCGACGCCTGCGAGAATGCTGCACAGGGCGAGTGCAAGGCGCTGGGCGCGTTTACTAATTCTGCTTTTCGTGGCCGCCAAGGCACTGGGTTGGTTGCTCATGGCAAGTACCTCACTTTCGAAAATTCGTTTGCCGCTTCAGCCATGCATGGCAGCCAACGGGCATCATTGATCAGTCACAGGGGCTCTGTTTATAGAGGCTTTCCAGGATGACGACAGTGGTCTCCTGGGCGCCCCAGGCAATCGTTGTAATCGGGAACGCGCAATCGAATTCGGCGGGCAGCTCACCTGGGTTGATGCGCACGAGTTCCTCGGGCCCAATGTGATATCTCGGCTGTTGGAAAAGTTGATCGTCCAGTGTGGTCGCGACCACCGTTCCGTCCTGCCCATCCCAGTTCGCCGCTGCTGTCGACAACTCCTGCATGCTGCCGAGCAGCGTCGGCCAGTCGCTGGCAATCACTTCTTCGGCCTCGCGCAGTGCTGCCTCGGCTGCCTGGAACGCCGCGTTGCGATCCTTCATGTTGCCCGCCATCCGCTCCTGCAGCGTGGTCGACTGCATGGCGGTGATGCCGAGTATGGTCATGACCAGCAGCAGGATCATGCTGATGATCAGCGCACTGCCTGACTGATGCTTGTCTGCTAATTCCATCGCGTTCTCTCCGCCTGCGGCCTGTATTCCTGCACCCACACCGCCCGGGCATTCAGGGCAGCTGATTGCGAATGGCAATGGTGGTCGTGAATGCTTGGTAAAGCCGCCGATCGTCGCTAGGTGCGCTGAATGTGCCCCCGCTGAAGGCGATCTTCGCTGGCTTGTCCAGCACCTGGTCATCCGTCCCGACGGTCAGCAGGGCGATGCGTACCGAGCGCACTGCGTTCCAGTCGGTGACGTTATCTGCCTCTTCATACTCGTCAATGCGGAAGTTGCCGTTTGTATCGATCCCGTAAAACAACTGCATGTCCAGCACGTTCGGAGCGAGCACCTGAGGATTCAGGTCGTCGGATGCTGTGCCCATGGAATAAGCCAGACGATAGAGGGCTCGGCTGCCGTCATCACGGGTGCCGATGTAATAGGCAGTCGACGCAAAGGAGCGGATATGTAGGTCCCCTGAGTAGGATTTGCTGAAATTCACGTCGCCAGCTTTTTTGTTCCCTGGCTTGTGATTGCCGGGTGCTCCGCGGTTCAGGTTGTTGGCATTTGCATTTGATGCATTTTGAAACAGGTCACAGGCCTGAGCGTCTCCGACCACAATGATGGTGCCCTTCGGGATGCCACTCTCGCCGGTCAGGTTGATGTTGGCGGCATTGGCCGGGGTGTTGCCACTTGCCGAGACATTCGCGTCGGTGGCCGCGTGCTTGACGATCACCACATCGGTTCCGGGGACATAGTCGGACAGCTGGCCTGAAATGTCACCAGCCTCACCATCCCAGCCGACGATGGGTTGGTTGAGGTCCAGTGCAAGCGGTTCATAGCTGCTGTCAGTTTCATCAAGAATGATGTTGACCGGAACGTCGCGTCCACAGCCCCCCTTGTAGCCGGCCTGGCGGATATCGCGGCTCATGACTTCCAGCGCATATCGCCCTGTCTCTTGCACGCGGGACATGGACTCCTGGAGCCGGTAGGCTTGTTTGCTCGACAGGAACAGTTGAATGACCCCGGCGACGATGATCAGGCCCAGCACCAGCGCAATCATCAGCTCGATCAGGGTCAGGCCGGACTGCGCGCTACGCTTGTTTCGCAGGATCGGGCGGGACAGGGCCTTTGCGATGTCAGTCAGCTGTTTCATAGCTCGGTCACCGTCCTGAATTCCGTGAGCTCGTCTTCATCCACCGTCCGTCGTGAGTCGTTCCAGCGCACTGAGATGGTGAAGGTGTCGTCGTCTCTTTCGATGGCGCCTTGACCACCGGGCAGGGTGATCTCCAGCGCGTCAAGCCATTCCTCAAGATCCTCGGTCGCGACCGAGCCATCACTGGTGACCATGTCGCCATAGGCGACGTCATAATCGCCAGCCAAAGCCGCCTGCCGGTTCGCTCTCATCCGGTCAGTCATGTCATAGGCCAGATTGGTCGCCTGGCTGCGCAAGTAGGCGCTGTGGTTCATGCTCACGGCGCTGCTTTGAAGCGCCGCCATACCGAGCAGCCCAATCGACAGGACGACAATGGCGATCAATACCTCAATCAGCGTCACGCCGCGATGACCGGATGGCGGCGTCGCTCTGGACGGGAAGTAGGGTCGTTCTGCCATGTCTTTCCTGCCTCCTGCCGGGCTCATCGGCTGGCTTACTCGGGGCACGCGGCCTTGGTGACACTGGATGCCCCGTTGGCCTCGATAGTTATGATGCGCTGATGATTGCCACTACAGCCTTCCTGGTAGGCCTCGAAGCTGACTTCGCTGGTTTCCAGATTACCCAGAGGACCGAATTCGATAGGTACGGTGCTGGTCACGTTGATTACGGTTCCGCTGCGGGGCGCATCCCACACGCGGGAGGGGGCCGTTTCGGAATCTGCTTTGGTGATCCAGCCATCGGTCCAGCTGCCGCCACACTTCGCGCCGTCGTCGCTTGGGCACAAGCGCACGGCTTCGCCGCGGCGAATCGCCTCGCTTCGCGTGAACGTGATCGCGGTCATCAGGTCGTTCGCCAGCGTAGTGGCGCGATTGCTCTGGATGAGGAAATTGAAGGAAGGCACCGCAAGCCCAAGGATCACCGCCAGCAGCGAGATGGTGATCATCAGCTCGATCAGCGAAAAGCCTTGCCTGTGTTTCATTTGGACTTTCCTCACGCGGAAGGCGGCACGGGACACACTCTTGGCGTGCATCATGGGTGGGGGAGCCAGCACAGTCCGCGGGTGGACGCACGGCTCCGTCTGTTCGTCCACACTTCCTTTATAGACCTCGCGGTGTGTTATTTCAATCAATTTCATGTTGAAAATCCCTACTCCGCGCTTGGGTTCATAAAAGTTGCGCAGGGTATCGAAATTGGTTCAGCGTTTGCCAAACCTGTGTGATTGACAGGGATCCAGTGACTTCCGCGGGGCAACACCCTTTTTTGGAAATGGTTTTACTGCGGTGGGACAGGACCTGTGTGGCCAGACAGGGTACGTGGGCTGCCGATTGACAGGGTTTGTGGAGAACGGACGCATGGGGTGCGCATTGTCGGGTCTGCGACGGTGACTGAGGCCTTTGAAGGGCGTGGCGCCGGCGCAATAAAAATCGGCCCCGCCCCGGGAGCCGGGACAGGGCCGATCAGTGAAGCGCGACACGAAGCCCAAGGAGTCTCTGCACGAATGCTTCAGATTCCCGATTGGGGCACGGATGCCCTGCCACGCAATGGCGTAAGCCATTGAATTGCCGGGCATTGCCCGGGCGTGAACGCGGGCTCTGTCAGCTGACGCGTTAAGCTGGCGCCAGCCCACAAATCCATGGATGGATTTGTGCAGACTTTCCTCAGGGCGCCTTGGCGCTGATGCTGAAGGCGCCGCGAATGTCGCCTTCCTTGAAGCCCATGGCCTGATCTTCAGGATAAAGCTTGACGATCTTTTCCTTGAGCTTGGCATCGACGTCGGTTCCATGGCAGGTCAGGCAAACGGTGTCCGTGCCAATGGCCTTCATGAAGCGCAACTCGTCGGTGCCGTCAACATCCACGACCTCGAAATAGGCGATCTCCGCGACCGGCTTGCCGGCGGCCTTTTGCTCTTCGAATTTCTCGAGTACGGCACGCTCCCAGGCATCCGGGGCTTCGGCGCGGGGCTTGAGGCTGGTGCGGCTGACCATCACGCCATGCTTGTCAGAAACCTGCTGAGCAATCTCGGGTGCGCGGCTGTGACAGACATCGATGGCTGCAGGCGGCCCGCCTTCCTTCATGGCTGACTGCAGTTCGCCGCGCAACTGCTTGCCGAAGTCCATCATGGCGGCCTTGTACTGGTCGATCTGCTGTTCAATGGCGTCGCTGGCCTGAACGGCCGTGGTGGCGCCGAGCGCCAGGGCGAGTGCGATGGCGGTTTTCTTCATGGTCGGAACCTCTCGGTTTGGGTCGGTGCGTGAAAATCAGGGTGCTCCACTCCGGCGGGGCCGAAACGGAATCAGAACGGATTGGCACGCGCCTCGCGCGTGAAATGCGTGTAGCCGATGGAGGCACCCAGGCGCATGCCCACGCCCACGCGGATCGGGGCAATCACGATGTCTTCGGCCTTCTGATAATTCATGCCGACGCCGCCGACGAAATAGGCGCTGCCCGCCACCCCGGCAAAGCGCTGGTAGATCGCATCGGTCTCGGGCAGGTTGTAGACCAGAATGAACACCCGGCCGCCGTCGGCCCCGAAGTCGAAGCCAAGCGACGGGCCCTGCCAGAAGATTTCCCGACGGTCCCCAGACTTGGTGACCAGTTCCCCGCGGCCATAACGCAGCCCGACGGCAAAGGCGCCGCCGCCTTCCTCGCCCTGGATGTAGGCATTCGGCGAGCCGTAATCTTTGAACGCCTTGTCGACGAGTACCGCGATGCGCTCCGCCGAGCCGCCGAGGAAGTCATGGGCGGTCTTGACCGTCGAGTACTGGTCGAAGGCCTCGTCCTGCTCCGGTGCTTCATCGTTCGGCTTCGGCTGCGTTCCGCTGGCGCAGCCGGCCAGCGAGAAAACGAGGGCCATCGCGATAATCGAGGCCAGGAATGTCTTGGGCATCAGGCGTGTATCCGTTGGCAAATCAGGAAAGTTTATGCATCCATCTTAGCACAGGCGGAACCGGGTTTTTGCAAGGCCGGGGCAGGTGCGCAGACAGCGGTCGCATGAGGCCAAAGGACGGGATTGTGCCGCGTTTCCCTTGACAGTCCGCGGGTGGGTGGATAAAAGAGGCGACCTGTCCGAGCGGGGCGGCACGCCCGGTGGCGCAAGGCAGGCTTCCGTCGGGAAACTCTGCACAAAGCCATCTTTAGGCTTGTGCAGACACGCCCGGGCCGAAACATGCTCGGCCCGGGCTCCGCAATTCAATGGTTTGCGCCATTGTGCGGCGGGGCATCCGTGCCCTGCACGGGAAGGTCCGCATTCGTGCAGACCTCCCCTGGCGGTCTTCAACCGCAGTGAACCAGCCGGATTACCGCGCAGGTTGAGGGGTATTTGTGGGGCGCCCATACATGCCCCGGCTCAGGATGGCCCAGACCATTCGAAGGCCTTCAAGCAGAATTTCAAAAAAGCAGGCGATCAGTCGTATGAGCATCAAGTCGGACAAGTGGATCAGGCGCATGGCCAAGGAGCACGGCATGATCGAGCCGTTTGCCGCGGGTCAGGTACGCGAGTCCGACGGGCACCGGATCGTCTCCTACGGGACATCCAGCTACGGCTACGACGTGCGCTGTGCGGACGAATTCAAGATCTTTACGAACATCAACTCGTCAATCGTCGATCCCAAGGCTTTTGATGCGGGCAGCTTCGTGGATCTGAAGTCCGACGTTTGCATTATTCCGCCCAACTCCTTCGCTCTGGCAAGGACTGTCGAGTATTTCCGCATTCCGCGCAGCGTGCTCACGATCTGCCTAGGCAAGTCGACTTATGCGCGCTGCGGCATCATCGTGAACGTCACGCCGCTTGAGCCGGAGTGGGAAGGCCATGTGACGCTGGAGTTTTCCAACACGACCCCGCTGCCGGCCAAGATTTACGCCAATGAAGGGGTCGCGCAGATGCTGTTCCTAGAGTCGGACGAGGTCTGCGACACCTCCTACGCCGACCGCGGCGGCAAGTACCAGGGGCAGCAGGGTGTGACTTTGCCGTGCACCTGAGTCGTCCGGTAAACCGGCGCAGGACGGTGGGGCACCTCGAAAAACCTTTCGAGGCGCCCTTTGGGGCAGGGATGCCCCAACGCG
>JBNGDJ010000011.1:0-34052 GCA_049974825.1 Halothiobacillaceae bacterium | reverse complement strand
AGAGCGCCTCTTCGTGACGTCAAGGTAAAATCGTGCCCATGAAACCTGACAAGCGGGCCTGGCTGGTTGACAGCCATGCGCACATCTTCCGATCGTTTCACGTCTGGCCGCAGGCGATGACCGACGAGCAGGGCCGGCCGGTCAATGCCCTGCACGGGTTCGCCGACTTTCTGCTCGAACTGCTTGAGTCCCTGACGCGCAGCGATGGCGGCGACCTGACGATCATCTGCGCCTTCGACGCTCCCTGCAGCCGCAGCTTCCGGCAGGCGATCTACCCCGAATACAAGGCTCACCGCCCGCCGCCACCAGCCCTGCTGATCGAACAGTTTCCCCGATGCCGGGAACTGGCCGAGGCGGCCGGTCTGCCGGTGATCGACCACCCGGGCTACGAGGCCGACGATGTGATCGGCACCCTGACCGACGAACTGCGCGGCGAGGGCCGCAAGCTCACTCTGCTGACCGGAGACAAGGATCTGGCCCAGCTGCTTGCCCCGGGAGATCGCTGGTGGAACCCGGCAAAAAACCGCCTGATGGAGCATGGCGACGTCGAGCGCCATTTCGGCGTGCGCCCGGACCAGATCCCCGACTGGCTGGCCCTGACCGGGGATACCTCGGACAACATTCCCGGGGTGCCGGGCATTGGCCCGCGGATTGCCGCCCGCCTGCTGCGCAAGCATGGCGACATCGACGGCATTTACACCAACCTGAGCGCGGTCTACGGCATGAAGTTCCGGGGCGCGCCCCGGGCCCAGAAGCAGCTGATCGAACACGAACAGACCGTCCGCCTGGCCCGACGCCTGACGGGCATCGTCCGCGACCTGCCCCTGTCGGTTGGCAGGCGACAATGGCAACCTGCCGACCCGCAAACACTGGAGGCGCTCTTGTGCGCGGCGCGCATCGATGCAACCCGCAGGCGCCGGTGGCATGCCGTCTGCGACCTGGCGACCGGTTGATGGCGCGGCTGGTCCTGCTCAACAAGCCGTTCGACGTGCTCTGCCAGTTCACGGACGCCGAGGGACGCAGAACCCTGGCCGACTACTGCCCGGTTGCCGGGGTGTATCCGGCCGGACGGCTGGACCGCGACAGCGAGGGCTTGGTCCTGCTGACCGATGACGGTCGCCGCCAGGCGCAGATTGCCAGCCCCCGGTTCAAGCAGCCGAAAACCTACCTCGCGCAGGTCGAAGGGGAAATCACCGAGCAGGCGCTGGCGCAGTTGCGCCACGGCATCACGCTGCGCGATGGGCCAACCCGACCCGCCGAGGCGCGCCGCGTGGCCGAGCCCGACTGGCTCTGGCCCCGGGACCCGCCAGTACGTTATCGGAAGACCGTGCCGACCTCCTGGCTGGAGTTGACCCTGACCGAGGGACGCAACCGGCAAGTGCGCCGCATGACCGCGGCGGTTGGATTCCCCACGCTGCGCCTGCTGCGCACGCGCATTGGCGACTGGACGCTTGAGGGACTGGCGCCGGGAGAATACCGGGTCATCGACCTGCCGGCACTTGCAGAGGGCGGACGCCCCGGCAGGGGCAAGAAAACATCACGCGGCAGGGCCCGAAAGCGGGTCACCGGGCGGTAGTTGCCGGAACTTGGGGCAATACCCGCCTGACTCGGCCCCGGACGGGTCACCGCCCTTTTTGACCTACGAAGCGGGTCACCATCCCCCGACCCTGGTGGCCCGGCCCCTCGTCTAGGTCGGCCTCGGTTTCTTCCAGAACCAGCCACTCGATCCCCGGAAAATCCGAGCGCATGTCGGCCGCCGTCACCAGCATTTCAGGGGCCTTCGGCCCGCCACTGGAGCGCCCGAGCTGGTCGGGATGAAACAGCTCGCCGATCAGCAGACCGCCTGGGCGCAGCGCCTGCGCCATGCCCGCATGCACCTGCGCCCGCAGGGACGGTGGAAAATGCAGAAAGATCGTCACCACCGCGTCGAACTGGCCCTGCGGCCAGGCCCACTCGGTCAGGTCCGCGTGCTCGTGAGTGACCGAAACCTCATGCCGCCGTGCGAGCGCCGCGGCCTTCTCCAGGCCCCGGCGCGAATAGTCGACACTCACGACCTCGAATCCCTGGCAGGCCAGCCAGACGCCGTTTCGGCCCTCGCCATCCCCCGTGACCAGCACCCGCGCGCCGTCGGGCAGCCGCGCAGCCTGCTCGGTCAGAAACGCATTGGGCTCGGTGCCATAAAAGTAGTCAACGCAGTCGTACTTGCTGTCCCAGAATTCGCTCAAGATCGGGTCTCCGAAAAAATGGACAAGGGACGCAGCCCCGGTCGTCTTGGCAAACGCTGCCCAAATCCCTCATTGGACTTGTGCAGACCTTCCCGTGCAGGCAGATCCCTGTGCATACGACGCAGCAGATCATGCACGGGCCTCATGCGTCAACGCATGGGGCGGGAAGATGGCGCAAGCGGAAATCGAATGCAACGGGCTCAGGCCGGTGGCACCAGCGTCGGCGGGAAGGTCACGCGAAACAGGCTGCCCTGGCCCAGTTCGCTCTCGATGTGCAGCGGCGCGTCATGGCGAATCAGTACATGCTTGACGATCGCCAGGCCCAGGCCGGTGCCCCCGCGGGCCCGCGAACGGCCCACGTCGACCCGGTAGAACCGCTCGGTCAGCCGGGGAATGTGGCGCGGGTCGATCCCGATGCCCGTATCCTCGACCTCGAAAACCCCCGCGCCTCGGGCATCCCGGTACCAGCGCACGAAAATCCGGCCACCGGCCGGCGTGTACTTGACCGCGTTGAACACAAGGTTGGACAGCGCGCTGTAGATTTCGCGGGGGATCGCGCGCAATTCGAGGTTTCGGTCGATATCCGCCTGAAACTGGTGGGCATCGTCCCCGGAAAGAATTTCCGCATCGACCAGGATGCCATCAAGCATCTGCGGCATCTCGATCCGCTCGAAGTATTCTTCGCTCGGGGTAGACGTTTCCAGCCGAGAAAGCAGCAGCAGGTCTTCGACGATCCGGCGCATCCGGTCGGACTGCTGATCCATGCTGTGCAGGATGCGGGTCATGGCCTCATCCTGCGGCTCGTGCATGTCCTGCAGGGTTTCGATGTATCCAGACAGCACGGTCAGGGGGGTGCGCAACTCGTGGGAGACGTTCGCGACAAAGTCCTGCCGCACTTCCTGCAGGCGATGGATGGCGGTGACATCCCGACCGATCAGCAAGTAGCGGTCATCGCCGTAGGGCTCCATGCGCAGGTTCAGGCTGCGCTGATCGTCCCCCGGTGCCACCATCTCCAGCGGGTGTTCCAGTGGCGCGTCGGCCAGCCAGCTCACGAAACCCGGCTGCCGGATCAGGTTGTCGATGCGCAGACCATGGTCCCGGCCACCGATGCCCAACAGCGACTGGGCGGCCCGGTTCATCCATTCGATCCGGTAATCCGACCCCAACACCACGGTGGCATCAGGCACGGCCATCGCGGAATGATGATAGCGACGCAGCAGGCGGATAAGCCGCCGCTGGCGCTTGAACCAGGCGGCACGCGCGCGACGAAAACGGTCCTGCACCAGGCCGGGCAGGCCGAGAACGGGCACGGCGAAGACCCGCTGGCGCGAGGCGCGAAGCAGGCGGGAAAGTCGCACGAGCAAACTGAGCAGATAGGCGACCAGCCCGGCCAGCAAGGCCCAGCACCACAGGCCGCTGAGCGCGCCCAGCACAATCGCCAGCAGCATGGGGACCGCCAGAACGGCCGCCTCCTCCCGCCAGCGCCTGAGTGGCCGGTCAATCATCGGGCGTGTCTGCGCAAAGCCATGCCTGAGCGCGGGCCTGAGTCATCGTGACCTGCGGGCTGGCCGATCATACCTTCGCGGAAAAGCGGTAGCCCACGCCGCGCACGGTCTGGATCATGGCGTCGTACCCCTGCGCCGAAAGCGCCTTGCGCAGGCGCAGAATATGTACGTCCACCGTCCGCTCCTCCACATAGGCGTTGCGCCCCCAGATCCGGTCCAGCAACTGCGTCCGGGAGTAAACGCGCTCGGGATGCGTCATGAAAAACTCCAGCAGGCGAAACTCTGTCGGCCCCATGTCGATGGACTCGTTGCCGGCCATCACTCGATGACTCTCCGGGTCCAGCACCAGGCCATTGATCTCGATGCTGCCGCCCTCGTCGTCGGGCGACACCCTCCGAAGCACCGCCTTGATCCGTGCAATCAGCTCGCGGGGCGAGAACGGCTTGGTCACGTAATCGTCGGCGCCGGCCTCCAGCCCGCTGACCTTGTCCTCCTCCTCGCCACGCGCCGTCAGCATGACAATGGGCACCTCGCGGGTCAGCTCGTCGCGCTTGAGCCGTCTCGCCAGTTCGATGCCCGTGGCACCAGGCAGCATCCAGTCCAGCAGGATCAGGTCCGGCAGCTTGTGCGCCATCCGCTCGTAGGCCTCGGCGACATCTCCGGCCTCCACCAGCTCGTAGCCCGCGCGTCCCAGCGCGAAGGCCACCATTTCACGGATCGGCTTTTCGTCTTCGACAATCAGGATGGTCTTGGTCGACATGTTCGCAGGCTCTTTAGAGTTTCCAGCAGGATATTTTGGGAAGGTCTGCACAAATGCCGCCCTTCCCGTGCAGGGCACGGATGCCCTGCCGCACAATGGCGCAAGGCATTGAATTGGGCAGCCCGGGCGTTGCTGCATCAAGCCATGAAGGTCTTGCCCCTTGGTCGACGCGCCATCGCATGCGCTCGGGCCCCGGTCGGCGGGCAGGGCCTTTCAGGCGCTGCCCGCCTGCCCGGAAACATGCCAGCATTCCCGGACAATGTTGCCATTGCAATCGATTTCGATGACCTGAATATGACAATGTGAATCCCGACGGCCCGAGTCGCATTCCTGCCACAGCCGGGCCCCCTTCATGCCGTCCCGGGGTCGCCCGTGCTTGCATTCGCTCTGCCGGCTGCGCAGAATTCATCGGCCTGTCACATGCGCCCATGGACCGTCCAAGATGATCGATGCCGCGACGATCGCAGAAAACGTCACCCGCGCCCTTGAGGAGGACATCGGTTCAGGGGATCGGTCCGCCAAGCTGATTTCGCCGGACATCTCTGCCCGGGCAGAGCTGATTGCGCGGGAGGACTGCATTCTCGCAGGCCGCCCCTGGGCCGAGGCCGCCTTCAAGCGGGTTTCGCCGGCCATCCGCATGGACTGGCAGGTCGACGACGGCGAAGCCGTTCCCGCCAATGGCCGGATTGCGACCTTCGAGGGCCCCGCCCGCGCCCTGCTGACCGCCGAGCGAACCGCGATCAATTTCCTCCAGACGCTCAGCGCCACCGCCACCGTGACCCGTCGCTACGTGGACGAGGTAGAAGGCACCGGGGTACGCATTCTCGACACGCGAAAAACCCTGCCGGGACTGCGCAAGGCCCAGAAATACGCCGTCGCCACGGGCGGCGGTCACAATCATCGCATGGGCCTGTTCGATGCCATCCTGGTCAAGGAAAACCACATCCTGGCCACGGGATCTCTGGAGCAAGCCGTCCAGGCCGCACGGCGCCAGCCCCACGACATCCCCCTGCAGGTCGAAGTCGAATCCATCGCCGAACTGGAAGCGGCCCTCGCACTGGGTGTCGACCGAATCCTGCTGGACAACTTCGATCTCGACCAGCTGCGTACGGCCGTTCAAACCTGCGCCGGCCGCGCCATGCTCGAAGCCTCGGGCAATATCACGCTGGAAAACGTGCGCGCCGTGGCGCAAACCGGCGTGGACGCCATTTCCATCGGCGCGCTGACCAAGCATGTTCAGGCCATCGACCTGTCGCTTCGCTTTGCCCTGCAACCCCGGGAAGTCCAGAACTGACCTGACAGCCCGGCACCAAGGCCCAATACAAATGGCCCGCCCCGAAAACCGGGACGGGCCCTTGCCCTTGCTTCAAACGTGCCGGAAATCGGCGGGGAATCCCTGCACGAACACAGAGATTGCCTACCGCGGCTGGTACACCTCCGCGCCCTTCTCCCGGAATTCACGCGATTTCTCCGCCATTCCCTGTTCCAGCGCCTCAAGCTCCGTCACGCCCAGGCTGGCGGCGTACTCGCGCACGTCCTGGGTGATCTTCATCGAGCAGAAGTGCGGACCGCACATGGAACAGAAATGGGCGACCTTGGCGTTTTCCTGCGGCAGGGTGGCATCGTGGTATTCCCTTGCCCGATCCGGGTCCAGCCCCAGGTTGAACTGATCTTCCCAGCGAAACTCGAAACGCGCCTTGGACAGGGCGTTGTCACGCACCTGGGTGCCGGGGAACCCCTTGGCCAGATCGGCGGCGTGGGCGGCCACCTTGTAGGTAATGATTCCCTCGCGCACGTCGGCCTTGTCCGGCAGCCCAAGATGCTCCTTGGGCGTGACGTAGCACAGCATCGCCGTGCCATACCAGCCGATGTTGGCCGCACCAATCCCGCTGGTGATGTGATCGTAGCCTGGCGCGATGTCCGTAGTAAGCGGGCCCAGCGTATAGAACGGCGCCTCGAAGCAGTCCTCAAGCTCCTTGTCCATGTTCTCCTTGATCATCTGCATCGGTACGTGGCCGGGCCCCTCGATCATCACCTGCACGTCGTGCGCCCAGGCGATCTTCGTCAGCTCGCCCAGGGTTTCGAGTTCGGCGAACTGCGCCCGGTCATTGGCATCGGCCAAGCAGCCGGGCCGCAAGCCATCCCCCAGCGAGAAGGCCACGTCATAGGCCTTCATGATCTCGCAGATTTCCTCGAAGCGGGTGTAGAGGAAACTCTCCTCGTGGTGTGCAAGACACCACTTGGCCATGATCGACCCGCCCCGGCTGACAATGCCGGTAACACGATCAGCGGTCAGTGGCACGTAGGCCAGGCGGACGCCGGCATGGATCGTGAAATAGTCCACGCCCTGCTCGGCCTGCTCGATCAGCGTGTCGCGGAAGATCTCCCAAGTCAGCTCTTCGGCCTTGCCATCGACCTTTTCCAGCGCCTGGTACAGCGGCACCGTGCCGATGGGAACCGGCGCGTTGCGCAGGATCCACTCGCGGGTCTCGTGGATGTTCTTGCCAGTGGACAGGTCCATGATGGTGTCGGCGCCCCAGCGGATCCCCCAGACCATCTTCTCGACTTCCTCGGCAATGCCGGAAGTCACGGCCGAATTGCCGAGGTTGCCGTTGATCTTCACCCGGAAATTGCGCCCGATGATCATCGGCTCACTTTCCGGGTGGTTGATGTTGCTGGGAATGATTGCACGGCCGCGTGCGACTTCCTCGCGCACGAACTCGGGCGTGATCTGATCGGGAATCGAGGCGCCGAACGACTCGCCCTTGTGCTGACGCAGCAGGGCCGCATAGCGGGGATCTTCCCGCATGGCCTGCAGCCGGTTGTTCTCGCGGATGGCGACAAACTCCATTTCCGGCGTGATGATCCCCCGGCGCGCGTAGTGCATCTGGGTCACATTGCCGCCGGCCTTGGCCCGACGCGGCAGGCGCGTGTGCCCAAAGCGCAGGCCGGCAAGCTTCGGGTCCGTCGCCCGCTGACGGCCATACTCGGAACTCAGCCCGTCCAGAGTCACCGTGTCCCCGCGCTCCTCGATCCAGTCGGCGCGAAGCGGCGGCAGCCCGGCCAGCAGGTCGATCGACACCTCCGGGTCCGTGTAGGGGCCAGAGGTGTCGTAGACGTAAATTGGCGGGTTCGGCTCAATGCCGCCGTTCAGGCGGGTCGCCGTTTGCTGGATCTCGCGCATGGGCACGCGGATGTCGTCACGGGAACCGGTCTCGTAAAACTTCTTCGAGGCGGCAAAAGGCTGGGTGACTTCCGCGGAAAGCGCGGCGGTCTTCTGCAGGAAATCTTCGGGAATGGCGCTCATCAGTCTTGCTCCTGGGCTCGTGGGGCACGGCGCGGGAGCAGGCGAGCATCGGGAGTGGGCACAATACGCCACCCCGGGACGGTCGACTTCCCTACGCCGGCATGATCCGGGTCAGGTTCCAAGGGTCTTTCTCAGCCGTGCCGCGAGGCGGCACGACACCCCCAGTCGTGTGGCTGTGACGCTATCGAACAATGCCGGCGGTTGCAACAAAAACCGCAGGAAGCCTGCGAAAAGCCGGCAGGCGGGTTTTCCGAGTACTACACTCAAGAAAGAGATCCGGGCACAGTGCGCTGTGCCATGGGAATCGACCACCGGAGGTGCGCCATGAAGACCCTGATCACCACCTGGCTGCTCGCCATCCTGCTCGCGGGCACAGCCATCGCGGCCGAGCCGCGTCACATCTTCCCGGACCCGACGGGCGAAATCGAAAAACTGCTCGAAAGCGAGCAACCGCCTGCCGGCGTCGTCTTTGACATCGAGGCCTGGGACGAGGATGCACTGGATCGCCACTTCCCCTGGCTGCTCGAGCAGATTCCTCGCCTGCAGGCCCGATTCGGGCAGCTACCGGTTGCCGTGGTCACCCACGGGCGCGAACAGTTCCAGCTGACCCGCGACGCCCGGGGCGAACACCAGGCCGCCCAGGCAATGGTGGATGAGCTCGCAGCGCTGGGCGTTTCGGTCTACGTCTGCAATACCCACGCCTCATGGCGCGGACTGGGACCGGAAGCCTTCATCGACAGCGTGGTCGTCGCCGAATCCGGCCCGGCGGCCATCAACGACTACATCGCGCTGGGCTATGAGTTGGTCATCCTGGACAAGATTCCCCTTGAACAGCTGCTCACCCTGCTGCCCGAGGATCAGGACCCGCCCGCCGACTACATCGAGTGAACGCCGCGTCCCGGGGCGTGCGGGAATTGGGTCTGCCGGCGGGATGGTCGCCCGGCAAGACCTGACACGCGCGGCTACATCCTGTCGACTGCAGACAAGGCCAGTCGCGCCGCTCCCTTGGCTGCCTCGGCCTCCGGGCAGGCGCTCACCGGCACGCCCAGCACCCGCTGGCGAATCGCGGTCCACACCGGGTTGGCCGCGCCCCCGCCCACGGTACGGACATGCTGCACCGCAGGCGCGCCCAGCGCCGCCAGGCGCCGGTAGCCCGAGCGCTCAATGCGCGCCATCGCCTCGAACATGCCCTGCAAAAAGCGGGCGTCGTCACGCGGCCGAGGCGACAGCCGGGGCCGCAAGTCCGGGTCGTTGACCGGAAAGCGCTCGCCGGGCGCATTCAGCGGGTAGTAATCGAGGCAGGAGGCGCGTGCCGGGTTGATCTTTGCACTCAGGCGCGCCAGGGCAGGCGGATCAAAAAAGCGCCCCAGCACGGCTCCACCGGTATTTGACGCGCCGCCGACCAGAAACCGGCACCCGAATCGGTGGCTGTACACACCACAGGCCGGATCAAAGACCGGCCGGTCGCTGACCAGCTTGACCGCCAGCGTACTGCCCAGGCTTGTGACCGCCTCGCCCGGCTCGGCCACACCAAGCGCATGCACGCCGGCAATGCTGTCGGTGGTACCGGCGACCAGACACACGCCGGCAGGCAAACCCAACCGCCGACACACCGCGCGATCCATCGCCCCGACCACCGCACCGGGTACATGCACTTGCGGCCGAGCCTCTTCGGGCAAAAACGCATCCAGCCAGCCCGGCCAACGTCGCTGCACCGGGTCATAACCCAGTTTCAGGGCGTTGTTCTCGTCCGACTGGACCTGTCCGTCACCAGCCAGCCAGCGGGTCAGCAGCCAATCAGCCTGGTGCGCCGGAACCGCGTTCGGCCCCAGCGCCTGCTCGGAAGCCATCCAGAGCCACTTGGCCAGCGAAGAACCGGCCCCGTGCGCGCCACTCTCCGGCGGGGCGCCGGCACCAATCCGCGCCGCCTGTCTAATCGCCCGCCGGTCGTTGTACATCAATGCCGGCCCCAGTACGGCGCCGCTGACAGCATCCACGGGCAGCACCGTCCCGGAGGTTCCGTCGATGGCGATGGCCGCCAGCGCGGAAAGATCCGCCTGCTTCGCCACCGTCACCATCAAGGCATCCAGCGCCTCGGCCCAAACGCCCGGGTCCTGAAAAACCCGCGGGCCATCCACCGACGGTGATGGCAACGCCACCCGCCAATGGCCCCGCAACTGCCCGGCCCGGTCCAGCGCCACCACCCGGATCCCCGAAGTGCCGGCATCGATACCCAGCGCCCGGATCGCGTGCTCAGCCGGCGTACTCAAGGGTATCTCTGCACCGAGGTGCTCAGAATCATGCCCGCTCAGGGCAACGCTACCCTGGGCGCCGGGTTCCAGCCGTCCTGACGGTGTTCGACGACCACAGTCGTGAAGATGCCGCCACGCACGTTCCACTCGCCAGTAATCCGCAGGAATCGCGGCTCGATGGCGGCGACGATGTCTTCGAGGATGCGGTTGGTCATGGCCTCGTGAAAGCCGCCTTCCTCGCGGAAAGACCACATGTACATCTTCAGCGACTTGAGTTCGACGCAGCGGCGGTCCGGAACGTAGTCAATGCGAATGTTCGCAAAGTCGGGCTGGCCGGTCTTGGGGCACAGGCAGGTGAACTCCGGAACCTCCATGTGAATGGTATAGTCGCGATCCGGACGGGGGTTTTCGAAGGTTTCCAGGGTCTTGGTCGGTTGGGTGGACATGGCGCGTTACTCTTGTTGGGTTGATGGCTTGGAAAACGCTGCGCGGCGTCATCCCTGGCGTCGCACAACCCTTCCCGTGAAATCGGGCCGCGCATTATACGGCAAGTTCCGATGCGACTGACCCAGCTGCACCTCGCCGGGTTCAAATCCTTTGTCGATCCGACCGATGTCCGCTTCCCTTCCAACCTCGTGGGCGTGGTCGGGCCCAACGGCTGCGGCAAGTCCAACCTCATCGACGCCATCCGCTGGGTGATGGGCGAATCCTCAGCGCGCCAGCTGCGTGGTCAGGCGCTGGAGGACGTGATCTTCTCGGGGGCCTCCGGCCGCAAGCCGGCCTCGGTCGCTTCGGTGGAACTGGTATTCGACAACAACGACGGACGCCTGGGCGATGCCTGGACGCGGTTTTCGGAAATTTCCGTACGCCGGGAGCTTGGCCGCGACGGGCAGTCGCGGTTCTTTCTCAACAACACCCGCTGCCGGCGACGGGACATCACCGACCTGTTCCTGGGCACGGGGCTTGGGGCGCGCAGCTACTCGATCATCGAGCAGGGGCAGGTCAACCGCATTGTCGAAGCCCGGCCCGAGGAACTGCGGGCCTATCTTGAGGAAGCGGCCGGCATTTCCCGCTACCGTGAGCGCCGCCGGGAAACCGAGCAGCGCATGGCGCACACGCGGGAAAACCTTGAACGACTCACCGACCTGCGCGAAGAGTTGGACCGCCAGCTGGCCCGACTCGACCGACAGGCCAAGACCGCCGCGCGCTACCGCCGGCTGCGTGCCGAGGCTCGGGAAACCGAGGGGCGCCTGCTGGCCCTTGAGCTGAGCCAGGCGTCAGAAGCCCTGGCGGCCGCGGGGCAAACACGGCAGGAAGCCGAACGACAGGCAGACCAGGCAGCCACCGAACGCGCGGGCGCACAGGTCGCGCTGGAAGCGGCTCGACGGATGCTGGAGTCGCGCCAGCAGGAAACCAGCACCCGACAGGCCGCTGTCTACGAGCAGACGGCCAACCAGACGCAGGTTCAGGTGCAGGTCGACCGCCTGCGCGCCGATCGGGAACAACGTCTGCAACAGCAGCAGCGGGACGAGCGACGCATCAGCCAGCTTGAGGCCTCTGCCACCGAGCTCGAAAACCGGCTCGCAACGCTGGAGCGCAGCGCCCGGGACCTGCAGGCCGCCGAATCGCAGCTTGAACGGGAGCGCGAGCAGGACCAGGAGCGGTTAAAGGCAGCAGAAACACAGCTTCAGTCGGTGCAGGCCGAGTGGGATGCCTTTATGGAACGGGCCTCGGAGCCGGCCCAGCGGCTGGCGCGGGAAAGTCGCGAGCTGACTCGGCTTGAACAGGCGCAGGCCGGCTGCACGGCTGAGCTGGAGCGGATCGATCTTTCCCGGGCGGCACAACGCCTTGAAAAAGCGACTGACGACCTGAAAAACGCGGAAAGCCTGCGGAAAACGGCCGAAGAAAAAGTCGCCGCTGCCGAGCAGCAAGTCCAGCAGGCAGAAGAGGCCGTGAACGATGCGCGCGTCGCGGTTGCAGCCGCCGAGGAACGCCTGGGGACTGCCCGCGCCGAGGTCGAGGCGCTGCTTGCCGAGAAACGCGCGCTTGAGCAGGTCATCGCCACGGAAAACCATGCCGAACCACCGGCGGATGGCATGACCGACCGTCTGGTGGAGCGACTGGCGCAGGAGGGTTTGAACGATCCCTGGCTGGAGTACTGCCTGGGGTCGGCCCTGAATGGCTGGACAGTTGACCGGCTCGAGGACCTGCTCGCGCTGGGGGAGCTGCCGGGCGGGCAGTGGTGGATCGCCCCGCACCCGGAAATCACCGGGCAGCCGGACTGCTGGCTGAAAGACTTTCTGGACAGCCGACACCGGGCCGCCGACCTGCCCGCAGCGCTGGCGGCCCGTCATGACCTACCGGCCGGTCATGCGCTGGTGACCGACGACGGAGTCGTGGTGGGCCGACACTGGCTGCGCATGCCCGGGGACGAGGCCGGGACCGGAATGCTGCCCCGGCGGGCTGCGCTCAAGTCAGTGCTTGAACGCCTGCCCGATGCCGAGCAGCACCTTGAGGCGGCCCGAGCGAACCGATCGGAGGCAGCGGAGCGACTGGCGCGTCAGGAGCAAGACCTGCGCAGCGCGCAGGCGGCGCTGCGTCAGACCATACGAACTCAAGGCGAGTCCGAGGTGAACCTGACAAGGGCGCAGTCGGAACGGGCGCAGGCCGAGACAGCAGAACAGGCCGCGCGGCAAACGCGGACCCAAACTCAGGCCCGCCAGGCCGAGCTGCAGGATCAAATCGCGCAGGGCCGGTTGCGGGTGGCGCAGGCCGAGGCGGACCGTGACGCCACGCAGGCCGAGCGAGCCAAGAGAGAACAGACTCGCCGGCAGGCACAGACCGCGGTTCAGGAGGCCCGACAGGCGCTGGAACAACGAAACCGGCAGGCCCACGAACAGGCGCTGGAATCGAGCCGGCTGTCCTCGCGCATCGAAATCACCCGCGGAGAAATCCAGCGCAACCAGGGCGAACGACGGGCCCTGGCCGCGCGCCAGCAAGAGCATGGGGCGCGCCTGGAGGCACTCGGCCGGGAACTGGCCGAGGCGCACGCCCAGGAAACGGTCGTCGTCGAGGCACTGGAGCAGGCGCGCGAAGCGCTGGCCGACGCCCACCGGCAACAGGAGGAAGCTCAGGCGGCCGAGCGGGTGGCGGCCGAAGCCCTGCAGCTTGCCGAACGGCGGCTGAACGAACGGGCCGACGCCCGCGAGCAGGCCCGCATGGCCGACCAGGAAGCCCGGCTGCGCCACGACATGGCCCGGGAAAAGTATCAGGGCTGCGAAGCGGTGCAGGAGGGGTTCTCCCCGCCGCTGGTCGAATCCGAACCGGCAGATGCGCTGCGCGCCGAGCTGGATGCGCTACAGGCACGAATCCGCAAGCTCGGCAACGTCAACCTGTCGGCCATCGAAGAGTTCGAGCAGGCCCGCGCACGCAAGGAAACCCTGGATGCCCAGGACCGGGACCTGAACGAGGCCCTGGCGCAGCTGACCAGCGCCATTGAGCGGATGGATCGCGAAACGCGGGCACGCTTTCGCGAAACCTTCGGACAGGTCAACGACCGGCTTGGGCCGACCTTCGCCCGGTTGTTCGGCGGCGGCGAGGCCCTGCTGACACTGGAGGAAGACGACCTGCTCCACGGCGGGGTGCACTTGATGTCCCGCCCCCCGGGCAAGCGCGTCAGTCATCTAAGCCTGCTGTCCGGCGGCGAGAAGGCTTTGACGGCCGTGGCGCTGATCTTCGCGATTTTCTCGCTGAACCCCGCGCCCTTCTGCATCCTGGACGAGCTGGACGCCCCACTGGACGAAGCCAACGTCGGCAGGTTCTGTGCTATGGTTCGCGAGATGTCCGAACAGGTACAATTCGTGTTCATCACCCACAACAAGACCACCATGGAGCACGCCGCCCAGCTGATCGGCGTGACCATGCGCGAACCCGGCGTCTCCCGGGTCGTCTCGGTGGACCTTGATCAAGCGGTGCAAATGGTCGATTCGGAAAGCTGAGGATCATGGAATATCTGCGCTGGATACTGCTGGGGGTCGGGGTCGTGGTGCTGATCGGCATCTTCCTCGTCTACAGTCGCCGGAAAGAGGAGTCCGAGCTCCACCTCGACGAGCATGCGGTGGGCGATCCCCTGGATGCGACCGTCGAGCGCAGCGCGCACAAACCGGTGCGCAGCGAGCCCCGGCTGGACGAGGACCTGCCCGGTGGCGGGGAATGGTCCGAGGACCTGGACGAGGCCGAACGCAGCCAGCGTCGCAAGGTGATCGAAGCGCCGGAAATGGATTTCCTCCAGGGCGACCCAGCCAGCCTCGACAGCGCACCGACCGCCGCCCCCGAGCCGGAACCGATCGAAACCGAAGCCGCACAGCCGTCGCCCGAACCCGAGCAGGGCGCAGGAACTGAAAGCCAGACGACGACGGGTGACGAAGCGCCGATGCCGCAGGTCATTACGCTGTATCTGGTATCCAATGACACGGCGGGCTTCGACGGGGCCCGGGTACGCACGGCGCTGGTGGAGCACGGCCTGGAATTTGGCGACATGCAGATCTATCACTACCCGGACGCAGCCGGCGTCAGCCAGTTTTCGGTCATGAATGCCGTGGCGCCGGGCGTGTTCGACCCGGCCAGTGACGAGAGTCACGCCACCCGCGGGCTGGCCATGTTCATGCAGCTGCCCGTACCCGGGCAGCCGTCGCTGGTCATCGAAAACATGATCGCCGTCGCCAACCGGCTGGCGGACGCGCTGGATGCCGAGGTGCTGGACGACCGGCGCGAACCGCTGAGCGCCGAGTCAATCGACCGCTGGCGCGAAATCACCGGAGACTGAGCCGACCATGCGCGACCCTGAACGCGCCCGGCTGACGGCGTTGCGCGCCCGGATCCAGGAGCACAACTTCCGCTACTACGTTCTCGACGACCCCGCGATTGCGGATGCCGAGTACGACCGGCTGATGCGCGAGCTTCAGGAGATCGAGGCAAGGCACCCCGAATGGGTGACCGAGGACTCGCCCACGCAGCGCGTCGGCGCCCCGCCCTCCCGACAGTTCGAGACAGTCGAACACGCTCTGCCCATGCTCTCGCTGGACAATGCACTTGAGGAGGCCGAATTTCGGGCCTTCGACCAGCGTGTTCGCGAGCGGCTTGGCCGCGACGCAGCCGTTTGTTACATGGCCGAGCCCAAATTCGACGGCCTGGCCATCAGCCTGCGCTACGAGGAAGGCTGGCTGGTCCGGGCGGCCACCCGGGGCGACGGGCTGTTCGGCGAAGATGTCACCGACAACGTCCGCACCATCGGGGCGATTCCCGGTCAACTCAAGGACAAGACGCCGCCGCAGGTGCTGGAGGTGCGCGGAGAGGTCATCATGACGCGCTCCGAGTTCGCGGCCCTCAACGAGCGGGCCGCCCGTGCCGGCGAAAAGACCTTCGTGAATCCCCGCAATGCCGCCGCCGGTTCCCTGCGCCAGAAGGACCCGCGCGTCACGGCCAGGCGCAGGCTGCACTTCTACGCCTATGGCCTGGGCGAGTGTGTCGGTGCCTCCGTTCCCGTGACCCATCACGCCACGCTGGACTGGCTCAAGGGGCTGGGTCTGCCCGTGACGGACCTGACACAGACGGTGACGGGAGTGGAGGCGGCGCTGGCCTTTCACCAACGGATTCTCGGTCTTCGGGACACGCTGGACTTCGACATCGACGGTGTGGTGTTCAAGGTGGACGACCTGGACGACCAGCGCGTGCTCGGACAGGTCTCCCGGGCACCGCGCTGGGCGATTGCCTGGAAGTTTCCCGCCGAGGAAATGACCACCCGCCTGCTGGGCGTCGACTTCCAGGTCGGGCGCACCGGGGCGCTGACCCCCGTGGCCCGGCTGGAACCGGTCTTCGTCGGCGGCGTCACCGTCTCCAACGCCACCCTGCACAACATGGACGAAGTGGCCCGCAAGGATGTGCGCATCGGTGATACCGTGACCGTCCGACGTGCGGGGGATGTCATCCCGGAGATCGTCTCGGTGGTTGCCGAAAAACGACCGGAGGCTGCCGGCGTCATCGAAATGCCTGCCCAGTGTCCCGAATGTGGGTCAGACGTCATCCGGGACGAGGGCGAGGCCGTGGCCCGCTGCTCGGGCGGCCTGTTCTGCCCGGCACAGCGGCGCGAGGCGCTCAAGCACTTTGCCTCGCGCAAGGCCATGGATATTGACGGGTTGGGCGAGAAACTGGTCGAGCAGTTGCTGGACTGCGGGCTGGTCGAGCACGTTGATGACCTGTACAAGCTCACGCCCGAGCAACTGACCCGTCTTGAAAGGATGGGCGAGAAATCGGCGCGCAACCTGGTCGAGGCGCTGGAGCAGTCCCGGGAAACCACGCTGGGGCGGTTTCTGTACGCACTGGGCATCCGGGAAGTAGGCGAGCGAACGGCCGACACCCTCGCGGTGCACTTCGGAAGCCTGGACGCGCTCATGGACGCGGACGAGGCGGCCCTGATGCAGGCGCCGGATATCGGCCCGGTAGTTGCCCGGCATGTGCGGACCTTTTTCGAACAGCCGCACAATCGCGAGGTAATCAAAGCCCTGAGGGCGGCCGGGATTCACTGGCCTGACCCGGCGCCCCGTCGTGGCCAGCAGCCGCTGGCGGGCCGAACCTACGTGCTGACCGGCACCCTGTCCGCCATGACCCGCGAGGAAGCACGCGCAGCACTGATGCGCCTGGGCGCCAAGGTGACCGGCAGCGTGTCGGGCAAGACCACGGCGGTGATCGCGGGGGCCGAGGCCGGAAGCAAGCTGGCGCGGGCCGAGCGGCTTGGCATTCCGGTTCTGGACGAGGACGGGCTGGCCGAACTCTTGTCGACTGCCGGGGAACCAAGCTGACAACGCTTGACGCCCGGCCGCCCCGGCGATTCAATGACTTGCCCCGTTGCGCCCAGGGGCGTCCATGCCCTGAATTGGACAGGCACTGGTTCGCCGGCCTGTCATCATGCGGCCCGCACCGCCGAAACGAACCAACATGAGCCTGGAACCGACCGGAAAATTTGTCTCGAACCTGATTGCAGGCACCTTGCCCTGGCTGGTTTCCACTGGCCTGGTCATCCTGCTCGGGGTCTTGCTTGCCCGTCTGACCTGGCAACTGATCCTGCCGTCGCAAGAGCCGCTGCCCGAGGCAGCGCCGTTGGCGCAGTCAGCACCGGCTCAGGGCGCCATGGCCGGCGATCCGCTGGAGAGACTCCGCGCGGCGCGGCTTTTTGGGCGCGCCGAACCCATGCGCGAGGCCCCGGAACAGATCACGGCTTCCCGGATCGCGCTGGACCTGCGCGGGGTACTCGTCGCCGGGGCGGA
Source organism: Halothiobacillaceae bacterium (assembly GCA_049974825.1). Taxonomy (GTDB): domain Bacteria; phylum Pseudomonadota; class Gammaproteobacteria; order Halothiobacillales; family Halothiobacillaceae; genus JBKHDT01. Next base: position 16,681 of record JBNGDJ010000011.1, on the reverse strand, counting down.
TGGGCAGGGCGTGGCCATCTTCCGGATCGGGGGCAAGGAGCGCACCTTCCGCGTGGGGGACGACATCCAGTCCGGAATTCGGCTGGCACGGGTGGAAGAACGGCGCGTGCTGATTGAACGCGACGGTCGCCTCGAATCGATTGACCTGCCCCGGGCCGAGCTCTCGCTGGCGGCGGGCAGTCCAGAGCCGACTCGACCCGGACCTGCGGCTTCGAATTCGGCCGCCCAGCCAGCCGTTCGAGCCGTGCTTGAAAACCCCGGGAACCTCTTTGACTATGTACAGCCGCGTCCGGTCATGAAGGACGGCAACCTGGTCGGGTACCGCCTGCAGCCGCGTCCCGGCCGGACCCAGATGCTGGAGGCTTTGGGTGTGCGCCCCGGGGACGTGGTCACCGGCATCGAGGGTGCCCGGCTGGACAACCCCCAAAGCCTGCTTTCGCTGATGCCGCGACTGCGCAGCGCCCGCAACCTGTCGGCCACGGTGCTGCGCGATGGGCAGGAAGTACCGATCTCGATTCAATTGCAGTAAAACCCATGGCAACTTCACGACGGGCCCATGGCCCGAGGTCACAGCAACCCGTCCGGCCATTGAAAAAGTCCGTCCGTGGACTGGCCGCACTGACGCTGGCACTGACACTGATCACCGCGCCAACGAGCTGGGCAGAGGAGGCCCAGATCGACGAGGACGGCCGGGTCACTCTCAACCTGCGCGATGCGGATATCGAGGCGCTGATCACCGCCGTGTCCGAAGTCACGGGCACAAGCTTCGTGGTCGACCCGCGCGTCAAGGCCCGGGTCAACATGATCTCCGCGCAGCCTATGGCGCCGGACCGTCTGTACGAGGTTTTTCTCTCCATCCTTCAGGTGCATGGCTTCACGGCCATCCCGGCCGGAGAGGTGGTCAAGATTATCCCGGAGGTGAACGCCAAGGGGGAGGCGCCGGTCAGTGACCAGCGAGCCGGGCAGCGGCCGGCAGACGAAGTCACCACCGAAGTGGTCCGGCTGCGCCATGTCGACGCGGCACCGCTGCTGACCGTATTGCGCCAGATCATGCCCCAGCAGGCGGCCCTGTCAGTGCACCAGGACTCCAACAGCCTGGTCATTACCGACCGCGCAGGCAATATCGCCCGCCTCAAGGACATCCTGACCCGGGTGGATGTCCGCGACCGGGACGAGATCGAAATCATCCGCCTGAAGAATGCGTCGGCATCCGAGGTCCAGAAGACCCTGCAGTCAGTGTTCCGCCGACAGGGGGCAACCGCGGCGCCAGACGGTGGATCCGGCGCGGCTGGCGGTGGGGGCGAGGCAAGCTTTGCGGTCGACAAGCGAACCAACAGCATCCTGATCAGCGGCGATCCTTCCGATCGCGCCCGCATGCGCGTGCTGATCGCCGACCTGGATACCCCGCTTGAGCGCGCCGGCAATACTCAGGTATTTCGCCTCAAGTATGCCAAGGCCGAAGAGCTGGTCCCCATTCTGGAGGGTGTGCGGGTGCTCAAGGGCGTGCCGGACCTCCCCGATGGCGAGACCGGCGAAGGTGGATCATCGGCCGCGACCCGCGATGTGAGCATCCAGGCGGACGCGTCACTCAACGCCCTGGTGGTCACGGCTTCCCCGGAGGTGATGCGGGAACTCGAAAGCGTGATCGAGCAACTGGACGTGCGGCGCCCGCAGGTTCTGGTCGAGGCGATCATCGCGGAAGTCTCGGACGACTTCCGCCAGCGACTCGGGACCCAGTTCGTTCTCGGCGGCGGCTCGGGGACTGTGCCGATCGGCATCTCGACCTTCAACGGACTGGTGTCCAACGTTGTTCAGGATCTGGCTTCGGCCGGCACGGACTCCACCGAGGCGCTGGCCCTGGCGGCGGCCCGTAACCTTGGGGACGGCGGCAATATCGGAATCGGGCGCTTCGACGGCTCGGGCACAGACTTCGGGATTCTGGTCTCGGCCCTGGCGGCCAATGCCGGCAACAATATCCTCTCCACGCCGACCCTGCTGACGCTGGACAACGAGGAAGCCAGCATTGTCGTGGGCCAGAACATCCCGATCGTCACCGGTTCGTTCACGGGGACCGAGTCGGGTTCGGCAATCACCAACCCCTTCCAGACCGTCTCGCGCGAGGACATCGGCGTGAAGCTCTCGCTGCTGCCCACGATCAGCCCTGACGGCACGGTGCGCATGAATATCGAGCAGGAGGTTTCGAGTCTCGACAACGCGGTCAGCAACCCCGCCGGACTGGTCACCAACAAGCGCAATATCACCACGACAGTGACGGTGGACGACGGGGACGTGGTGATTCTCGGCGGCCTGATGGACGACTCGGCCAGCAACACCCGCCAGCGGGTTCCACTGCTCGGCGATTTGCCAGTCGTCGGCAACCTGTTCAGCTACCGAGAATCGCGCTCGGTCAAGCGCAACCTGATGGTGTTCCTGCGCCCGATCATCATCCGCAGCCCGGACGACATCCACGACCGGACTCGCGAGTATTACGACAATGTCCGCGGGGCCCAGGAGCAGTCCTTCAGCCGGTACGGATTCCTGTCGCGCGATGCCTGGCCGATGCTCGATACGCACGATCGTTACCTGCGCCACCTGCCCGATGCCGAAAACGAGGCGGCCGATGACTGAGCCGGCCATGGAAGTTCATGTCGGAGACCTGCCGGCCGCCGCCGACCCCGGTCAGCTGCCGGTGACCCGGCGGATCGGTTACGGCTATGCCAAGCGCCACGGGATTCTGGCGCAGCCGGATGACCGCGGGGGCGTAACCGTCCTGCACTGTCGGCCACTGACCCCCGAGGTCATCGCGGAATTGCAGCGGGCACTGGGCGAACCCTTCCACCCCCAAGCGATTTCGGCCGAAGAATTCGACCCCCTGCTCGCCGAAGCCTACGAGACCGGCAGTGGCGCGGCCCAGGAAATGGTCACCGACCTTGGGGACGAGGGACTGGATGCGCTGGCAGACCAGCTCAACGAACCGGTCGACCTGCTGGAATCCGAGGACGAAGCACCCATCATCCGCGTGATCAACGCGCTGCTCACGGAAGCGGTGCGCGAAGGCGCTTCGGACATTCACGTCGAATCCTTTGAAAGCCGCATGGTCGTGCGTTTCCGTGTCGACGGCGTGCTTCGGGAAGTGTTGGAACCGCCGCGGCAGGTCGCCCCACTGCTGGTTTCTCGGATCAAGGTCATGGCGCGCCTGGACATTGCCGAAAAGCGGCTGCCCCAGGATGGCCGCATTTCGCTCTCTTTGGCCGGCCGGCCGGTGGATGTACGGGTATCCACTCTGCCCTCGGGCCAGGGTGAACGGGTGGTGATGCGCCTGCTCGACAAGCAGGCCGGACGCCTGAACCTGGCTGCGCTGGGGATGGGCGAGGAAGTGCGCCGGCAGCTGATCGAGCTGATCCACCGGCCTCATGGCATCCTGCTGGTCACCGGGCCGACCGGTTCGGGCAAGACCACCACGCTCTACGCGGCGCTGACCCAGATCAACAGCCGGGAACGCAACATCCTGACGGTGGAAGACCCGATCGAGTACTACCTGGACGGCATCGGCCAGACGCAGGTGAACAACAAGGTCGACATGACGTTCGCAAGGGGGCTGCGCGCGATTCTCCGGCAGGACCCGGACGTGGTCATGGTCGGCGAGATCCGCGACCTGGAAACGGCACAGATCGCCGTGCAGGCCTCGCTGACCGGCCACCTGGTGCTCTCCACCCTGCACACCAACTCCGCCATCGGTGCCATCACGCGCCTGCGGGACATGGGTGTTGAGCCCTTCCTGCTGTCTTCTTCCCTGATCGGCGTGCTGGCCCAGCGGCTGGTGCGCCGGCTGGACCCCGAAACGCGGGAGGCCTACACGCCGGATGCCACGGAATGCCGGCTGCTTGGCGTGGACCCGGCCGATCCGCCGACACTCTATCGCCCCAGCGAGGAAGCGCTGCGGGCCGGCGGCGGCTACAAGGGTCGGATGGGGATCTACGAACTCATTCGCGTGGACGGCACTTTGCAGCGGATGATCCACGACGGCGACGGGGAGCAGGCCATGGAGCGGCATCTGCGCCAGAACACACCCAGCCTGCGCGCCTACGGGCTGGCCTGCATCCGCGCGGGCCTGACCACCACCGAGGAAGTCCTGCGGGTCACCAGCGACACGGACGCCTGACCCCGGCCTTGCCCCGAAGCGGCCGATCTCGGCATCACTGGCCGGCGGCGGATTGCTTCGACGCCACCGGCAGCCGGTAACCCTGACGCAGCGAGATCGCTCCCTCGGCATTGGGACGTCCCAGCATCGCAAGCGTCTGCCCAAGCCAGTCGGGTGCAGACGCGCGAGGACGCAAGGTGCCCTGAATCGTTCCCGGGTCATGACCTTCCAGCGCCAGATCGACCGCGAGCACGCCTTCACCGTTGTCTCGCACCGCGCCAGAAAGCTGCCCTGCGGCAATCGAAACCTCGCCGTCGACCTGTCCGAGCATGACCCGCTCCTGGAACACGAGCGTGGCGTCCATCCAGCGCAGGTCACCGTCCAGCGACAAAATACCCGCCTCGACAAGCCGGGCCTGCGGAACCGACAGGTCGAATGCCCCGCCGAGGGGGAAGGGTGCAAACTGCTGGACCAATGGCGCATCAGCCAGCAATCGCGCCTCAAGATCCGTCACCGTGAGCGTTCCGCCCGGAGAGATCGCTACCCGCGCCTCGGCCCGGCCTCCCGAAACCTCCGCGACCAGATCCAGTCCGAGATGCCCGCCCAGGAGCGCGACTGGGCGCAGCCGGTACTCAAGCCGGTCGATGGTCACCTCCCCTGCCTGCACACGGAGTATGCCCCGGTAGAGGTTGCCCTCGAGAGCCTGCAAGGAGAGGCCCTGCTGCGCGGGCAGCCGGTCGAGCACCACTTGCACTGGCGTGAACCAGAACATGGCGCCAATCCAGCTGATCAGCAGCAGCAGACCCAGGGCAATGCCGCGCAACCACCAGCGCGGCCGCCGCCCTCGGTTGCCCGCGCCGTCATGGCCCGGCCCCTCGCCACCCGCTGCGTCCGAGGATGAACCAAAGGACATGCGATCAGGGCTCATGAATCACGCTCCAGTACAAGCATCGCCTCCACCTGGCCCGGCACGCCTTCAACCGGGGCGATACGCGCCCGGGTGACCTCAAGCGCTTCCTGTTGCTGCATTCGGTCGATCCAGCCGAGCAGGTCCTCGAAGGTCACCGCTTCGAATTCGACGCGCACGCCGCTGTTCCCGGCCGGCTGGCGACGCTGCATCGCCTCGACGATGCCGGCCTCGGCCGCCAGGCGCTCGGCGGCCAGCATGGGCGAACCCTGCGCGCTGGACGTCGACTGATCCGGCGGCCCTCCTTGACGCTGGATTTCGGTCACTGCCTGCCGCATCCAGGCGACCAGCTCGCGGTTGCTTTCAAGCCGGGCCTCGGCAGACTCCCGCGCTTCGCGCAGGGGCACATGCACGAGGCTGTCGAAGGCCAAAACCAGCAAAGCCAGCAAGGCCAGCGTGATGGCGATTCGCTCGCGCGGCTGACGCCCGCGCCAGAATTCAAGCCAGGCGCTCATGACTCACCCCCCGGCATCACGAGAATCCGCGCCTCAGACTGACCCTCCGACGCACGCGACCCGGCCAGCTCGACGGCAATGCCGGGCACGTCCCCCAGCCGGGAAAGCAACGATTCGATGGCCGCGTAGTTGCCTGCCGAAACGGAGGTTTCCAGCCCGCGCGGGCCATACTCCAACCGCTCAAGTGTCAACCGGCCATCGTCGGGCAAGGCATCCCCCACGGCCGCCAGCAGCGCGAGAAAGTCGGCCTGTTCACCGGAGCCGTCCAGCGCCGCCAGTGCCTGCTCGATCTGGACACGCGGATTGACCATCCGCTGTGCTTCGGGCAGCGCCTGCCTGAAGAGAGTTTCCACCTGTTCGTTCAGCGCCGCATTGCGCGCCAAGGCCTGCTCGGTCCGCAGCAGGTCCTCCAGGGCGATCACCACGCCCAGGGCCAGCGCCAGCCCGGCGGCCAGGCCCCAGTTGGCCCAGGCACGGCGCAGCAGTCGATCCGGTGGCGGGGCGTAGGCATTCAAAGGCCGATTCGCGGCCAGACCGGCGCCAAGCAGGCCCATGACGGTTCGGTCTGTCTGCTCCACCTGCACGCTGTCGCGGCCGGCGAGACTTTCCAGGCAGGCCTGTGCCGCTTCGGACGCATCGCTGGCCACCAGCAGGTTGATGGCCTGCTCCGGTTCGACGGCCATTGAATCCAGCCACGGCCCGAGGTCTGAACCGGGCACGGCGAACCCGACACGCTCACCGCTGCGCACCAGGGTCCTGTCCGGCAGGGGCAGCACCTGCCAGGTGCCGGGCGCGCCGGCCGGGACAGCTTCGATCTCGCAGACCAGGCGAGCCGGTCGAAGAGAAACGGCCGCAAGCTCTTCCAGCAGGTTCGCCCGCGCAGCCCGGTCGACCGCGAGAACAGGCCAGTCCCCGGCCGAGTCCGCCCGATCACCCAGGACCAGGTACAGTTGTTCCGGATCGCTGGCCACCCGCTCCTCGACGGCAAAGGCGAGCGCCTTGAGCGCCTGGGCGCGCTGCCGCGTGGGAATACGGACCGTCAGGAGCGTGCACCAGCTCGCTGGCATCAGCACGTCAAGCGCGGCAGCGGACGGGATCGCCAGGTCGCTGAGCGCGCAGGACTGCCCGGGGCCGATGCGATCCCCTTCGGACCGGGCGAGCACGCCGTGGCTGCCGGCGGAGTCGTTCAGATGCAGGAGATATCGTTCAGGCATGATTCGAAGGTTCGGGCAATGACGGTAGCCGGTCCGTCAGCGGGCCGGTGGACCAGGGCCAGAAGCCGCAGGCGGCTCGGCGCGAGCTCGACCCGCAGGTCCACGAGGAAGTAGGCGCTGCGCACCCCCAGCCGTTGCGGCGTGAGCCCGGCCGGGTCGATCCCCCGGGCACGCAGCGCCGCATCGACGGACTCGTGATTCTCGGGCATGCGATCCTCCGCGTCCACCTCCCTGGCCGTCGGCATGATCCCGTCGCCCAGTGCGCGCAGGACTTCGGCCGATGTCGTGTTGAGGTTCAGCGCGGTGCCCCGCGGCAGGGCGGCCACGTGGGGGGCGAGTCGGGCGAAGCCCTCCGCGTCCAGCCCCTCAAGCAGGCGCAGGGTCGAAACGGACCTCAGCGGACGGTTGCCTGCCCGGTGCGGGGGATTGCGCCCGGCATAGCTGGCGTCCTCCGCCCCCCGCGGGGCCGGCAGGTTGTCGGGGTCGATCCAGTCGACAATCCGGTCGGTCAGTGCCGGGTCAAGCTCAAGCACGGCCAGCAGGCGATCAACGCGCGCCCGCGCCACCGGGTCGACCTTGCCTTCTGCGTCCACCAGGTTGTTCAGGTTCAGCCGCCCCTGCAAGTCGATCACCTGCACAGACAGAGTACCGATCTCCAGCGGCAGCGCCGAAAGCTCCTGCGCCCAGGCATCGGCAGGACCATCCACGTCACCGGCATCTTCCGACAGGACGAACAGCGCCAGATCCAGGCCACTGCGAGCCAGCTCGCGGGCCTGGTCGGTGAGCTGCAGGCTCCCGGTGAACTGGATGGACTGATTCTGGCGCACGGCCAGGCTGACCGCGAGGCTGGTGGCGATTGCCACAACCAGCAATGCGGTGATCAGGGCGACACCGGCAGAGCGCGACGGCCTCATGACGCCCCTGCCTCCGGCGGTAGACCTGCAAAGGCCGCGCCGGGATTGGTCTTGTACAACGCTTCGGGGGCAAAGGTCCTGCCCGGCTGCCCGAAAGGCGGCGGCGCGCCGTCATTGCCCTGCGGCGATTCCGGACTGCCCGCATCGTTCGCGTCAGAATCATCCGGGTTGTTGTCCGACTCGCCGTCGTCATCGGTTTCAGCCTCCGGCCACTCGGCCGGCAGGTCGAAGGTCAGGCGCAGGGGCGGCTCGCCTTTCAGGGTCAGCCGCAATTCGATGGCCCGAGGCAGGCGCGCATCCGGCCGGTTCGCCGGGGGCCAGACGGGCGAGTCGACATTGCGGTCGTCGTAGAACAGCAGCTCCAGCGTCTCAATGCCTTCAAGCAGGACCTGACGGCTGTCGGCGGAGGCCAGCCGCGCGAAGGGCCGACCATCCACCGGCGACCAGCCAAAACGGACCAGCCGATCCTCCTCGCGCACCCAAAGCACGCGCTCAAGCGCCGAACGGACTGCGTCAGTGGGGTTCGGCTGGCCGATACGGGTGAACTGCAGCGGCAATGCCGCATCGACCCCACCAGCCAGAACGGGTACCTCGTCGCCCCGGTCATCGCGCAGGGGCCGGTCGATGATCTGGAACAGATCGGCCTGGATCTGACGCAGTCCGGCCTGCGCCCGTCGCAGCTCGCGCTCGTTCTCAGCCAGAGTCGTGGACTGTCGCATGACGGCGTTCAGGCCCCCATAGGCCATGACCGCCACCAGGGCAAAAATCGCGATCGCGACCAGCAATTCCAGCAGCGTGAAGCCGCGAACCCGGGCAGACCGAGGCCACGACATCACCAGGGCAGTGGCCGAGCCGCGGGGCGCGCTCATAACCCGGATTCCGGCTCGCGCAGGTAGGCGGTGAGAACCGCCTCGCCGGAACGCCCGCCGGCATCATCCCAAATGCGGAGGGTCACCTTGCGCAGGTTGGGGATTTCAGTCGACGCGACTTCACGCTCCCAGGCCCAGGGGCTGCCCTCGAACTCGACCTGCCCCGATCGACGACCGATCTTTGGCCAGTCACCGGAGAGGCGCAGCCGGTTCATCTCGTCCACGGCGATCACTTGCGCCATGGTGCTGCCCTGTAACCCGCCGAGGATGCGCGCTCCGTCACCCGTGGCCTTGATGACCGCAGCCATGGCGATCGCCAGCACGGCCAGCGCGACCAGGACCTCCAGCAGGGTAAATCCGGACGCGGCTCGCCGGAGGCCACAAACCGCCCGGCGGCAGACGGGTATGGTCGAATGCCGGGCTTCAGTCCGGGACATTCTGCACCTCGACCTCGCCATGCGCATTGGCCCCAAGCTGCAGCACCGGCCGATCCGAGGCCACCTCGCGCGGCGCCAGCTCAAGCCGCCAGTCCGAATCCAGCCAGCGCCCCTCCCGCGTGACCACCAGCCCCGCCGGCGCATTGTCGCTTTCCTCGGGCCAGACCAGGCGCAGACCCGCGGGCGCCTCAAAGGCTTCGCCAATCGCCTGCGCTTCCTTTTCGTCGGTCACGGGCAGGGGCAGCAGTTCGACACGCCCCTCGCGCTCGGTCACCCACAGGTTGCGGTTCTCAACCAGGGCCCGCGTGCGGGCCTCGTCCAGCCAAGCCTGCAAGCGCTGCGCGACGGCACCCGGGGAGTCGGGGTCCAGACGCCCGAAGGACAGGGTGGCCATGCCGACCAGCACGCCCACGATCACCAACACGACCATCACCTCAATCAGGGTGAAGCCCGACGCCACCACACCGACAGGGTAATTGGCAGGCTGCTTCCCGATGGCTCTGTCCGACGTGCCGATCACTTCATCCAGTTGCCGATGTCGGCATCGGCGCCTTCACCGCCGGACTGGCCGTCCGCGCCGAGGCTGTAGATGTCGAAGTCGCCATGCTGCCCGGGGCTGAGATACTGGTAGGGCCTTCCCCAGGGATCTTCCGGCAGCCGGTCAATATAGCCGCCAGAACGCCAGTTGCGCGGCTCCGGGCTGCCGCCCGGGCGCTGGACAAGCGCCTCCAGGCCCTGGTCGGTGCTCGGGTAGTTGAGGTTGTCGAGCTTGTACATGTTGAGTGCGCTCTCAAGCGCCCGGATATCCTGCTTTGCCTTGGCAATCCGCGCGTCATCGGGGCGATCCATGATCTTGGGCACCACCACGGCGGCCAGGATCGATAGGATCACCACGACCACCATGACCTCGATCAGGGTAAAGCCGGCCGCAGCGTGCGATCGGCGTCTGTGGATTGCATCGGATGCGCGTGTATTCATGCGATTTGCTCGTGCACGTTGTCGATTGAAATTCGCGTCGGACCACGCTGGCGCAGCCAGCGACCGACAGAGAAAACCCACCTTCAGCCGACCATCTGGTTGAGCTCGAAGATCGGCATCAGAATGGCCATGACAATGACCAGCACAATGCCGCCCATCACCAGGATCAACACCGGCTCGAACAGGCCGAGCAGGGCGTTGATAAAGGTTTCAAGCTCGCGTTCCTGCTGGTCGGCCGCGCGGCGCAGCATGTTTTCAAGCTGCCCGCTCTGCTCGCCCGAAGCAATGAGCTGAACGGTCATCGGCGGGAACAGCCGGCTGGATTCAAGCGCCCGCGACAGGGCGCTGCCCTCGCGCACCCGCTCGGTCGCCTCCGTGATGGCCCGGCGCATGGCCTGGTTGGAAACGACCTCACCGCTGATCTGCAAAGCCTTGAGCATCGGCACGCCCGCCGCCGACAGGATGCTCAGGGTCCGTGCGAAACGGGCGGCATTGAAGCCCCGGCTGAGCCGGCCAATCAGCGGCAGCCGCAGCTGGGCACGGTGCCAGCGCTGCCGCAGCGTCGGGCGACGAAGGGCCAGCCGGGCGATCACCGCCGAAGCGGCCAGAGTGACCAGCATGGCAAGCCAGTGTTCCCGGAAAAAGTCCGAAACCGAAATCAGGCCGCTGGTCAGCGGGGGCAGAGCCTGCTCCATGTCCAGAAACACCTGGACCACCTGGGGCACGACATACACCAGCAGACCGATCACCACTGCAATGGCCATCAGGGTCAGCAGGGCCGGATAGAAAAGCGCCAGCTGGATCTTCTGGGTCAGTGCCTGTCGGGATTCGGTGTAGTCGGCCAGCCGATCGAGCACGGCGTCCAGGTGGCCGGACTCCTCACCCGCCGCCACGGTGGCCCGGTACAGCTCGGGGAAGGCCCGCGGGTAGGCCGCCAGGCCGTTCGCCAGGGTCTGCCCCTCAAGCACCTTCGCGCGCACGCCCGTGACGATCCGCCGCACTCGGGCGCGCTCGGACTGGCGAATCAGCGCGGAAAGCGCTTCCTCCACCGGCAGGCCGGCGCCAACCAGAGTGGCCAGTTGCCTTGTGAGCAGCGCCAGATCGGTCGGCCCCAGCGACTGAAGCCGCGCGGCAAAGCCGCTGCCGCCCGTGCGAGGCTCGCCGGAACGCACCTGCTCCAGGGAAAGCGGCGTCAGCCCCTGCTCGCGAAGCTGGGCGCGCGCCTGTCGGGGACCGTCACTCTCGATCAGCCCCTTGCGGGTCCGGCCCCGGGCATCCAGCGCGGCATATTCAAACGCAGCCATGATCCCCGGGAATCAGCGCTGCAGGCACGGGCCGGGCTGGCAGCCCTCCCGGCGGCATCCTGTCCAGAAAGGGAGGCCCGTTGCCGGGCAACCCTGGCACCGAACGTGTCCTGCCTTGCTCTGCATCGCGCTCAGCCACCCAGCCTTTCGATGAGCGTCTGCTGCGCGCTGCGCAGCTTGGCGTTGTGATGCCGCTTGACACGATGGTAATGCCCGTCGGCACCCAGCTCCCAGGCGCCCGCGTTGTCGTTCATGTACAGGTCGAACGATTCCTCGACGATCCGCGCCCGAAGCTGCGGGTCATCAATGGGGAAGCCGCTTTCCATCCGGGCGAAGAAATTGCGCGGCATCCAGTCGGCGCTGGAAAGATAAAGCTCTTCCTCGCCGTCGTTCCGGAAGTAGAACACGCGCGGATGCTCAAGAAAGCGCCCCATGACCGAACGCACGCGGATATTCTCGGACAACCCCGGCACGCCCGGCTTCAGGCAGCAGACGCCGCGAATGACCAGCTCGATCTGAACCCCAGCCTGGGAGGCCTCGTACAGCGCCTCGATAATCTGCCGCTCGATCAGAGCATTCATCTTCGCGCGGATCATGGCCGGCTTGCCGGCCTGCGCATGAGCGGTTTCGCGGCGAATGCGTTCGAGCATTCCCGCATGCAGCGTGAACGGCGACTGCAGCATCCGCTTGAGTCGAATGCCACGCCCGAGTCCCGTCAGCTGCATGAAGAGCTTGTTCACGTCCTCGCCCAGGTAGCGGTCATTGGTCAGCAGTCCGTAGTCGGTATACAGGCGCGCCGTGCCGGCATGGTAGTTGCCGGTGCCCAGGTGAACGAATCGCTTGAGTTTGTTTCGTGTGCGGCGCACGACCAGCGTCAGCTTGGCGTGGGTCTTGTACCCGACGATGCCGTAGGCCACGTAGGCACCGGCCTTCTGCAGCCGGGTGGCCAGCTCGATATTCGCCTCCTCGTCGAAGCGCGCCCGCAGCTCGATCACGGCGGTCACTTCCTTGCCGGCATGGGCAGCCGCTTCCAGCGCCTCGACGATGGCCGAGTTCTTGCCCGTCCGGTAAAGGGTCATCTTGATGGCCACCACCCGCGGGTCCTGCGCCGCCTGGCGGATGAACTCGATGGTCGGCACGAAGGACTGGTAGGGGTGATGCAGCAGGATGGCCCCGTGATGCTCGATGGCCTCGAAGATATTGCCCTGCGGCCCCAGTTCCGGCGGCAGAGCCGGCGAGAAGGGTTCGTCCTTGAGATCCGGTCGGTCGACCAGCTCCTGCAGAGCCATCAGCCGGTTGAGGTTGACCGGCCCGTGCACCTGGAACAGGAAGCGCCGCTCGATCGCAAAGCGATCAAGCAGGAAGTCCACCACGTCCGGCGGGCAGTTGTCGGCCACTTCCAGACGGACGGCGTCGCCGTAATTGCGCTCGAACAACCCGCCCTGCAAGGTCTTGAGCAGGTCGTCGTCGTCATCGACATCCACCAGCACGTCGCTGTTGCGTGTCACGCGGAACTGGTAGCAGCCGGTGACCTTCATGCCGGGGAACAGCTCGTCCACATGCGCGTGGATAATCGAGCTGAGGAATACGAAGCTGTTCTTGCCACCGGCGGCCTCCTCGTCCATGCGGATGATCCGCGGCAAGGCCCGCGGCGCCTGGACGATGGCCATCCAGCCATCGCGGCCGTAGTCGTCCCGACCTTCAAGTGAGACGACGAAGTTCAAACTCTTGTTGAGAATGCGCGGAAACGGGTGCGCCGGGTCCAGACCCAGCGGGGTAAGCAGCGGCAGCAGTTCGCGCCGAAAGAATTGCTTGACCCACAACGCCTGCCCTTCGGTCCAGCGAGTGCGACGGATGAAGTGAATGTCCTGCTCGGCCAGCGCCGGGATCAGATCCTTGTTGAGCGTCTCGTACTGGTCATGCACCAGCTTCTGGGCCGAATCCCCGATGGCGTCGAGCTGCTCGGCCGGGCTCATCCCCGAGTCGTCTGTCCGGTTCAAACCGGCCCGCATCTGCTGAACCACCCCGGCCACGCGCACCTCGAAGAACTCATCGAGGTTGCTGGAAGAAATGCACAGAAACTTCAGCCGCTCAAGCAAGGGCACATCCGTATCCTGCGCCAGCTCAAGCACCCGCCGGTTGAAGGCGAGCAGACTGAGCTCGCGGTTGATGAACTCGGGCGCTGGCTGCGGCACGGAACCGTTTTCATTCGTCATGGAAACGCAACTCTCAGGTAATAACATTCATTGTCTGACATAGTGTGCCAAAATCGAATTGTTGGCCAGTCCTGCCCGTCAGATTTCGGCAAGGGGATAAACAGGATGCACGAGTCCGGTGACATCCCCGTTTCACCTAACAGAACAGAAGGCACGTATTCGACATGGAACAGCTCTCATCCCACACCTACACTCGCTTCGACGAGGAACTTGCCCAGCTGCGCACCATGATGCTCAAGATGGGCGGAATCGCGGAGCAGCACGTCTCGGACGCCCTGGCCTACCTTCTGGAAGGCAACGTCGAACGCGGCGACAATGCGCTCAAGGATCAGGACATCAACGTGATGGAGATGTCCATCGATGAACTGGCCATCAGCATCATCGCGCAGTACCAGCCGGCCGCGAACGACCTGCGCATGATCGTGACCATCATCAAGGCGATCACCGACATCGAGCGCATCGGCGACAAGGCCGAAAAGATCGCCAAGCTCGCCCCGGAAGTTGCTCCGGTGCTGGCCGAGGGCCACTTCAATGGCCACTTCAACGTAATGAGCCGCACCGTCACGCAGATGCTGCATGACACCCTGGATGCATTCGCGCGCATGGACGCCCTGGCCGCCGAAGAGATCATCCGCCGGGACGCTCATGTCAACGAGGAATACGACGCGGTCCATCGCGTGTTGATCGCGTACATGGGCGAACGCCCGGAATCGACCGAGCAGAGCCTGAAGATCCTCGCCTGCATGCGGGCCATGGAGCGGATCGGCGATCATTGCACCAACATTGCCGAGCACGTGGTCTTCCAGGTCCGCGGCAAGGACATCCGCCACGAGATGCCTGGCGACGACAGCGATCAGTCCTGATCACAAACCGGCCGGACAACCCTGCCAGCGCAGCGGCCTCCTGGGTCGGAAAGCGTGGTCGGCAACCAAGCACCCGAAAAAACAAAAAAAGGCCCCGGCTTGTGCCGGGGCCTTGTCTTTTTGCGGGTTTTTTCGAGCAGGGCGCCGGATACGCCCGGCTTGGTTCAACCCTTGTTCCAACCCCAGATGTCGTCTGAGATGCTGGTGTACCAGCCTTCGGCGTAGAGGGCCTCAAGCTTTTTGTCGCCATCCGCCGGCGAAACGCCCCCGGCACCCTGCACCGAGACATTCTCCCCGAAATCGTTGACACGGTAGACCGCTGAGACGGAAATGCCATAGTCGGGCGAGACCAGGCTGTAGCAGGTATTGACCAGGCTCGGGACCTCGAAAGGCTGGTCATTGATCAGCGAAACCACGGCCGCCGCACAGATCTTGGCCTGGGAATTGGCCGAGTAGCCAGACTTGGGCATGGCACCGGGCACGCAGGCATCACCAACCACGTGGATGGCAGGCACCTGCAGCGATTCGTAGGTCTCGTGGTTGACCGGGCACCAGCCGGCATCATTGGTCAGACCTGCCTGGTGGGCGATCTTGCCGGCCTTTTGCGGCGGGATGATGTTGGCCACGTCGGCGCGCACGGTCTCGCCGGCGATCACCGCCTTGCGGCCCGCATCGACCCCGGTGACCATGCCGCCGTCGGAGTATCCCACCCATTCGATCATGTCGCCGTAAAGCGCGTCCCAGCCTGCCTGGAACAGGGGCATCTTGGAGAACTTGTCCTTTGCATCGAGGATCAGGATCTTCGAACGCGGCTTGTGGTTCTTGAAATAGTTGGCGATCAGGCTCGCACGCTCGTACGGCCCTGGAGGGCAGCGGAAGGGATTGGGCGGTGCGGCCATCACGAACAGCCCGCCATCGGGCATGGCCTCAAGCTGGGCACGCAGCAGTTCGGTCTGGGGACCTGCCTGCCAGGCATGCGGCATCACCTCTGCCGCCTCGGGGCCGTAGCCTTCGATGGCTTCCCACTTGAAGTCGATGCCCGGAGAGACCACCAGCCGGTCATAGGTCATGCTGCGGCCGCTCTTGAGCGTGACGGTGCGCTTTTCCGGATCCACCCCGACTACGTAGTCCTTCACCACGTTCACCCCGGCGGTCTTCTCCAGATCGTCGAATCCGTGGGTGATGTAGTTCATGTCCTTGAACCCGCCGATTACCCAGTTGGAAGCCGGGCAGGTACTGAAGCTGCTCTTGGGATCGATCATGGTGACCCGGATCTGCGGATCAAACTTGCGGATATAGCGTGCCGCCGTTGCGCCACCGAATCCACCGCCGATGACCACGACGTGGGCCTTGCCACCCCCCGTGCCACCGGTGCCGGCACAACCGGCAAGAAGACCGGCACCCGCGACACCCGCGGATACCTTGAGAAAAGAACGACGTGAGACTGTCATGATGCACTCCTTGGAATTTCTTTGTCGGGCGTCCCGGAAAGCGTCTTCGCTTCTTTCACGCCTGACGGGCAAGTGGCCGCCCGCTCCGGAGACCACCCCGGACACTGCGCGCGATTCGAGGTCATCACCTCGACAAGACGGACCGGGTCGGGTACGCCGAGGGAATCAGTTGGCGGGCAGCCCGGCGAAGAATTCGGCCACCGCGCGCAATTCTTCGTCCGTGTATCCCTTCGCAATGCGGTTCATGACCGTGCCTTCACGCTCGTCGTTCTTGAAGTCGATCAACTGGCGGGTCATCACCTCGGCATTGCGCCCGGCCAGGGACACGATGGAACCCTTGCTGATGCCGTTGGCACCGTGACAGCCCATGCAGGTGTAGCCGACGGTGGCACCCGAAGCATCTGATGAGTGCACCTGGGCGGACGCCCCGAGCAGCAAGAGTGCTGCCAGCGCGGGCGCCAGATAACGAGCTTTGCGCTTCATAATGGTTTGACTCCTTTAGTATTGGGGTTACCCAGCGTCCCGGACCGCGTGTCGCGAACCGGGAAGGGCTGGCGACATTTTTTGAAAAATCGCCGCTTTTTGGTCGCCAAGGGTCAAATTCGCTCCGATTTTTCTTCAACTCAAATAAAAATATTTGATTATCACCTAGTGATCGCATGGTTTTGGCGCCGGCCCGACTCGCGTGCGCCCGCCCGGGCCCTGACCGCGCAGGACGGCCGCGAAAAAAATTTCAAAAAACGCTTGCGCCCCGCGCCGGCCTGCGTATAATGCGCCTCCTATCGACGCGGCGGGCCTGTCCCCGCCGCCCGGAACAGGCGGGAATAGCTCAGTTGGTAGAGCACAACCTTGCCAAGGTTGGGGTCGCGAGT
>JBNGDJ010000010.1:17801-34243 GCA_049974825.1 Halothiobacillaceae bacterium | reverse complement strand
TGCGGCAGGGCATCCGAGACCGGCACGGGAAGGTCTGCATTCGTGCAGACCTTCCGTAGGCGTCTGTCAAGGGTTGACAGGCCAGTTTTCCACATTCTTTCAGCTAAGCCCTTGATCTGTCGCTCGCCCTTCTTTTTTGAAGGGCGTTTTTATTGCAAGTATCTGTTTTTTAAGGAATCGTGTAGTTTGGCGAAAATATGGCCAATTCGTGCGAACCCTTGGATTCATGCGTGATCGACCGCCCTGTCCCGAACTTGTCCCCGGGGTTATCCACAGCTTCTGTGGACGAAGTCGGAAGCCCATACCGTGACCGGCTCACTTGAGCAAACCCTGCCCGCGCTCCGACAGGCGCTTGAGACTCGGGGCGTCGCCATCCTGGTGGCCCAGCCGGGGGCGGGCAAGACAACCCGGGTGCCCCTGGCCCTGCGAGCTTCGTCCCGCGCATCCGGCGCGAACGAGCGCATCGTGGTTCTCCAGCCGCGCCGGCTGGCGGCACGACTGGCCGCCGAGTACATGGCCGCCACGCTTGGCGAAAGGGTGGGAGAGCAGGTTGGCTACCGGGTTCGGGAAGCGCGTCGGGTCGGTCCGAAAACCCGTGTTGAGCTGGTGACCGAGGGTGTTTTCCTGCGGTCGCTGCAGTCCGATCCGGCGCTGGAGGGTGTGGGCACGGTAATATTCGACGAGTTTCACCTGCGCCGGGTGGACTCGGATCTTGCCCTGGCCATGCTTCTGCAGGTGCGCGAGATTCTCAGGCCAGACCTGCGCCTGCTGATCATGTCCGCCACGCTGGATGACCGGGCACTGGCCGCCTTGCTTGGCGATCCGGAAAATCCGGCACCGGTGTTGCGTGCCGAGGGACGCCAATACCCGGTCGATGTCCGCCATCGGCCCTTGCCGGCTGGGCTCGGGCGACCGGATGGGGAAAGCCGCCTGCGTCATGCAACCCGGGTGATCTGCGACGCACTGCGTGAGGAGCCGGGCAGCCTGCTGGTTTTTCTGCCGGGTGAAGGCGAGATCCGGCGTCTGGCAACGCTGCTGCAATCGGTCGACCTGCCTGATGACGTGCGTGTTCATCCCCTTTATGGCCGCATGTCGATTGAAGACCAGGAAGAGGCCGTCAGGCCGAGTCCGGCAGGTCGACGAAAAGTTGTTCTGGCCACCGACATTGCCGAAACCAGCCTGACCATCGAGGGAATCCGCGGGGTGGTTGACCTGGGCTTGTCGCGCCGGGCGCGCTACGACTCGGCCAGCGGCTTGTCCCGGCTGGTCACGGTCAGCGCTTCTGCGGCATCGGCCACCCAGCGTGCCGGTCGGGCAGGGCGGATGGAACCGGGGTTTGCGCTCAGGCTTTGGTCGGAGTCGGGCGAGCCGCGGGCCGCCTTCGATGAACCGGCCATTCGGCACGCCGACCTGATGCCCCTGGCGCTGGAACTGGCCCAGTGGGGCGTTAGCGAAGTGTCGGAACTGCACTGGGTCGATCCGCCGCCGCAATCCGGTCTTGAACGTGCCCGGACAAGACTGCAGGCGATTGGGCTGCTTGATGCGGCGGTGCAGATTACCGATCGTGGCGTGCGGGCCTTGCGTTTGCCGCTGCATCCGAGGCTCGGGGCCATGGTAGACCAAGCCCGCAGTTGGGGATTGGCCAGCCTGGCCTGTGACCTGGCTGCACTGATCGAGGAACCGCCGCGCCGAGGCGGGCCGGAATTGTCCCTGGCCTCTGAGTCCTGGGACGCTGATCCGGAGCGGGCAGCCGCGCGCCGTCTGGCCGAACGGCTGCGGGCCAGGCTTGGGGTGGATGCGCCCGACGTCGAAGCGGTCGACCCGTTCTGGCCGGGGCTCCTGGCGGCAATCGCCTTTCCCGATCGCGTGGCGCAAGCACGGGGCGCGCGGGGGGCATTCCGGCTGGCCAGCGGCCGCGGGGCGCGTCTGGCCGAAGGGCAGTGGCTTGCCGGGCAACCCTGGCTGGTGGCCGTTTCGCTGGCCGATGACGAGCGCGTGGCCCGAATCCGCCATGCCTTGCCGCTGGATATCGATCGATTGGCTGCGCAGGCGCCCTGGCTTTTTCGTAAGGAAGAGTCGCTTCACTGGGATGCCGAGGCGGGGGCTGTCGTCTCTGAAAACCGGATTTGCCTTGGGCAGCTGATCGTCCGTTCTCGCCCATCGACTGACACTGATCCTTCGGCCGTGGCCGAGGTGCTGTGCGATGCCGTGGCCTCCGCCGGCCTGTCGGCGCTGCCGATCAACGATGCAGCCAGCCGCCTGCTGGAGCGGATCCGCTTTCTGAGGAAGGTGATGCCCGAGCTGGCGTTGCCAGACGTTTCTGTCGACGCGTTGGAACGTGACATGCGCAGCTGGCTGCTGCCCCACCTGATCGGCATGAGCCGCCTGAGTCAACTGACGCGCCTTGATCTTGCGACGCTGTTTCGCGGTCGACTCGACTGGCGACAGATCGAGGCGCTTGACCGGCTGGCGCCGGAGCGCATTGCCGTGCCCAGCGGGGAGCGGCTGCGCATTGACTATTCGGTTGATCCGCCGGTGCTGGCGGTGCGGCTGCAGGCGCTGTTTGGGCTTTCGAAGACGCCGGCAATCCTGGATGGAGGTTTCCCGCTCGTGCTGCACCTGCTGTCGCCGGCCGGTCGACCCGTGCAGGTCACGCGCGATTTGGCGAGTTTCTGGCAAAATGGCTATTCGGAGGTCCGCAAGGACTTGCGGGGGCGATACCCGAAGCACGCCTGGCCCGAGGATCCGCTGACGGCTGAACCCACCAGGGGCGCGCGTCGACGCGGCGCGCCGGCAAGGCAATGAAAAACGCCGGGGCACAGTCACTGCGCGCGTGGCACCTGGAGTAGTTGACCCCGGTATCTGCCTTCGCCGGAACCCGGGGCGCTATTGTCCGGGCCACACCAAGACGAGGCCGGGGAAAAACCCCGGGACAACCCATGAAACCCGAAACGCTCTTCCAGACACTTTCTGACCGGACCCGCCTGCGCACGCTGATGCTGCTGGACGCGGCGCCGGCGCTGTGTGTTTGTCACATCCAGGCGTTGCTGGGATTGCCTCAGTCAACCATCTCGCGTCACCTTTCTCTGCTGCGCGAGCGGGCGGTGGTCACCGACACTCGCCGGGGAACCTGGGTGATCTACCGGATCAGCGAGGATTTGCCACCCTGGGCAGCCGAGGTGATTGGCATTGCCCGCCGCGAATGGCAGCAAACCGAGGAAGGCGGAAACCTCCTGGAACAGGCACGGTCGATATATGACCAAGAGGTCTGTCCGTCCTGACGGGACAACTTCCAGACAAATGCTCCGGCAGGATCACTGCGACCGATCGCCGGAGCCTGCCGATGCCATGACGCCGGGAACCCCAAAGAAACCGATCTAGTGGTTTTTCTAGGGAAACTCTGCACAAAGCCATCCTTAGGCTTATGCAGAAACGCCCGGGCCGATACATGCTCGACCCGGGCTCGGCAATTCAATGGCTTACGCCATTGTGCGGCAGGGCATCCGTGCCCTGCACGGGAATCTCTGCATTCGTGCAGAGATTCCCTAGGGGCCCTTTCCACATCAATGCCACTGAACGAGGCCACATGACCGATCCAAAGCACCATCCCGCATTTGAATTCATCCGGCGCCAGCCGATCGACGCCATTCAGGTCACCGTGGAGGAGTACCGACACCGCAAGACGGGGGCACGTCACTACCACATCGCCAGCGACCAGAAGAACAACGTCTTTCTGGTCGGCCTGCGCACGGTGCCGATGGATTCCACGGGTGTGGCCCACATTCTTGAGCACACGGTGCTCTGCGGATCGGAGCGCTACCCGGTGCGCGATCCCTTTTTCATGATGATTCGTCGTTCACTGAATACCTTCATGAATGCCTTCACGTCGTCGGACTGGACCGCCTATCCCTTTGCAAGCCAGAACCGCAAGGACTTTTTCAACCTGCTGGACGTGTATCTCGACGCGGTGTTTTTCTCGCGCCTGGACGAACTGGACTTCTGCCAGGAAGGGCATCGCGTGGAGTTCGAGAAGATCGATGATCCCGAATCGCCGCTGGTGTTCAAGGGCGTGGTCTTCAACGAGATGAAGGGCGCCATGAGCAGCCCGGTTTCCGTGCTCTGGCAAGCGCTCAGCGAGCACCTGTTTCCAACCACGACCTACCACTACAACTCCGGTGGAGATCCCGAGGCAATTCCGGACCTGACCCACGAGCAACTCGTGGGGTTTTACAAGCGGTTCTATCACCCGTCCAACGCCGTGTTCATGACGTTTGGCGACATTCCGGCCGAGACGCTGCAGGCCCAGTTCGAGGAAAAGGCCCTGGCTCGTTTTGAGCGCATCGACCCGGACAGCGCCGTGCCGGACGAACGACGCTATGACGCACCGGTGGTGGTTGAGGAAGCCTACGCGCTGGACGAGGAGGACACCACCGCCAAGACGCATGTCGTGCTTGGCTGGCTGCTGGGGCGCAGCAACGACCTTGACGAGGCCCTCGCGGCACAACTGCTGACCGGGGTGCTGCTTGAAAACAGCTCCTCGCCGCTGCTGCACGCCCTGGAGACGACCGATCTGGGCAGTGCCCCGTCACCGATGTGTGGCCTGGAAGACGACCAGCATGAACTGCTGTTTGCCGCCGGTGTGGAAGGCTCCGAGCCCGAACACGCCGAGGCGGTTGAAAAGCTGGTGCTTGAGGTGATCGGCAAGGTGGCCGAAGAGGGGGTTGCCCCCGAGGTGGTGGAAACGGTGCTGCACCAGATCGAGCTGTCACAGCGCGAAATCACGGGCGATCGCTTCCCCTACGGTCTGCAGCTGATCATGCAGGCGCTGCCGGCGGCGATCCACGACGGTGACCCGATTGCGCTGCTTGACCTTGAACCGGCTCTGGCAAGGCTGCGCGAACGGGCCGCCGACCCGGATTTCATCAAGGGGCTGGCGCGTTCCCTGTTGTTGGACAATCCGCACCGTGTTCGCCTGACGCTCAAGCCCGATACCGAGCTGTCGGCACGCAAGCTGGAACGTGAGCAGGAACGGCTGGCGCGCATGAAGGCCGGACTGGACGATGAGCAGAAACGCCAGATCATCGAGCGCGCGCACAAGCTGCTCGAGCGCCAGGCTGAAATGGGGGATGTCGAGATCCTGCCAACGGTGACTCGCGCTGACATTCCCGACACCCTGTCGGTACCCGAGCCTGTGCGGCAAGATGCCGCGCCGGTCCCCGTGACCTGGTTCGACGGCAGCACCAACGGCCTGGTCTATGAGCAGCTTGCGCTGGATCTGCCCGACCTCAGCGAGCAAGAGCTCGATCTGCTGCCGCTGTACTCCGGGCTGCTCACGGAAGTTGGCTGCGGGGGGCGCGACTACATCGAGACCGCCGAGGTCGTGGCGGCCCGCACCGGCGGCTTTTCCGCCTACAGATCCATCCGGCCGTCTCTGGAAGACGAACAGACGCTGCGGGCCTTTTTCATGGTCTCGGGCAAGGCGCTGGTCCGCAACCAGGATGCGCTGGCCACGCTCCTGCACGAAACGCTGGAAACGGCCCGGTTCGACGAGACCGACCGAATCGCCGATCTGGTAGCCCAGATGCGCTTTCGCTCCGAGCAGGGTGTGGCTCATGCCGGGCACCAGCTGGCCATGAGCCTGGCGGCCAGTCGGCTCTCGCCGCGGGCGGCGCTTTCGCACCGTTTCGGGGGCGTGCTCGGGGTGCGGGCGATCAAGCAGCTGGACGAGGCAATTCGCGCCCCGGATACTCTGGACAAGCTCAGTGCCGATCTTTCGGCGCTGCACGAGCGGATTGTCTCGGCGGCGCGTCGTTACAATATCGTCGCCGAAGGACGGCATTTCGACCCGATCCGCGATGGCCTTGAGGAACACCTCAAGGCCGGTGCGCCGGTTGCGCCACTTTCGCGTCCAAAAACGCGCGAGACCACCCGGGAGGCCTGGATCGGAAACCTGGCCGTGCATTACTGTGCCAAGGCGTTCCCGGCGGTGCCCCCGGCCCACGAAGACGCCGCGGCCCTCTCCGTGCTGGGCGGCTTTTTGCGCAACGGGTTCCTGCACCGGGCCATCCGTGAGCAGGGCGGGGCCTATGGCGGCGGCGCCAGCTACGACGGCGAGTCGGCGTCCTTCCGCTTCTTCTCCTACCGCGATCCGCGGATGACCGAAACCCTGGCCGACTTCGACCGGGCGGTGGACTGGATGCTTTCTGAAGCGCACGAGCAGCGCAGCGTCGACGAGGCGATCTTTGGCGTGGTTTCCGCCATCGACCGGCCGGGGTCGCCCGCCGGCGAAGCGAAAAAGGCCTTTGTTGATGGTCTGCACGGGCGCACCCCTGGGCGGCTTCGGGCTCTGCGATCCGCCGTGCTGGAGGTGACACTGGACGATCTCAGGCGAGTTACCGAAAGCTACCTTGTGCCCGAGCGAGCCAGTATTGGCGTGCTGACCGGGCAGACGGGCCAGGAGGAGGCCGAGTCGCTGGGGCTCAAGATCGAGCGGATCTGAGGGTTGAGCCCGGCTTGTATTGTCAAAAGCCTGCCTTGGGGCAGGCTTTTTTTGTTGTTTTTCCGGTGTTCGCGAACCCCTGTCGTGATATTGCCCGGAAATGCTGCGAATTCCGTGCTAAGGTCGGTAAGTTGCGTGCAGGTATTTCCAGGCCGGTCCTCTGATGCCAGATGAATGCGGGCTGCTCCCGCTTGCCCGCGCTTGCTCCCTGCAATGGCGCATGCCGTTGTCTCGCAGGGTATCCCAGCCCTGCACGGGAGGGCCTGCACAAGCAGGCTGTCCCCGAATACTCGAAAAAGGCAGGACCATGATCGACGAACCGGACCACCCGAGTGACCCAAAAATCCCCGAGGCGATTGTCGGATTCTGCTCGGGGTCTTCACCTTATCTTCCCAATGAGGCAACAGATGAAGCCTTTGTCGAGGCCATGCGTGCCGTCACGGCCCTGCACATGGCGCGATCGCCTTGGTACGGGCGTTTTGCCCGGGCCAACGGCGTGGATCCCGACCGAATCCGCAGCCTGTCGGACGCGTTGGCGCTTCCTCCGGTTCATGCGAATTTCTTCAAGGCACACGAGATTCGCTCGATTCCTCGGGATCAGGTCAAGGTGCACCTGACTTCTTCGGGCACCAGTGGCCAGAAGTCGCAGATGTTCTTCGACGAGTTCACCATCACCCACGCGCGGCGGATGGTGGATGCCTGCATGCGGGAGCGGGGGGTGGTCAGCGATGCGCCGGCGAATTATCTGGTCAATGCCTACGAGCCCTACGAGGGCTTCGAAGTGGGCACTTCCAATACCAATCAGTACCTGATGAGCCTGGCGCCGGTCGCGGACCAGTTCTGGAGCCTGCGCCACGTGGGTGGTGGCCGGCACGAGTTTGACGGCTTTGGCGCCATTCGAACGCTGACTGAGTGGGCTTCGGGCGATCGACCGGTGCGGATTATCGGCTTTCCGGCCTTCCTGCATTTCATTCTGGAGCGGATGCGGGCGATCGGACAGTCGAACCTTCGGCTTCCGCCGGGCAGCTGGGTCATTTTTGGCGGCGGCTGGAAGGGGCATGCCGACCGTGCAATTCCCAAGGAGGCGCTGCACGCGGCCATTGGGGAGCAGCTGGGCATCCCCAGTGCCCGGGTGGTGGAAACCTATGGTTCCGTCGAGCACAGCATTCCCTACGTCGACTGCCCTGATCATCACCTGCATCAGCCGACCTGGTCGCGGGTGGTTGTACGCGATTTCCGCACGTTGGTACCAGTGCCTGATGGCACGCCGGGTTTTCTCTCCTTTGTTTCGCCCTACATCACCTCCGCCCCGGCACACAGCGTGGTAATGGGCGACATTGGGATCCGCCACGCGCCTGCCCCGGATGACTCCCGACCGACGCCCTGGTTCGAGATTCTTGGGCGGGCCGGTCTTTCGAAAAACAAGAGTTGCGCGGCTGCCGCGGCGGAGTTGCTGAAATGAGTGAGACGAACGGGGAACAGGGCCGTCATTTCTGGTTCGGGCACTGGCTGACCGACGAGGCACTGAAAGCCCGCCTGGAATCACTGGACAAGCAGGTCGATCGCACGCTGTGCACGGTATTTCCCTTTGAGGATCTGCTGGTCGCCTGTGATCGACTGGCTGACCGGCTTGCCGAAGAAAACACGTTGAGCAAGCAACTGGTCGCCCTGGCGCAAAAGACCACTGCCGAGCACGAAGTGGCGGGGATGATCGGCGGTATCGTGTCGATGCTGCGGTCGGATGCACTGCTTGGCAAACTACGGGCAGAGTTGGGTGTGGCTCGCCCCGGTGCACTGCTGCGCCAGTATCCCGACCGGCAGTTCGAGGCCTGGTATCCGGCCGGTTGCGTGGTGCATGTGATGCCCTCAAACGTATTTGCCGTGGCGGCACTTGGGCTGGTTGAGGGTTTGCTGGTCGGCAATGTCAACGTGGTCAAGCTCAGTGCCCGGGATTCGGCGTTTGCGGCCGTTTTTGCCGATGCGCTCTGCGCGGCAGACCCGGGCGGGCGCCTTTGCGAGTACATCGCGGTGGTCCGCCTGTCCTCTTCTGAAGAAAGCGCCATGCAGCGTTTGTTTTCGCACGCTGACGCGATTTCCGCCTGGGGAGGAGAACGGGCGATTGCCGCGGTGCGTGCGCAGGCACCTCAGGGCACCCGGGTGGTGTCCTGGGGGCACAAGGTTTCCTTCGGTTATGTCGCAGCCGAGTGCCTGGACGATCCCGAGGCCCGAGAGGCCGCGCTCATCGGTGCAGCAAGGGATACCTGCCGACTGGATCAGCAGGCCTGTTCGAGCCCGCAGACGCTGTTTGTGGAGGGAGACCGCGCTGCGGCTGAATCCTTCGCCCGGGACCTGGCCGACAGACTGGCGCAGGTATCGCCCACCATTCCGGGGCAGGTGCCCGACGAGGCTGAACAGGCCGAATTGACGACCGTGGTCAGCATTGCGCGGGCGGAGGAGTCTCTGGGTCTGACGCGTGTTTTCGAGGATCCGCAGGCAGGCCGCTGGCGGGTGATTCTGGATGAGCGTCCGGGCCTGAAGCCCTCGCCGCTGTTCCGGACCCTGTGGGTCAAGCCGATCGACCGGGCGGCGCTGGTTTCCACGCTGCGGCCCATGCGTACATGGCTGCAGACCTGCGGGCTTTCCTGTGGACTGAGTTCGCTGGCTTCCTTGAGTCGCGCACTGTTCAGCGCGGGTGTCACCCGGATTGCCCGACCCGGTGAAATGGTCGACAGCTATCTGGGCGCGCCGCATGACGGGGTGTATGCGCTGGCGCAACTGGCGCGTCGGGTCAGCGTTGACGGGCCGCCGGAGCTGGCAGGCGTGGGCGCGATTTCGGAGCTCGAGGGTCGGATGTCATCGCCACCACCTGGCGAACCGGTGCTCGACAAGGCCAGTTTTCAGGCCCGGTCCACGGCAGTAAAAAACGCGGACCTGACTTTCCAGAGCGGTGGCTCAAGCGGCAAGACGGTTTTTTCCACGTTTTCCTGGTCGGACTACCACGATCAAATGCGGGCCGCGGGTCACGGACTGGTCGCGGCCGGGCTTGATCCTGCCCGCGACTGCGTCATGAACCTGTTTGCCTGCGGGCACATGTACGGCAGCTTCATCAGCTTCTGGACCATTCTCGAACAGCTGCGTGTTCGGCAGGTGCCCATGGCCATGGTGCACGAGCCGGCGGAAGTGGCTGACAAGATCCTTTTGACCCAGACAAACGTCCTTGTGGGGATGCCCTCTCACCTGCTGCCGTTGATGGAAGCCGAACGGACCCGTCTGGCCGGTCGCATTGAGAAGGTTTTCTACGCCGGCGAACGGCTGACTCGGGCCCAGTCGCGGTTTTTGACCAAGGACTGTGGCGTGAAGGTCTTGCGCTCGGCCGTCTACGGCTCCAATGATGCCGGGCCGATGGGGTACCAGTGCCCGCACTGCGCCGGTTCCGTGCATCATGTGATGACGGGGCTGCAGACCCTGGAGATCGTCCGGATGGAGGATGACGAGCCGGTGGAGGGGCAGGAGGTCGGTCGCTTGCTTCTGACCAGCCACATGCGTCGTCAGCCGCGTGTGATGCGGTACGAGATCGGCGATACCGGGCGATGGGTGCCGGGTGATTGTCCCTGTGGGCGGAAGGATCCGCGCTTTGAACTGCTCGGCCGGATTGGTGATGCCTTCAAGGCCGGCGGGCCGTTCTTCAACTACCGCAAGTTCGTCAACCTGCTCGACGAACACCTCGACTACACCGGGCCCGTTCAGGTGCACGTAGAAGAGGAAGAACAAGCTGTTCGGCTTTCCCTCTGGATTGATGAATCCGCAGGCGTGTCGGCCGATCAGGCCGAGTCCATCCTGCGGAAATACTACCCGGAAATCGATTATTGCGAGCATGAAGCGGGGCTCGCCTTTCACTTCAACGTGCGGACTAGGCCTGCCGAGGTCTTCGAACGGGTCACCGCCAGCGGCAAGATCCGCCCTGTTTGCGATCATAGAATGGAGGCTGGATGAATCTTGTCGACGAAGCAAAAGTCAAGGCGCAACTGGCATTCGTGCGCGCCAATTCCCCGTTTTTCCGGGACTTTTGGACCGATCTGCCGGAGCGGCCGACCCTGGCCGAGGTGCCGGTCACGGATCACAAGGCCTACTGGGCTGCCAACACGCCGGTGAACAGCCGGGTCCTGACCGGGCCGCTCGATGCAGGCGTGGTGTTCAAGAGTGGCGGCACCAGCGGAAATCCCAAGTTCTCGTTTTTCAGCAATGCAGACTGGCAGTCATTTTGCCGGGCCTTTGGTGATGCGCTTCGGCGGGGCGGGATGCAGCCGGGCGAGCGGGTTGCCAACCTGTTCTACGGCGGGCAGCTGTACGCTTCACTACTCTTTGTGATGCGCAGCATTGAGGAAGCGGGAGTCGGCGTCTGTTATCCGATCGCGGGTTTTGCGCCACCGGAGGAAATCGTCGAGGCGCTGGAGCAATTCCAGCTCGAAACCATTGCGGCCGTGCCCACGACGGTCATGTCCCTGCTACCGCATCTGGCACAGGTCGGGCCTGAGCGGCTGGCTGTCCGGCGGATTATCTATGGTGGTGAGGCCATGTTTCCGGACCAGATCGAGGCCATCCGCGCGGTCCTGCCCGGCGTGGAGGTGCGCTCGATTGGCATTGCCGGTGTTGACTACGGCGAGATGGGCTTCGCCGGGCCGGATTGCGCGCCGGGTGAACACCGCTGTCTGGACGACAGCACGGTGCTGGAGCTGCTCGATGACCAGGGCCGGCGAATCGAAGAGATGGGTGTGCCCGGTCGGCTGCTTGTGACCAATCTGCGACGTCGGCTGATGCCGATTATCCGCTACCCGGTAGGGGATCGTGGGGAATGGCTTGAGCCGGCGGGAACGCCCCATCGCAAGTTTCGCGTGCTTGGTCGGACCGAGCTTGGTGCCCGGGTAGGGCCCATGACGCTTTACGTGGAGGATGTCCAGAAGATCCTGCATGGGCTGAATGCGTCAGTTCGCGTGTTCGCCTTCCAGTTGGTGGTCGATCACGACCAACGGCGGGACCGTTGCACCCTCAGACTCGGTGTGGAGGCACCGCAGGCGATTGACGCGGGGCTGGCGGAGCGGATTGTCTCCTCGGTCTATGCCGAGCGGCACATGTTTCCCCAGCTGGTCGAGGACGGCATCGTGCACCCGCTGGCGATCGAATGGGTTCGGCAGGAGGAACTGCTGCGCAACCCGCGCACCGGCAAGCTGCAATGGGTGGTTGATCGACGGCATGACGGGACCGGGGCGTGAGCGGCGAGACGACAGACTACTGGGCGAGACTCGTTGTGCCCCTGCGGCTTGAGGCCCTGCCGCTGCTTCAGCAGACGGCCCGGATGCTCGCTGGTGATCCGGCCGGACTGGACGAAGCCCAGGCCTATTCGGTCGAACTGGCGATGGAGGAGGCCTTCGTGACCATCCGCCGCTTCGCGGTGGATGAGTCGGTGGCTGAATCCCGGGAGCTGACCGTCGATTTCGTGGTCGATCCCTCCCAGTATCGAATCCGTCTGCACAGCCGCGGTCTGCCTTTTGACTTCTCGCTGGTTCCGGATTTTGATCCGGCGCAAGTGGAAGAGGGCGGGGAAGACCGGGAGGAGTTGGCCACCTTCCTGCTCAAGCGGATCGTGGATCATTATGATCTGCACAGCATGGGCCCGTCCGGCTGGGAACTGACCCTGGTCTGGCGTCGTCCCCAGCGGCATATCGCCGACTACGAAACACAGGCCTCGGAGGAAGTTGTAGCCGGCAGTCCAGAACGGGTGGTGGACGACCCGGTGGTGGCGGTCGAGCCGCTTGACGAATCCCGGGCGATTGAGCTGGCGAGGTTGGTTTATCGAAGCTACGGTTATTCCTACGTCTACGAGGACATCTACTATCCCGAGCGGATTCGGAGCAACCATCGTGCGGGCACGCTGGCGTCCTGGGTGGCCCGGGCGCAAAGTGGTGCGCTGGTCGGCCACGTGGCCTTGATGAAAGACAGCCCCGAGTCTCGCGCGGTGGAGTGGGGCGTCGCGGTGGTCGATCCACGCTGGCGGGGGCAGGGTGTCATGAAGCGCCTGCTGGGCGCGGTGATGACGGCCGGGGCCGAGGGTGATGCGCCGGTTTTTTTCGCCCACGCGGTCACGACCCATCCTTACACCCAGAAAACCTGCCTGGACTACGGGTTCCAGCCGGTGGCTCTCCTGCTTGGCTATGCGCCGGCGACCCTGCGGTTCCGAGGCATTGCCGAGTCACTCGCCCAGCGCGAGAGCACTTTTATTTCTGTCCGCTTGCAGGCGCCCCTGCCGCGGGCCGATCTCTACCTGCCACCGGCCCACGCCCCGCTCTTGCGTTCCCTGTTCGACTCGCTGGGGTTAGGGGAGGATGTGCCAGAGGGTGAGCCGAGTCGGCCCGCGGAAGAGGTGCCGCCAACGACCGAGTTTGTCACCCACCTGAGCGCTGGGCTGAATGTCGCTCGAATTGAATTGACACGGATTGGTGCCGATCATGCCTGCATGATCGCGCATGAGCTTCGGCGTCTTTGCCTTGAACGAATCGACGTAATCCTGCTGAATGTCGATCTGGCGGATCCCAAAGCGCCGGAGGCGGTGACAGTGGCTGAACAGAACGGCTTTGTCCTGGCCGGGCTGACGCCCATGCAGCCGAGACCTTACACGCTGACACTGCAGTACCTGAACAATACGACGGTGGACTTTTCCGGCATCTGTGCCGAGGGTGCGCAGGCGACGCGGTTGCTGCAGGCCATACGTTGCCAGATGTCCGGTTCCATTGATTCCTGAGCCCTCGAGGTGTTTTGCGGGCAGCGCGCCAGGCGCCGGCGGTACCCTTTCGCAAGTCGCTTGTGCCGTACCACGCCTGAACTGCAGGGCGTGTTGGCGGCAGGTCCGCCGAGTTCATCGGATGTCCAGCAGACGAGAAAAAAATGAGTTTTCGGATCAAGTTGATGCTGATCTTCTGCCTGAGCCTGGCCCTGGTGGTCACGGTAACGGCAGGCGTACTTGGCTGGCATGCCCGCAGTACGCTCCTGGCGGAGGCAGAGCGAGACGGCGCCCTGATCGCCCGTCTGCTTGCCCGCAGTGCCGGCGCGGCGGAGCGGATTCCTGACCGTGTCGAAGCACTGCTCGGGGATCAGATGGTTGCCCAAGCCGAGTTGGTGGCCGAACTGATTGCCGCGGCCGAATCGGCGGCCATGCCGACCGAGCGCATCCAGGCGCGCCTGAAAAGCGTGGTCGATCGAACCGTGCTCGACGAAATCTGGGTGACGGACAGCTTTGGCCATGCCTATCTGAACTCGGCGGGTGTACCGGATTTCGTTTTCGATCCGGACCCGGACAAACAGCCTCAAGCCTCCGCGTTCTGGGGCTTGCTGAGTGGGGATGCCGAGCGGGTCATCCAGGAGGCCCAGAAGCGCGAAACCGATGAGCGGGTGTTCAAGTACGTCGGCGTTTCCGGTGTCGATCAACCCCGCATCGTGGAAGTGGGCATGGAAGCCGATCACCTGGCGCAGATTGAACGCGAGATCGGGCTGGAATTCATGGTCGAGAGCCTCATCGAGGGCGGAGACATCAACGCCATCTGGGTCTTTTCGCGGCAGTTGGAGGCGCTGGCCTGGGGTAACGTGCTTGGGGCGACGCGGGCCCAGCCGCCGGGGCCAGAAGAGCGCCGCCTGCTGGAGCAGGTTTTCCATGACGGGCAGACACTGAGCCGATTCCAGGATGGTCAGTTGGTGGTCGTAGCCCCGATCCCCGGGGCCGATGGGGCGACGCAGGGAGTCACCCTGCTGAGACTTTCGATGGAGGCAATGCGCGAGACCCAGCAACGGTTCATCGTCATTACCGTCCTTGTCGGCATGCTGGTGCTGTTGGTCGGGCTGCTGGCCGCTGTGGTGATTTCCCGCCGAATGACTGCCGATATTGGCCGGATTGCGGAAGTTGCTGGTCATATCGAGTCAGGCCGGTTCGAGCTGAAACCACTGGCGGCGGTGGCCCGGCGAAGGGACGAGCTCGGTCAGCTTGCCGAGGTGTTCGCCAAGATGGCCGAGCAGGTTGATGCCCGCGAGGCCTGGCTGGATGCGCAGGTCAAGGCCCGGACCCGCGAGCTTGAAGAAAAGAATCTCATGCTCGCGCAGGCCCATGAAACGCTCCAGAAGGAATTGCACATCGCGCGCACCCTGCAGCTGGCCATCTTGCCGTCACGTTTTCCGAATCCGCCGGGAATCACGATTCACGGGCGAATGCGTCCGGCCAAGGAAATGGGCGGGGATTTCTACGACGTGTTTTCTCTGGATGCCTCGCGCATTGGGCTGGTTGTGGCGGACGTCTCCGGCAAGGGCATCCCGGCAGCGTTCTTCATGGCGATCAGCCGAACCGAGCTGCAGCTGGCCGCTCTGAGGGGACGGGGCCCCGGGGATGTCCTGGCCGAGGTGAACACTCAGCTTTGCGGGCAGAATCCTCTGGAAATGTTCGTGACCGTCTTCTACGGCATTTACGACACGCGGACGGGAATCCTCACCTATGCCAACGGCGGGCACAATCCGCCGGTGCAGCGTACGCTGGACGGGCGGGTCAGCTGGCTGCCGGTCACGCATGGCACCGCGTTGGGCATCCTTGAAGACCTGCCCTACCAGGAAAACCGGGTGGCCATCGCGCCGGGAGAGACGCTTTTGCTCTACACCGATGGGGTCACCGAGGCCATGGACGCCGAGGGCGTGGAGTTCGGTGAAGAACGCCTGAGTGACGAGATGGTTGCCTGTTCAGGCGCCTCCGCAGAGGCGGTAATCGACCGGATCTTTGCGGCGGTGGATGCCTATGCCGGCGCGGCGGAGCAGTCGGACGACCTGACGGCACTGGCGCTCTGCCGGCCGGATGAGGGTACGGTGGATGGCCTGACCCGTCATGCGGTAACCGTGCGCCCGCGCCGGACAGCCCTGACGACGCTGATGGACACGGTGGCCGGTTTTGCAGGTGATGCCGGTCTGGACAGCGAGGCGCAGCGCCAGCTGGAACTGGTGGTCGAGGAGTTGTTCATGAACGTGGTGGAGCAGGGCTATCCGGAGAACTGGTCCGCGCCCGCCGGCGGTGAGGTGAAACTGTCGCTGGCCTTCTCACAGGGCGATTTCTACGTGGTGATGGAAGATGACGGCAAGCCCTTTGATCCGCGCCAGGTCCCCCCGCCGAATTTGACCACATCCCTGGAAGATCGGGACGCGCGGGGGCTGGGCATGCACCTGGTGCGTCAGCTGGTCGAAGAGGTGCTCTACGAGCATCGGGAAGGTCGCAACCGGATCAGTTTGCGGGCGCCTCTGGGTTCGGGTTCGGAGCAGGCTGACTGAACCGGTGAACGGGAATTGCGCGGTGACAGTGCATTCGCGCACGGCCTGCTCAAGAATGGTGCACGGTTGCCGATAGAAACGCCTGGGGCGTTTTCCAGTGCCTGGCATCCCGATGCATCAGCATGCCTGTTCTGGGCTTGTCACCTGCCCGTCGCATCAATGGGTTACGATTGCCCGTGGAAAGTCCTGCAAAAAAGTGCGGAGACTCTTCTGGCGTATTCAAGTCAATGCCCTGTTTCATTGACCGGGAAGGGTTCCCGCCCGAACCGGGAATTGTACGCATTCGTGCCGGGATTTGATGGCTGGGCGCCGGTCGGCGTACAAGCCCGCATGTGTCGCAGCCATTTCCGTATTGCAACAGAGCCTGGGCTTGTACCACCGGCCCACCGCATCATAGTGGCCGGGTGTCTGCAAGCCTGCGCGAACTCATTCGTCTTTGGAGTTGAACCATGGTCCTGACCATTCGCAACCGCCTGATCGAATCGGTGATACTCCCTGTGATCGTGCTGATTCTGCTGCTGTTCGTGGCACTGGGTGTGATTCGGCATATTGATCGCGGTGTGGACGCGCTTTACGTCGACCGCATCCAGCCGCT
>JBNGDJ010000010.1:0-17701 GCA_049974825.1 Halothiobacillaceae bacterium | reverse complement strand
TGGGCACCGCGGCCCCCGGCGCGATTCAGAGCGAAATCGCGCCGCTGTACGGAGCCATCGACCCGATCAGCGAGAAGATCAGCGAGCTGGTGATGTTGCAGCTCTCGGAAGCTTCGAAAAAGCGGGAGAACATCAACGATCGAGCCAGCATGGCCAAGTTGTGGACCAGCATTCTGGCGGTTGCGGGGGTTCTGCTGCTGGTGCTGGTCAGCCTGTCGACCTACAAGGCGATTTCCCGGCCCGTGTACGCCATCCGGCAGACGATCCGGCAGGTGGAAGATCAGCGCGATCTGACCTTGCGGGTCCCCGTCAGTCGCCCGGATGAGCTGGGCGAAATCGCCCGTGACATCAACTCGGTCCTCGATTTGTTCAACAGTACTGTGGGCGAGCTCAACGGCGCCATCAGCCAGTTGGCGGCGGCCTCGGAGCAGATGTCGGCCATCAGCAGCCAGTCCACCAGTTCGATGGGACGGCAGGCGGAGGAGACCGAGATGGTCGCGACTGCCATGAACGAAATGACCGCCACGGTGCAGGAAGTCGCTCGCAATGCTGCCGATGCCGCGGAGCAGACCCGTCGGGCCGACCAGCAGACCGAAGAGGGGCGGGTGGTCGTCGAAAGCAACCGGGCCTATATCAACGAGCTGGCGGATATTTTCAATCGGACTACCGAGACCGTCGAACGGGTCCATTCCGAGAGCAACGAAATCGGCACCGTGATCGACGTGATTCGCGGCATTGCAGAGCAGACGAACCTGCTGGCCCTCAACGCGGCCATCGAGGCGGCGCGTGCCGGGGAGCAGGGTCGCGGGTTCGCGGTGGTGGCCGAGGAAGTCCGAGCCTTGGCATCACGCACACAGAACTCAACGACCCAGATCCACGAAATGATCGAGCGGCTCCAGCGGGGTGTGGTCGAAGCGGTGGATGCCATGGGCAACGGCCAGGAGACCGTCGGGGAGAGTGTTTCCCGCGCCGAAAAAGCCTTCGAGGCGCTGGAGCAGATCCGCGAAGCGGTTTCTTCGGTCAACGGCATGAACATGCAGATTGCCAGCGCGGCGGAGCAGCAGAGCTCGGTGGCCGAGGAAATCAACCAGCGTGTGGTGTCCATCAGCGAAGTGGGTCGGGAGACTTCCGAGGCCGCCAGCCAGTCGGCCGTGGCCAGCCAGGAGCTGGCGCAGCTGGCCGCGGACCTGCAGAAAATGGCGGGGAGTTACCGGATTGGCTGATCATCAAGTCAGACGTTGTCGGGCGGCGGGTCCATGAGCCTTCAGGTCCGGGACTTGAGCTTTCATGTCGGCAGCGAACCGTTGCTTGAGCAGGTCGAGTTTTCCATAACCCCCGGGGAGCGCGTGGCGCTGATCGGGCGCAACGGTTCGGGCAAGTCCACCCTGCTGCGGATTGTCATGGGTGAGCAACGGGCGGACGAGGGCAACGTGCAGCTGACCGGAGGGGCGCGGATGGCGGCCTTGGGGCAGGATCCCGTGATCGAGGGCGAGCAGTCCGTGAGGGCCTATGTTTCCGGCGGACTTGGCGCGCTGGGACAGACGCTTGCACAGTTTCACGAAGTCAGCGACCGCCTTCGGGACGAACCGGACTCGGCCGCGCTGCTCGCCCAGTTGCACCAGTTGCAGCAGGAGATCGATGCGGCCGACGGTTGGCTGATCGATCAGCGCGTCGAGTCGACCCTCAGCCGTCTCAACCTGCCGGCCGAGCAGTCGGTGGCTTCTCTTTCCGGTGGCTGGCGGCGTCGGGTGGCTTTGGGCCGAGCCCTGGCGAGTGCGCCGGATGTGCTGCTTCTGGACGAGCCGACGAACCACCTGGACATTGAGGGCATCGAGTGGTTGCAGGAGTTTCTGATCGGCTTTCCAGGGGCGGTGCTCTTCATCACCCATGACCGGGCATTTCTGCAGGCATTGGCTACCCGGATTTTGGAACTGGATCGAGGGCGGCTGACCTCCTGGCCGGGTGATTACGACAATTATCTGCGTCGCAAGGCCGAGCGAGAACACGCCGAGCGCATCGAAAATGCCCAGTTCGACAAAAAGCTCGCCGAGGAAGAAGTCTGGATCCGCAAGGGTATCCAGGCGCGACGCACCCGCAACGAGGGGCGGGTCCGGGCGCTCAAGGCCATGCGGGCCGAGCGGGCAGCCCGTATCGAGCGTCAGGGAACGGCTCGCATTGCCGTTGAACGGGGTGAGATATCCGGCAAACGGGTGGTCGAGGCCGAACATGTCGGCCTGACCTTGGGCAAGAAAACCATCCTGCGGGACTTCTCCTGCACCATTCAACGTGGTGACCGGGTTGGGCTTGTGGGGCCCAACGGGGCAGGCAAGACCAGCCTGCTGCGATTGCTGCTGGGTGAAATCGAACCGGACTCGGGCACGATCCGCCGGGGCACCGGGCTTTCGATCGCGCACTTCGACCAGCATCGCGCCGGCCTGGACCCCGACCGATCGGCGGTCGAACAGCTGGACGAGGGTAACGAGAATCTCGTCATCGGTGGCAAGCCGCGACATGCCATCTCGTATCTCAAGGACTTCCTGTTCTCGCCGGAGCGTGCCCGCAGTCCCGTTCGCATCCTCTCGGGGGGCGAGCGCAACCGATTGATGCTGGCCCGGCTGTTTCTCAAGCCGGCGAACCTCCTGGTGATGGACGAGCCGACCAACGACCTGGACCTTGAGACGCTGGAAGTGCTCGAAGAGCTTCTGGTCGGCTACGACGGGACGCTTCTGCTGATCAGTCACGACCGGGCCTTTCTCGACAATACCGTCACCTCGGTACTGGCCTTCGAAGGTGCCGGCCGGGTGGTCGAGCATGTGGGCGGGTACAGTGACTGGCTGGCGGCACGCGCAAGGGATGCCGACAACCGAAAGGCAGACCGCGTGCCGGCCGATCGGCCGGTCTCATCGACAGATTCCTCTTCTTCGGCCGCCGCACGTCGTCCGCGCAAGCTTGGATACCGCGAACAGCAGGAATTGGCCGAGCTTCCCGAACGCATCGAGGCACTGGAAAGCGAGCAGGCCGCCCTGACTGAGCAGACAGCCCGGCCGGATTTCTACGTCGGGCCGGTGGAAGAGGTCCATGAGACGCTGGCCCGCCTGACCGAGGTGGGTGAAGCGCTGGACCAGGCCATGGCCCGGTGGCTGGAGCTTGAGACCGTGGCCACGGGCAGTGACTGAACGGCTTTGCCCGGGCCGCATTATCCGGCGAGGCGTTCAGCCATCGTCCGCAAATTCCGCAGCAGGGCGGGGCTTCGGGCGCGTGCCCCGAATGCAGCCGACGCGGTGAAGTACACTTCGTTGAACCTTTTGCACGGCCGGAAAGAGAGTCTTTGCCAATGCACATTGACGGAGGCAAAAAAGCCCTTGACGGCTGCCGTGACCTGCGTATAATACGCGCCACTTGCCCAGGTGGCGGAATTGGTAGACGCGCTAGCTTCAGGTGTTAGTGGTGAAAGCCGTGGAGGTTCGAGTCCTCTCCTGGGCACCAAATTTCAAGGCCCCGATCAATGCTGATCGGGGCCTTTTTGCGTTGGAACGATGAAGATGTCGCCGCGACTTTCGCGGGTAAACCTCGCGGCCAGGGGGTCGGATATTCAGCCTTTCATGTCGCCTGAACCAGCCGAATGATGTTCCCGCTGCGCGTCACCGGCTTCGTATGCCTCGGCGGTTGATCGATCCGAGCCGGACTGACGAACCCGGGCATGTTCGACCAGCGCGGCGAAGATCCGCCGCTGCCTTGCCTGAAAGATGAGAAATTCCGGGTGCCATTGCACGCCGAGCAGGAAGCCGTGCGCGGGGTTTTCCACGGCCTGAACCAGGCCGTCTCGATCCTTCCCGCTGACGGAGAGACACTTTCCGCGCCGGTCGATGGCCTGGTTGTGCAGGCTGTTGATCCGACAGCGTGTCGTGCGCAGGACGCGCTCGAGCAGGCTGCCTGGCAGCACCTCCAGGTGCTTGACCGGCAGGATGGTCCAGCGGTTCGAAGTATTGCGCCGGCGGGAGCGCAGTTCCTGGAATAGCGACCCGCCCAGACGGACGTTGAGCAACTGGGCGCCGCGGCAGATCCCCAGAATCGGCAATCGGGCGTCGAGCGCCCGTTCGATCACTTCTACTTCGAAAGCATCCCGCTCCCGGTCGTGACGAGGCTGCACTTCCGGCTCGGCCGCGTAGAGTACCGGGTCGATGTCGTGCCCGCCGGTAATCACGACCCCGTCAAATGCCAGGCCGTCAAGCCGGTCGCCCGGTCGGATCTGTTGCACCCGGGCCCCGCAAAGACGCAGGGCAATCGAGACCAGCAGCCGCGGCCCACGGGCGCCCCGGCGCGGCCCGGTTACGGCAATCAGCGGGGCGGTTCGCTCAGCCACGAATGCTCCACACGCGCTGGCCAGTCTGCGCCCAAGAGCCGTTCAACCGGCTTGTCGAGATAATTCAGGAACGCGCTGCAGCAGTCGGCCAGACGGTCCCGATCGGCCGCCAGGGCCTCGACCTGCCACCAGTCGTTCCAGGCCGTGTGCAGGCCCCAGTCCGGACGGTCGATCTCGCAGTTGGGCAGGCGATAGTGAAAGGTCGGGCGGGCCTTGATCAGCGGGTTGTCGACGGCCGCCAGCACGCGCGACCGGTCA
Source organism: Halothiobacillaceae bacterium (assembly GCA_049974825.1). GTDB lineage: Bacteria > Pseudomonadota > Gammaproteobacteria > Halothiobacillales > Halothiobacillaceae > JBKHDT01. The sequence continues at coordinate 13,080 of JBNGDJ010000010.1, read as the reverse complement.
ATATGCGCAAACAGTGGCAGCAGATCCAGGGCCCGGTTTCGACTGGGGTTGGCCTCTAGATAGTCGTCAATCAGCGTGCCCATCTCGGGTTGGTAAAACGGGCGCAGGATTCGCCGCAGGTAGCGTTCCGGGTAGGGGTCCGCGAACCCGGTGATCTTGCGGGCCAGATCGACGCGAGCGCGCTGCTGCAACCAGGGAAACAGGCAGGAAAATGCCCGCAGATAATCAAGGATGGTTTGTGCGCTCAAATCGGGCAGCTCCGGGTTGAGCTGCAGACTGAAGGCGCTGGTGGTTTGCCGGGTCGTGCCATGGGCACCGCGGGCGCGCAGCCGGTCGATCAGTTGTTCGACCTCCGGCAGCCGGCGCAGCGGCAGGGGCGGGGAGACCAGTTCGAAGGGCACCACCGGCTCGGAAACACGCGCGAGCAATTCCTCGGCTGACTGGCGCAATTCGTCCATCAGCTCGTGACCGCCCCGCCTTTCCCGGCCCATGTCGCGCAGCAGGCGAAAATCGAGCTCTGCCTTCCACTCACCGGCCGGGTCTCCGGTGATTGCCCGCTCGTATCGACCCGGGGTGGAGACTTCAAGACCAAGCGCATCGGCTACGGTCTGTGCCAGATCGTCGAGCGTGACCCCGTTCATTTCCAGCTCGACCCCGACACGCCGTTCATCGCCCTCGACATTCCGGCCGCGTGGCGGCATCCACAGGGCGGGTCGCGCGTCGCCGTGATCAGGCATTCGGAGCTTTTCTGGGGGGGGCGTGGGCAGGATGGTGCACCTCAGTCCATGAACATGCGGGCGAGCTCGGCCTCGTCAACGGGCAGCGGATCGCCTTCCTGTCGGGTATCCTTCACGCGCCCGTTTTCGAACACGATCACCAGACGATGCTGGAAAACCTTCTGCTTGCCGGGCTTGCTGTAGAAGACATAGTCCCAGCGTTCAGCGTCGAATACCGGGCGCAGTGAGGGGGTACCCAGAAGGGCGCGCACCTCGGCGGCGGACATGCCGGGCCGAATGCGCTCGACATCCTCCGCCATCAGCACATTCCCCTGGTGGATATCGGGTTGATACACCTGCACGAAGGGCGGTACATACACCCGCGAGCAGCCGGAAAGGAGCAGGGAAATGAACAGGAGGGGCAGGTAAACTCGACGCATTTGGTTATACTTCGTCGTTTGAAAGATAGCGCAATCATACGTAGCGTCGACGGCCCAAGTCCAGAACGAGGACTGCTCGTGTCCCGTGGACCGGACAGGCTCGTGCAGCTGGCGGGAGCCGCTGACTTGCCTATCCCCGGTCGGCTGTCACAAACCATGGGCGCCCTGTTGGATTCCAGGCGGGTGGTCTGAGCATTGTTCGCCCCGTGCTGCTGCAGGTCGTCATTGGAAAGCGCGGAGCAACAAGCCATTCTTGGGCTTGTGAGCTTGTGTCGGTCTACGCGTCCACACAGGCATGTCCTTGTGGGCTGACAACATGAGGCGCCAGCTGGCGGAGCCCCCCCTGCTCATGCCTGGCCCACGCCCTGTAATTCAATGGCTTGTGCCATTATGCGTTGGGGCATCCGTGCCCCAATCGGGAGTCTCTGCGATCGGGCGGAGATTCCCTGGAAATATCCAACAAACCCGAGCGCACACACGCAAAACGGCCGCAACCGGTTTGTCCGGTGTCTGGCCATGGAGGAAAAACCTTGGAATCGAGTGAATTGAAGAAGGCGGGGCTCAAGGTCACGCTGCCACGGGTAAAGATTCTCGAAATCCTGGAGAGCAACCCGGACTGGCACATGAGTGCCGAGGACGTTTACAAGGAATTGCTGAACCGGGGCGAGGAGATTGGTCTGGCCACGGTTTACCGGGTCCTCACCCAGTTCGAGACCGCGGATATCGTCAAGCGCCACCAGTTTGAGGGGGGCAAGGCCGTATTCGAGCTGATTTCCAAGGGTGATCACGATCACATCGTCTGCATCAAGACCGGCCGGGTAGAGGAATTTCACGACCCGGTGATCCAGGAACGCATTGCGGCCATCGCCGAGGAATTCGAATTCGACATGACGGATTACTCGCTCGTGATCTACGGCATCAGCCGAACACCCCACGAGGGTCGAGGCCGCTGAGACGGTGCCATTTGGGTTGCCAACGGGCAACCGGGGAATTCCCGGTATTGTCCTTGTCCGCTCAGGCGCACCTCGACCCATGCGCCTGCGCGCTTGATGCTCAAGTTCCTCCGAGCCCCATGAAAACGCCCCCGGTCGATCCATCCGACCGGGGGCGTCTTGTTTTGTATTCACCCTGACGTCTCGTGGACAACGCCTTCGTTTTCGCCTCGACAGGTGCCGCCCGCGTTCCATATCGGCTCAACTGCCCAGTTCAATCACTTGCGTCATTGTGCTGCGGGGCGTACTTGCAACGCCCGGGTCATAAGGAAAGTTTGGGCTGGGTCAATCCATGTCATCTGGCTGTCACAAGGTTGCCATAGTGCTGAAACAGCTGCCGCGTAGGGTTCGCCGCAGCCTGAAATACCCTTCGGGCATTGGCAAAACCCAAACCCTTTCGGAGCGCACACACCATGAAACTCGACAGCATGCCTTTGCTGCGCATCAGCGCCCTGTCCCTGGCCGTGGGCCTGGCACTGGTCGGATGCAACGACAGTGACGACGACAACAACGACACCAGCACCAAAACCGTCAAGTCGGTGCAGTTCACCGACACGCCTGCCCCGGGGATTGACAGCCCGGAAAAGATGACCACCACCTACACCGAGTCCAAGGCAATCGTCACCTACGACGACGGCTCGACCGAAGAGTTCCCGCTCAGCTATCAGACGCTGTTCAAGAACACCGACACCATGGTGGGCGGTTCCTACGCCACGGCGCAGCTGTTCGACGTGGCGGGCAATCCGATCATGGACCCGAACGGTGACCCGGTCATCGCCGAAACTCCGGACTCCAACAGCCTGCTGAATGTGGACGGCAACCTGTGGATGGTCAACCACTGGGAATACGACAACATCCTGGCCGATGGTGAAAAAGCGTACCGTGTCGAGAACTGGTACAGCCGCATGCCCATGTCCATGACGCTGTCAAACCTTGAGCAGGACAGCAACGGCATGCTGAAGCTGGCCAAGCAGGAAGCGATCGACTTCTCCTCCGTCAATGGCGCGTGGATTCTCTGCTTCGGCTCCCAAACCCCCTGGAACACGCACCTGGGTGGCGAGGAAGACTACGACCTGTACTTCATCGACCCGACAACCGGTGGCTATGGTTCGCGTACCGCAGCAGGTATCAAGGCGCTGACCGAGGTGTATTTCAACAACCAGAAGGAAGCCAACCCCTACGATTACGGCTGGCCGCTGGAAGTCAAGGTCAATGCCGACGGCTCGACCACGCCGGTCAAGCACTTCGGCATGGGCCGCGGCACCTGGGAAATGGCCATTTTCATGCCTGATGGTCGCACGGCCTACTTCGGTGATGACGGTACCAACGTGGCCCTGTTCATGTTCGTCGGCAACGTGGCTAACGATCCGACCCAGGGCGGCACCCTGTACGCGGCCAAGTGGAACCAGACCAGCTCAGCTGCTGGCGGCCGCGCCAATCTTGAGTGGGTTGCGCTCGGTTCTGCCACTCGTGACGAGATCAAGGCCTACATCGACAGCGGCATCAAGTTCACGGACATGTTCGAGATCAGCGACGAGCCTTTCGATGGTGCAAAAGCCGTACGTGCCGGTCAGACCTCGATCGAATACCTGAAGCTCAAGCCGGGCATGGAGAAGGCCGCTGCCTTCCTCGAGCCGCGGCGCATGGCGGCCTACAAGGGTGCCACTACCGAGTTCAACAAGATGGAAGGTGTGGCCATCAACGATGCGGACAAGCGTCTCTACGTGGCCATGTCCTACATCGATCGCGGCATGTTGTCGGACGATACCTTCCCGGTTGATCACATCCAGGTCGAGAAGAACAACGCCGGTGGCACCTATGAGGTCGACCTGCGCAGCGGCCAGGTGGACACCGACGGCAACCCGATCAACTCCGCCTACGTGGGTGTCGAGATGTACGTTCCGACCATGCTTCTGGGCGAGGAAATCACTACCGACGCACTGGGCAACACGGCCAACCCGGATCGCATCGCCAATACCGACAACGTGTTCTTCTCCGAGAAGATGCGCACGCTGTTTATTGGCGAGGATTCCGGTACGCACGTGAACAACTTCGTATGGGCCTACAACGTGGATACCGAGGAGCTCTCGCGCATCCTGGTCACCGCCTCTGGCGCTGAGGCAACCGGCCTTCAGGTTCTCGACAACCTCAATGGCCATGCCTATGTAATGAGCAACGCGCAGCACCAAGGTGATTGGCTCCGTTCCATGCCGGACAGCGTGAAGCAGACCCTGATCAGCCACGTCGAGCAGCGTGATGGCGTCAACAAGTACGGCACGCCGAACTACTACCTCGAAGCACCGGTTGGCTACATTCACGGCATGCCGGGCATGTAATCGGGGTTTGTCGTTCCATCTGCGTGATGGAAACGCATGACCCTTGATGGAGCAGGGGGTGCCTTCCGGTACCCCCTTTGTCGTCGAGGTCCTCGACAGAATCGCCAGGCACTCTGGCGATTGTTTCGAGAATCTCACATGCCACTCATCGAACGAGAGATGCCCCGATGAAAACTCCGAACAACCTCTATCGGGCGGCGCCGCTGTCGCTCGCCCTCGCCATCGCCCTGACCGGTTGCGGCGGCGGAAGCGACAACGCTTCGGTCGAACCCGCCCCCCAGCCGGAGCCGGAGGAGCCCATCCGCAGCGCCTTGAAAGGTTCGTATTACGACCGGGTGCTTTTTGACAACCCGGCAGCACACATTCCCCCGCAGTGCTACATCGAGACAGCCAACGGTCATCAGAACGCCTGCCTGTTCTGTCACACCAACGGCCTGTACGAGCGAGGCAAGTACGGCAACAACAATCCGCAGGCCGGCAAGTACGACGTGGTGGGCGACCTGCAGACCGAGTACGCCTTTGCTTCAAACCTGCATCCGCTCTATCAGAACAACAGCTTCAACACCTGGGAGAACGTGCTCCGTCCGGAAACGCTTCGCGCCGCTGTTGCAGCGATGGGAATCGATCCGGCGACCTGGGACATGACGGCTTACATCCGCCAGGACAACTGGCAGGAAGCCTTTGATCGTCGGCCCGGTACACCGGATGACTGGGACCCGGGTGTTCGCGATGACCCCATGCGCCTGCTGCCCGGTCTCTCGTCGGGGGATCTGCCGGCCGATGGGGATGGTTTCGTTCGAAGCGCGAATCCCGAAAATGGCCTGTTTGAGGATCAGGGGGCCTGGAACACAGGATGGCGTGCAGTCAACTTCATGCCCTACGGGATCTTCACCCCCCATGCAGGCAGCGTTTCCGGGATCTACATTCGGCTGCCCGAAAAGTTCATGAAGGATGCCCAGGGGCAGTTTAGCCGCGCGGTCTACGAGGCGAATCTGGATCTGCTGGCTCGTGTGATTCAGGATCGGCTGACACCGGATTCGCCGGGCCAGTACCATGGTGCGGCCGGGGACGTGACAGTCGAACCGGGGCTGTATCCGCTGGGGACCGAGTTTGCCCATCCTCTGCATTATGTCGATCTTGAAGCAGACGGGTCGGCCGATGCGCCCAGCCGCTACCCGGGCACGCGTTCGGATCGGGTGAAAGAAGTGCGCTACATGTACAAGCTCCAGCCCTTCGACCCGAATGCGATCATGCCGGGCAACAAGTCTGAGACGGCGCCGGTTTATGCCAATGCCAATGAAGGCTGGATCGAAAATGGAGCCGGTTGGATTCTCGCCGGTTACATCGAGGATGCCAACGGGGCGTTGCGCCCCCAGAATGCCGAGGAGCTGACCCAGTGTGCCGGTTGTCACTCGGGCAACGCGCCCCAGCCGGAACGGCAGTACGAGCTGTTTACAGCGGGCACCGGCAACACCGTCGACTCGACCTTTGCCTTTCCGAGGCAACTACCCGGGGCTCGGGGCTGGGCGGAAATGGACTATCTTGGGTACGTTGCAGATGGCGATGACTCGGCCAGTGGCACGCCGGGTCGCTCGACTGTGGCCGAGCCTGCCAATCGGGTGACCAACCGCGGGGAGTTCCGGCTGTTCCTTGAGTACGTGGTCGGCGCCAGCTTGTACGGAGACATGCCCAAGTCCATGGAACGTTTCATGGCTGCGACCATCCGCAGTGCGGAGGGCTACAGCGCGGACTGGCCGGAGCTGGATACCAGCAGTGCTGACGCTCTGGCAGCCAGCCAAAAGCAGCGGCTGCTTTTGATGCGCGAAATGACCGCCCGTGGCGATTATCTGGCCGAAGACGGGACGGTTGAGGGCGCGCTGCTGTATCCGCCGCGTGAAGAGGCGCTGGCGGCCGCCGCCCGGTATCGGCAGGTGGTGGTCACCCAGCGTTACCAGTTCGGCAAGGACGTCTTCGCCGATACACTGCCCAATTTCCGGTATTACCGGACTGAGCAGACCGCCTTCGATCACCAGGATGGTCGCCCCTACGGCTACGGTGAGCTGATCGTCGACCGGCCGATCGACACCAACCCCACCAGCTTCACCTTTGGTGTCGGTATTGGGGAGACCCTGATTGATCCCGAGATGTCCTGGGAAGAGGGGGGTACTTACTGGAACGAGTACGTGCCGTTTATTCGGTGATTCGCAAACGAATCGCGGGGCGGGGCAGCCGATCTTCTGACTCGCCCGGATGCTGACTGAGCAGCAATTCAGCTTGCGCTGAACATAAGAAGAAGGCCCCGGCATTGAGCCGGGGCCTTTTGTATTTCAGGCCGGGAGACTGCAGGACATTGCATGACTTCGCGCAGAAATTCGCGGTCGCGCATCATCCGTTTCAACGGGTTGCGCCCTGATGCAGGGTAAATTGGGTGAACTGGCGAATTTGAATCGTGGTTCTTATCCTGCACCAATTTTCCCGCCGTCGACCCGGCTGATGACCACGGTGGATGATCGCGGAATCGAGCCGTTTCCGTCAGGCCAGTGGCTGCTGAATCTGCCTTCGGCAAAGTCGTCCGCGCGCGTGGTTGCCCCCGGGTGCTGGACATTGATGAACATGGTCTTCTGGTCCGGCGTCGTGACCACGCCGGTAATCTCCTGGCCGATGGGGCCGGTCAGGAAACGCCGGATCTCGCCGGTTACCGGGTTGGCTGCCAGCATGGCATTGTTGCCGAATTCCTCGAACCGCCCGCTGTTTTGCACGCTTTCACTGATATCCGTCTGAATCCACATCCGGGCATCGGCATCGAACCAGAGTCCGTCCGGGCTGGTGAACTTGTTGTCATCGTGAAGGGCTTCGCCGGCAAAGGTGCGGCTTGCATCGGCCGGTCCGGCAAGGACGAAGATATCCCATTCAAAGCGGGTGCCCGCGTGATCGTCGTTCGCCTCGCGCCAGCGGATGATATGACCGTCGTAATTGTTGGCACGCGGATTCGCCGGCTCTGTCTGGTCCTCTTCGCGACGGGTGTTGTTGGTGAGGGTGAAGTAGACGGCACCGGTCTTCGGATCAACCGCGCCCCACTCGGGCCGGTCCATTTTGGTTGCACCGAGCAGGTCCGCGGCAAGACGGGTGTTGACCAGCACTTCCGCCTGGTCCCTGAAGCAGTGGCAGTCCCGCTCTTCGCCCTGGTTGATCGGCTGGGGTTGCAGCGGACCTTCACCGAAGACGAGCGGCAACCATTCGCCGCTGCCGTCCTCATTGAATCGGGCCGCGTAGAGGGTGCCTTTTTCCAGCAGGTGCCCACCGGCCGTGGCCTTGTGGTACGGCTCGTCACTCACGAACTTGTAGATGTATTCGAAGCGGGCATCGTCACCCGAGTAGCAGACGATCGGCCGGCCTTCCACCGGCGGTGCGAACACAATGCCTTCGTGCGCGAAGCGCCCGAGCGCCGTGCGCTTGATCGGGGTGCTGTCCGGGTCGAATGGGTCGATTTCCACGACCCACCCGAAGGTATTGGCCTCGTTGCGGTAGTCTTCCCTGGCGGAGGTACCCTTCGGCGTCACGTCGAAGCGCATGAACTCGTCAGCGCCGCTGTCTGCCCTGTGCCAGGCATAGCGGCGGTGGGTCACGCCGTAACGGGTCTGTTCGCGGGGTTGTTCGTCCGCATCGTTGTTGAAGTAAGATGCCCAGTTTTCCTCGGCGGCAAGATAGGTGTTCCAGGGGGTGACGCCGTGGGCGCAGTTGTTCAGGGTGCCGCGGCCGCGGGTGCCATCCGGGCTGTACCTGGTCTTGAGCAGGTCGGAGCCACGGACCGGACCGCCGATTTCCATGGGCGTCAGGCCGGTGATTCGGCGGTTTCGCGCATCCGGCATCACCTGCCAGCTGCCATCCGGTTGTTTTTTGATGCGCACCACGCTCACACCGTGGGCGTGGATTTCCTTGAGCACCTGGTCGCTGTCCCGGCTGCCATCGGGGTTCTGCGGATAATCACTGCTGCCCAGCGGCATGCCGGCCGCCGCGGCGTGCAGAAAGCGTGGCTCGATATATTCGTGGTTCATGACGATCAGTCCGTCTTCCGAACTGCCGGTCCAGGGGTCCTTGCCCTCGATGGGGAAAAAGTGGATGCCATCGTGATGGCTGCCTACCTGCATGGCCTGGCTCGCGCCATCATTGTCCGGCCGCCAGGCGGGCATGTCGCCCGCGATCGGCGTACCCCAAGGCAGGATGGCCGTGGCCCGGTAGCCGTCCGGTACGTGTACCCGGTCCTCTCCCGCGACCGGCACGGGCTTGAAGCCCAGCAGGTCGGCGGCCGGCTCGGCTGAAGACTGTGGCTTCGCAGGCGCGCCCTTGTCAGAACCCTCCCCGCAGCCGGCAAGTCCTGCCCCGAAAATACCGCCCATGGCGGCGGCCAAGCCGCCCTTGAGCACGTCGCGGCGAGACAGGCGCCTGGCGAGAATGTCCTGGAAAAGCGGGTTGGCCGAATGGTTGCTCATCGGCTCGTCGCCATCCTCGATGACGTGGCCGATCCGTTGTGTATCCGACATGGTGGCAGGCTCCGAAAGGGTTTGCGCGAAATGCTTCGGAAGATTGCCCCGGCAAGATGAACGACTGATGAATGATGGTTTCGGCGGGGCAGGCGCATCGATCCGGCAGGCCTGGTGACGGATCAGTCCATCGTCTCAGTCTTGGCGGCATCGAGCATTTCCCGCGCAAGCTGGCGGGTGCGCTCGGTGAGCGTGGCGCCACCGAGCATCCGGGCCAGTTCGTCCACTCGCTGATCCGCCTGAAGCGATTCGACTTCGGTTCGCGTTTGCTCGGGGTCCTGGTGCTTGGTGATCCGGCACTGGTGATGCCCGTGGGCGGCGACCTGAGCCAGGTGCGTGACGCAGAAAACCTGCCGGGTTTGTCCGAGTCGCCTGAGGTACCGCCCCACGATGTCTGCCGTTGCGCCGCCGATCCCGGTATCAACCTCGTCGAAGATGAAGGTGGGCACCGGGTCATGGGTGGCGGTCAGGGCCTTGAGTGCCAGGCTGACGCGGGACAGTTCGCCCCCGGAGGCGATTTTGGCCAGGGGCTTGGCGGGTTGGCCGGGATTCGGGGCAATCTCGAATCGAATCTCGTCGCTGCCGTGCTCAGCGATCTGCTCTGGATCGTGCGTCACCATCACGGTGAACGAGCCATGGGGCATGCCCAGCTGGCGAATAGCCTCGGTCACCGCCACGCCCAGACGTTCGGCCGCTTCCCGGCGCTTGTGCGAAAGCGCCTCCGCCTGCGCCCGGTATTCGCTGCGGGCCTGGGCGATCCGGTCGGCCAGCCCGCTGGCATCCTCTGATTCGCCTTGCAACCGTTCATGCTCCGTACGAAGCGAGGCTACGTGGGGTGTCAGCTGTTCCGGCGCGACGCGATGCCGTCGCGCCAGGTCGTGCAGGATGTCCAGCCGACTCTGAACCCGGGCAAGCGTCTCGGGATCATGCTCCAGCGTTTCCCGGTGTTGTCGCAGCGCGGCTGCGGCCTCTTCCAGGTGCACGTTGGCCGTTTCCAGCGATTCAACAATGGGTGCCAGGGCCGGGTCATGCACCATCAGCCCGTCCAGTGTGCGGGCCGCCCGACTGATCCGGTCGTGCAGGCTGTCGTCCGCTTCGTACAGCTCCGCGGTCAGCCGATCGTCGGTGGCAGCCAGCTCGTCGGCATGCGACAGCCTTTGAAGCTGCTCGTGCAAGGTGTCGAACTCGTCGTCTTCGGGGGCGATCTCATCGATTTCTTCAAGCTGGTACCCGAGAAGTTCAAGTCGATCCGCGCGCGCGGCCTGGTCTGCTTCAAGCTGCGCCTGCCTTGCCGTCATTTCGGCCAGTTCGCGCGCCATGGTCCGGATTTTGGTTCGGGGCGTATCCAGTCCACCGAAGCCGTCGAGAATGTCGCGCTGCACCGATGCTTGCATCAGGCGCTGGTTTTCGTGCTGCCCGTGGATGGAGATCAGTTGCTCGGAAAGGGCACGCATTGATTGCAGGGGAACGGGGCGTCCGTTGATCCAGGCCCGCGACTTGCCATCGGCCTTGACGACCCGACGCAGAATGCATTCCTCGTCCTCTTCCAGCGCCTGTTCGACCAGCCAGCGCTGCGCCGGGCTGTCGTCCTCTATGGAGAATACGGCGGTGACCTCCGCGGCATCGGCTTGGGGGCGGACCAGGGCCGCGTTGGCCCGGGCGCCGAGCACCAGACCAAGCGCGTCGATCAGGATGGATTTGCCCGCGCCGGTTTCGCCGGTCAGGGTGGTCATGCCCGCGCCGAAATCGAGGCGCAGGCGCTCGATCAGCGCGAAGTCCCGGATGTGCAGTTGGCTGAGCATGGCCTCTAGAACTTGCCTCCCCAGTTCAGCTTGTTGCGCAGCACGGCGTAGTGGTCGTGTCCGGCCGGGTGGATCAGCCGGACCTGCTGTTCATGACGGCGGATGACCAGCCTGTCCCCCTGTTCCATGCGGTGATTGATTTGCCCGTCAAAGCTCACGATGCCGGCGCCGCGGGAGGCCCCGGCCGGCTCGATCTCGATGGTGCTGTGCGCTCCGATGACGATGGGCCGATAACTGAGCGTATGGGGACAGATCGAAACGATGCCGATGGCATCAAGATCCGGCGAAATCAGCGGCCCGCCAGCGGAGAGCGCGTAGGCGGTGGAGCCGGCCGGCGTACAAATAATCACACCATCGGAGCGCTGGACATTCACGAGGCGACCGTCGATGTGCATGGAAAACTCCACCATGCGGGCCGGGTCACGCATCTTGAATACGATGTCATTGAATGCCACACCGCGCATCAGGGTGGTGTCTTCGCGCACCAGCGCGCCATCAAGCAGAATGCGCGACTCCTCGACATATTCCCCGTCAAGGACGCTGCCGAGCTGGGTTTCGATCTCGTTCGGCGCGACATCCACCAGAAATCCCAGTCGACCCAGATTGACGCCCATGACCGGCACGTTCCAGCGGGCCAGCATGCGCGCCGCGTTCAGCAGGGTGCCGTCACCGCCGATCACGATGATCAGGTCGCAGTCAGGCCGTTCGAGTCGCTCGAAGGTTTCCACCTCAAGCTCTTCGAAGTGGTGACGATGTTGCACTTCCACCGACCAGCGGGTCTTGCGGTCGTCCAGGAATGCCGTGAGCCGACGCAGCACGTCCGGGAGAACCGGGTCGTGCGTCGGCTTGATCAGGATGCCCACATGGCGAAAGGCCTTGGACGGTTTTCTAGGCATGGTTGGGTGGCTGCTGTGGATGGCTGTCCGCCGGGGCGGTGTTGGTGTCGCCCGGTCCGCGGGCCGTGGCGCGTGGTTCTGCCGAGTATACGCCTTGTCTGCCGTTTGTTTGAGCATGAAGGCAGCTGCCCCCTCTCGGCGGGTGGTGGTGCTTGACACCATCCGGGCGCCTGCGTAGCTTTGGCACTCTTTTATTGAGAGTGCCAAGCTGCCCCCGCGGCCTTGGCGTCACCTGCCGGCGGCATGAACAGATGACGGAGTGGTCGGACCTCAGTGAACGGGCGCAGACCTTGCTGCGTGCCCTGATTGACCGGTACATCGACGAGGGTAGCCCCGTCGGGTCCCGGACGCTGTCGCGCATGGGCGACGTAAATCTCAGCCCGGCAACCATCCGCAACGTCATGGCGGATCTCGAAGAGCTTGGTCTGATCCGCGCGCCTCACACATCGGCCGGCCGGATTCCAACCGAGCAAGGGTACCGTCTGTTCGTAAACAGCCTGCTGATCCAGCGCGGCGGGCGCGGAGTGGACGCAGCCAAGCTCGAGCAGGCTTTGCTGGAAGAAGCCGAGGGCGACCCCCAGCGCATTGCCGGCACGGCCTCGAATCTGTTGTCCAGCCTGACCCAGTTTGCCGGGGTGGTGACTGTGCCAAGGCCGCTGCGATCGGCGTTCCGCCAGATCGAGTTCATCGGCCTTTCCGAGCACCGGGTACTGACCGTGCTTGTGACTCGCGATGGCCAGGTCCAGAACCGGATTGTCACCACTGACCGGCCTTACAGCCAGGCGGAGCTGGTGCGGTTTTCCAATTACCTGAACGAAACGCTGGCCGGCGTGAGCGTCCAGGACATGCGCAGTCGCCTGGTGGAAGAGCTGCACAGCATGCGTGCGGATATCGAGGCTGGCCTGCGCGAGGCGATCGTGCTCGCCGAGTCGGCGGTGGGGGACGAAGCCGGGCCGCCGGAGGCGGACGTGATCGTGGCCGGGCACGTCAACCTGATGGGACTCGATGAGCTCTCGAGCATGGAGCGGGTCAAGCGCCTGTTCCAGGCATTCAGCGAAAAGAAGGAATTGCTGGAGCTGCTTGACCGCTGCGAGCGGGCCGAGGGCGTACAGATTTTTATTGGCAGTGAATCCGGCAGCCCCACGTTCGAGGAATGCAGCGTGATCGGGGCCCCTTACGCGCACGAGGGCGAGATCCTCGGTGTGCTGGGGGTCATCGGCCCCAAGCGCATGCACTACGATCAGGTGATCCAGATTGTCGACCTGACTTCCCGGCTTATGGGCAAGGCGCTGGCCGGTCGATAAGGGAAGGTCTGCACAAATGCAGACCTTCCCGTGCAGGGCACGGATGCCCTGCC
>JBNGDJ010000009.1:0-35288 GCA_049974825.1 Halothiobacillaceae bacterium | reverse complement strand
ACCTTCCCGTGCAGGGCACGGATGCCCTGCCGCACAATGGCGCAAGCCATTGAATCGCGGAGCCCGGGCCGAGCATGTATCGGCCCGGGCGTGTCTGCACAAAGCCTAAGGATGGCTTTGTGCAGAATTACCTTAGAGGGCAGGCACTATACCAGCCTCGGGCCGACGCGACCACGGCCGCGATGCGCCAGGCACCGATCAGAGCCGCACCTCGATACCCGCTTCCGCCATCCGCTGCTTGGCCTCGGCGATGGCATGCTCCGAAAAATGGAAGATGCTCGCCGCGAGGACGGCGTCGGCATGCCCTTCCCGCACACCTTCGACCAGATGGTCAAGACTGCCGACGCCACCCGAAGCAATCACCGGCACCGGCACCGCGTCCGAGATCGTCCGGGTCAGCGCCAGGTCGAAGCCCTGCCGGGTACCGTCGCGGTCCATGCTCGTCACCAGCAGCTCGCCGGCGCCGAATGCGCACATTTTTCGCGCCCATTCGATGGCATCCAGCCCGGTGGGCTTGCGCCCTCCGTGCGTAAAGATCTCCCAGCGTGGCGGCTCGCCTTCGGCACTCACCCGCTTGGCGTCGATGGCCACCACGATGCACTGGCTACCGATCCGGTCGCTGACCTCGCGCACGAAGTCGGGATTGTGCACTGCCGCCGTATTGATCGACACCTTGTCCGCGCCGGCGTTGAGCATCCGCCGCACATCCTCCAGCGTGCGGATTCCCCCGCCCACCGTCAGCGGGATGAACACCTGCTCGGCCACCTGTTCGACCACGTGGACCATGGTGTCCCGCCCTTCGTGCGAGGCGCTGATATCCAGAAAGGTAATTTCGTCCGCGCCCTCCGCATCGTAGCGACGTGCCACCTCGACCGGATCGCCAGCGTCCCGGATCGACTCGAAACGGACCCCCTTGACCACCCGGCCGTTGTCCACGTCCAGGCAGGGAATGATGCGCCTGGCCAGCCCCATCAGGCGTCAAACTCCGGCACGCCGCAGCGCCCGTCCACATAAGCCTGCGCGGTGGCCAGATCCAGGCTGCCCTCGTACAGCGCCCGGCCGAGAATCGCCCCGGCCACACCATCCTCGTCGGCATCGCAAAGCCGCTCGATGTCGTCCATGTTGGTCATGCCGCCCGAGGCAATGATCGGAATGCGGACGGCCCGCGCCAGCGCACGGGTCGCCTCCATGTTCGCGCCCTGCATCATCCCGTCGCGTGAAATGTCGGTGTACACGATTGCCGCCACCCCATCGCGCTCGAACAGCTGGGCCATGTCGACCACGTCGTGGTTCGACAGCTTTGACCAGCCATCGATGGCCACCTTGCCGTCGCGGGCATCCAGACCGACGATCACGTGCCCCGGGAAGGACAGGCACAAATCCGAGACAAAGTGCGGCTCGCTGACCGCCTTGGTCCCGATGATCACGAACTTCACGCCCAGCTCCAGGTAGGTTTCGGCCGTGGATTCATCCCGAATGCCCCCGCCGATCTGCACCGGCAGTTCCGGGTGCGCATCGACGATCCGGCGGATTACCTCCAGATTTTTCGGAGAGCCGGCAAAAGCGCCATCCAGATCCACCAGGTGCAGCCGGCGCGCGCCCGCCTCGACCCAGCGATCGGCGACCGCCACCGGGTCATCCGAAAACACCGTGTTGTCCTCCATGCGTCCCTGTTTCAGACGGACACACTTGCCCTCTTTCAAATCGATCGCCGGAATGAGCAGCATGGCCTCAGTTGGTCCTCGTCTAGTGTCGATCTTTGGGGAATTTCCGCACAAACGCGGAGATTCCCGACTGGGACACGGATGCCCCACCGAAAAATGGCGCAAGCCATTGAATCGCGGAGTACGGACCGAGCATGTATCGGCCCGGGAGTCTCTGCATAATGCCTTCCGCGGCTTCCTGCCGTCACACGGGAGTTTCTTGCACGACGCCTTCCAATGACTGTACGACGGCCAGGCAGAGCACAGACGCCCCGCAGGCGCACTGCCGGGTCCAGATCAGGCCGACCCATCCCAGCGCGCAAAATTCTCCAGCAGGCGCAGTCCCGCCGCCGCGCTCTTCTCAGGATGCGGCTGCAGGGCGAACACGTTGTCTTGGACCAGCGCACTGGCATAACGGATGCCGTAGTCCGTCGTGGCCGCGACCAGCGATTCGTCTTCGGGTACCACGTGGTAACTGTGCACGAAATAAAAGCGCGTCCCTGCCTCGATCCCGTCGAACAGCGGATGCGCCCGGGTTGGCATCAGTCCGTTCCAGCCCACCTGAGGAATCTTCAACCGCAAGCCCTCGGCATCGGTCATGTCACCAAACCGCCGCACCGCCCCCGGAAACAGCCCGAGACACTCCGTGCCGCCGTTTTCCTCGCTGTGCGCCATCAGCACCTGCATCCCCATGCAGATTCCGAGAAACGGCCGGTCTGCCGCCACCTCAAGCACCACGTCCGCCAAGTCGCGCTGACGCAGCTCGCTCATGCAGTCTGCCGCCGCGCCCTGCCCCGGAAATACCACCCGATCGGCCGCGCGCACATCGACAGGCGAACCACTGACCACCACCCGGGTACCCGCAGGCGCCACATGCTCAATGGCCTTCGCCACCGAGCGCAGGTTGCCCATTCCGTAATCAATGATGGTGATCTGGCTCATGGAAACGATTTGGGCCGTCAGAGGGCGCCCTTGGTGGAGGGAATGACATCCTGCGCCCGCGCATCCGCGCTCACCGCCATGCGCAGGGCGCGCCCGAAGGCCTTGAAGATTGTTTCTGCCTGATGGTGCGCATTGTCACCGCGCAGGTTGTCCACGTGCAGCGTTGCCGCCGCGTGATTGACAAAGCCCTGGAAAAACTCCGGCACCAGTTCGGTCTCGAACCGGCCGATCAGATGGCGCGTAAAGTCCGCGTTGAACACCAGGCCCGGACGACCGGACAGGTCGATCACGACCCGCGAAAGCGCCTCGTCCAGCGGCACATAGGCATGACCGTAACGCAGGATGCCCTTTTTGTCGCCCACCGCACGGGCCACGGCCATGCCAAGGCAGATACCCACGTCCTCAACCGTGTGGTGATCGTCAATATGCGTGTCGCCCTCGGCCTGAACGGTCAGGTCAATCATTCCGTGGCGCGCCACCTGGTCGAGCATGTGCTCGAAAAACGGCACACCGGTGACCAGTTCGGCACGGCCACTGCCGTCCAGATTGACTTCGACCCGGATGCGGGTCTCGAGGGTATTGCGTTCGACCGCGGCGCGACGCTCAGACATGATAAAGACGGCGTGATGAGAATGAATGTGTCGATCTGCAAGAATACACCGAAACCCACCTGCCGGGGAATGCAAGGCCGCAGGCATCGCAGAAACGCCCGCCCGGGCGCACCGGCACTCCGGCAAGGCTTGCCCCTCAAAACACCCAACACTTGACGCGCGAGGAAAAAGGCGATTAAATGCGCGCCTCGCGACGGCCAGATAGCTCAGTTGGTAGAGCAGGGGATTGAAAATCCCCGTGTCGGGGGTTCGATTCCCTCTCTGGCCACCATATAATTCAATGACTTAGGCCCGATTTGTCGGGCCTTTTTCATGTCCGTGGGACACTGGTGGCGCAGCAAGCCCGAAAAATCACCAGGTGGTCGCGCCCAAATCGCTCGGGGCCACATCAATCATGACGCCACCAAAGTCTCTGGCAAAACTTCTGAATTGCCGCCTCCTTCGAGCGGTGAGGCCCCGTGCCAGCAGCTCAACCGCCTTCGCCATTACGCGCTGGGGCATCCATGCCCCAATCGGGAATCTGAAGCATTCGTGCAGAGATTCCCTAAACCACCTCCACGACCTGCATCATGCCCAGGTCCTCGTGGGGCAGCATGTGGCAATGCAGCACGTAGCGGCCGTCGAAGCGGTCGAAGCGCAGGCGGATGGTGAGTGTGCCGTTGCCGGGCAGGGGCCAGGTGTCGGCCCACATCGGGGTGACGGGGTGGCCGTTGACGGCCACCACCTGGAATGGCCCCTGGTGGATGTGGAAGGGATGTTGGGCGCCGGTGGCATTGACGATGGTCCATTCCTCGACCGAGCCGAGCGTGACCCGCTGGTCGACCCGTCCGGCATCGAACATCTGCTGGTCGACAAGAAACCCCAGCTCATTGGGGCCATAACCGCCGGGCACGCCGCTTTGCACGTCGAACACCAGTGTGCGAGACCCGGTGATCTCATCGTCCCGGATCTCATCGAGTACGGCCGGGCGCGGGAGAGTGCCCTGAGGCAGGCCCATGGGCAGGGGCTCGCCCTGCACCACGATGCGCGCCAGCACAATTTCCGGTACGGGTTTCTCGAAGGGGACGTCTTCGCTGAATTCCAGCCGCCGCAGGTAGTAGGTGCCGGGACTCATTGAGGCCTGGACCAGTACCGAGGCCTTGTTGGCCGGCGACAGCTGAAGGGTGTCCACGGTTTTCACCTGTGCCAGCGTGTCGCCGTCGAAGGAAAACAGCTGCAAGGGATGGTCATCGAGCGACAGCAGCATGGTGCGGTAGATGCCGGCGTGGACCAGCCTAAGCTGTCGTACCTCGCCGGGGCGCATCACGATGGTCGGGCGCAGGAAGCCGTTGATGGTCATGAATTCCCGTTCGATGTCGCCCCCATCAACGAGGGCGAAGTCCTCCAGCCGACCCTGCTCGTCGGTGACCAGCGACTGGAACACGAGGGTGTGTTCCTCGGCGGCGGCGATTTCGGGCACGGCATCGATGTCCCCTTCGACAACAAAAGCCCCGGCGCAGCCGCTGGCGACCTGCAGGGCGACGGAGCCATGCAGATGCGGGTGATACCAGTAGGTCCCGGGCGGATGGTCGAGGGGGACGTCAAATTCCATCACGTAGTCGGTGCTCGGCGGGATGTCGACGAAGACGTTGTCGCCGTTGTCCTTGGGCGAGACATAGGCGCCGTGGACGTGCAGGTTGGTGGTGTTGAACTGTCCCGGCGCGCCCGGCGGAATGTCGGGGTCTTCCGGCAGGCGGTTGCGGATGACGATGCGTACGCGGTCGCCGGGGCGGGCAATCAGCGTTGGGCCGGTGATAAACCCGTTGTAGCAGCGCAAGGTCACCTGTTGCGGCGAGACCGAATCCCCGCCCGCATCAAAGGGCTCATCAGGCATCACCGGATACTGGAGGCTGGCGTAATCGAGCACGAGCTCGGCCTCAAGCAGACCGTCAACCGAGCGGATTTCGGGCATCTGCAAGCCGGGCGTGGTGCGCGGTCCATCGTCCGAGCGGCAGCCGCTGAGCAGGCCGAGCGGCAGGCTGGTTGCCCCCAGCGCTAGGGCGGAGCTGCGAAGAAAGCGTCGGCGGGTCCATTTCATGCGCGCATACCTCTGTCGTTGATGAGTCTTTTCAGGTCGTCAGCCACCCGTGCCGGCCGATAGCCGTCGGGGATCGCAAAGCGCAGGCGACCGGCATCGTCGATCACGAAGCCGTAGGTGCTGTGCTCCACCCAGTATCGACCACCCTCGGCCGGGGTGTAGCGATACCCCGTCCCCAGCGCAGCCACCAGCCGGTTGAGTCGCATCCGCGGCAGCCGCAGGGCCTCGATGCGGGGCGCAAAGTGGCGAACGTAGTTGCCCAGGTGTTCGGCACCATCACGCTCGGGGTCCACGGTGCAGAATTGAAAGGTGAGGCCCGAGGTGTTTTCAAGCGCCTCGGTGAGGACGGCGAGCCGGGCCAGCGTGGTCGGGCAGACATCCGGGCAGTGCGTGTAGCCGAAAAACACCACCCGCCAGCCATTTCCGGGCAGCAAGTCTGCGGTCTCGCGCGAATCGGCCACCGGGATGATGGTCCAACCGCCGGTATCGGCCGCCCGCTGACCGAGCGCGTCATTCAGCCAGCCCTGTTTTGGCGAGAACACCCGCGTGGGCAAGGCGCGCGCAAAGCGGGTGCCATCACCGATCTGGCCAAGCTGATTGGCGCCCCAGGCCCAGACGCCACCCGAGTTGTCCACGGCCAGCGCATGCGCCTGCCCCGCACGGATGCCGGTGATTTTGGGCAGACCTGTGACAGTCTGCGGTTCCGGCCGCCTGCGCGGCGCGTCCGGGTCGGCAAGCTGGCCCAGAGCATTGAGCCCCCACAGATGCAAGCGGCCCGCTTCGTCTCGGGCCATGCTGAAATCACTGCCGGCATCGATTTCGACAATACCCGACAGCCCGGGCAGGCGATGCGGCGTGGCGCTGTGGGCGCCCACCGATCCCGGGCCAAGCTGGCCACCGGCATTACCGCCCCAGGTCCAGACCCGGCCCTGGTGATCAAGCGCCAGCACATGCTGACTGCCCGCGGCAATGGCCCGGATCGCCGGCAGGCCGGGCACGCGCAGGGCTTTGCCGCTGCCACGGCGCGGCGCATCCGGCCCAAGCACGCCCGCACCATTGGCACCCCAGGCCCAAACCGCCCCGTCCTCGTCGAGCGCGACCGAAAACGCCTGGCCACAGGCAATCGCCTGTATCGGTGGCAGGTCCAGGCGCTGCGGCTGCCCCCGGGTAGTCGGCGGGGCGGCCGGGTCGCCCCAGCGCCCGAGCCCCCAGACCTGGCCTTCGGCATCAAGGCCAAGGGCATGGAATTCCCCGGCGGCGATGTCGGTCAGCGGCACAAGCCCGCGCACGGGGGTCGGCGCCACGTGGAACCCCGGTTCGGGCCCGATCTGCCCGGTACGATTTGTCCCCCAGCCAAAGGCCTGGCCCTTTGCATCCAGCGCCAGGCTGAATCCAAAACCGGCTGCCAGTGCGGCAGGCGCCCGCAGAGTCGTGATATCGGAGGCCGCGGGCGCCGTCACATCGACCGCCGGCGCACACAACTGGGCCACGGCCTGCGCCTCTGCCTGTTCGTCGGCCGGCTCCGGCGGGCGGCCGCTGCCTTCTCCGCCAAACCCGAACAGGGAACCGTCCGCCAGCCCCAGCAGGCTGTGATCACGACCGGCAGCAAGCAAGATGCGACTCATGAACCGACCCTCCAGAAATTCTTGTGCGGGAACACCTGCATGGAATGCAAACACCCCGGTCCCTACCCCACCCGAACGCGCAACCGGGGCCAAGAAACATGGCGACTGTTACCGCCCGGCCATTGCCCGACGCGACCAAAGCACCAGCAGCACAGTCAGCAGGCAAAGCACGGCAATACCCAGCTCGGAAACGAATACCGCGTGGAAACCGGCCATCTTCGCGGCCTGCGCAAAGTGGTCGTAGACCAGACTCAGCGCATCCAGCCCAATCTCCGTCCCGAGAATGTAGGTAAAAACCAGCAGCGACGAGACATCCGCATGGCGCGTCTCGGGCACGTGCCTGAAGGCGATCACCGACAGCAAGGGCAGCGCCAGCCCCGACCCGAAGCCGGTCAGCAAGTGGGGCAGGACCGTCGCCAGCGTGCCGGCACCCGGTTCAAAGCGGGTGTAGCCGATCATCCCCAGAACCAGAATCAGCAGGCCGAGACCCACAAGCACCACGTTGCCCAGCCATCGCGTCAGCAGGCTGGATGCCCCCACGCCGGCGAGCTGCCCGAAGGCGTAGGCCAGCGCGAACCAGCCGGCCGCGGTGGCTGCCCAGCCGAGCACGTCCTGGACAAAGAGCACCTCGTACTGACCCGTGGTGGCCAGGTTGAGCAGAAACACCAGCAGCAGGGCGAAGCCAACGCCCGGCAGCCATAGCGCATCAAGCCGAAGCAGCGGGGCGGCCGCGCGCAGGCAGTGACGCAGAAACAGCCACAAAACCAGGCCAATGGCGATGGCGACCAGAACGGCGGGCCCGACGCCCCAACCGGACCACTCGTCCGAAAACACCAGAACCACGGCCAGCGGCAGCAGCCAGGCCAGCAGCAGCCCGAGCCCCGGCAGGTCGAAGGGATGGGCGGCGACCTCGGCGCGCGGCAGGCCGCGCAGCAAAGCCAGCGCAGGCAGCAGCAGGACCAGCGGCAGAAGAAACACCGCGCCCCAGTCATAGTGGGCAAGCAAAACGCCGGCGGACAGCGCGCCGGCAATCATCCCGGCAGTCCTTGCGCCGGTCCAGAGCACAAGCCGGCAGGCCCGCCGCTCCTTGGGGGCCATGTCTGCGGCCAGCACCTGGGTGGCAGGCGACAGCGGCGCCACGCAGGCGCCAAGCAAAAAGGTGAGCGCGGCCAGCTCCAGCGCCGTAGGGTCCTTCAACCAGACCGCGTGCGCTGCAAGCAGCAGCAGGACGGCAGAGGCGCCCAGCACAGACCCGGCCAGCACCCGCACGATCCCGAAGCGCCCGATCAGCGGTCCGCTGAGCAGGGTGAGGATCAGGACCGCCATGACAAAGCTTTCGAGCAGCAGCACCTGCTCACTGACATCCAGGCCAAGCGCGGTGCCGATGGCATGCTCGGACAGGGCCAGGCCAACCAGCACCATCGGCGTGACGGCATTGAGCAGCACCAGCACCGCCAGTGCGCGCCAGTGGGTCGCTGGGGGCTTCATGCGTCAGTCATGGCAGACAGCGTGTTCCGGACGGGCAAACCGCCCCTCTTCGGGCAGCATACGCCTCACCCCTTGCGCAGACTGTCGAGCAGTTGATCGGCCGCACGCAGCGCCAGGGCCCCGGCAGTGACGGTCGGCGGGCTGACCGGCGCGGTCGGAAACACCGAAGTGCCAAGAATCCACAGGTTGTCGTGATCGTGACTGCGGCAATGGCTGTCGACCACAGAGCGCCCGGCATCATCACCCATGCGGGTACTGCCGGCCATAATGGCAACGCTCAGGCCGGCCGGGTCGCTGTCGACTTCGTCCGCCCCCATCTGGCGCAGGATCTTTTCCTGAAGGCCGGCTCCGAAGGCAAGGCCATCGCGGGTGTAGTCGTCCATGCGGAAGAACACCTGCGGACGCGGCAGGCCGGATTCATCCTGATGCTCGGACAGGGTCACGCGGTTGTCGGCCTCCGGCAGGGTTTCGGCCGAGACATTGAGGACCAGCTCACGAGCGCACTGCTCGCTGAGGCGCTCGGCGAGGGCCTTGCCGACCAGTCCCTGGTGGATCAGGTCACTAGCGCGGTCAATCGGTCCGGTCGCGGCGCGAAAACCGCGGTTGAGCATCGAGATGCCAATGGCCGCACGCTTCTTGCGTCCTTCACCGTCTCGATACTCCCAGATGCCGCCGGTGGTCGTGGGGCCGCGGTAGGGCCAGACGGGCTTGGCGACCAGGCCACGGCTGTCGATGCTACCCTGGCTCATCAGGTAGCGGCCCACGGTGTCGCTGCTGTTGGCAATGCCTTGAGGCAGACGGTCATCACGGGACATCAGCAACAGCCGCGGGGTCTCGATGGCATGACAGGCGACCACAAAATGCCGAGCGCGCAGCTTCGTCTCTTCGCCGTCGGGCCGCCTGCAGTGCGCCTCGGTGATCCGCCCGTCGTTGTCCACCACCAACCGGAACACGGTAGCCGGGTTGAGCAATTTCGCCCCGGCCGCCTTCGCCTTGCCCACGATGTGGCTGCCATCGAGCTTGGCGCCAATGGGGCAGATGGGGACGCAGCTGGCATTGCCGCAACAAGGCGGCCGACCATCGAACACCACGCTGTTGCGCAGATGTGGCCAGGCGCGCACCGACAGCCCCATGCCATGCACCGCCTCCGCCACTTGCCGGTCCAGCCAGGTCAGCGGAATCTCGGGCATCGGGTAGGCCGTGTCACGCGGCGCATCCAGCGCGTTCTCGGTCGGCCCGGCAACACCCCAGAAGGATTCGATGCGCTGGTAGTAGGGCACCATGTCATCGTAGCCGATTGGCCAGTCCTCACCGACGCCGTAGAGACTGCGACTGCGAAAATCGGCCGGGAAAAACCGGGTGCCAAAGCCGGTCCAGTGCCAGCTCGTGCCCCCGACCACCCGCGTGTAGCTGCCGATGAACTTGTCCGGGCCGGCATTGAGGTAGTGCGCGTTGTCGGCCGTCGGATAGGGTGCGCTCGGCAGCACCTCATAGGGGGCATTGACGCCGTTTTCCGGATGGGCGCGGAACCGGATCAGCGCCTTGCCGCGATTGACCTCGGCCCCCGCCTCCACCATCAGCACCGAAACACCGGCCGAGGCCAGCCGCCAAGCGGCCGTGGCCCCGACGATCCCCGCACCGATCACGATGACATCGGCATCGTGGCCTTGGTTTGCCTCAGCCATGCGACACCGCCTTGGGCGGTTGCGCCCAGTCCCCGAACTGCGGGCTGCAATGCGTTGGCGGCTTGGTGTAGGCAAGCGCGACCCATACCGGGATCGCGCTGAAGTCAAAGTCGGCCAGTCGCTCGACCCCGAAGATGAGGGAAAGCGCGTCCTCTGCGATGTCCTCCAGTCCGGCTCGCGTGAGATCGGCGGCCAGCGTCTCGTCGCTGGCGGCCACGGCTACCTGCGCCAGCTTTTCGACCCGGGCCGGGTCGTGCCGGGTCAGCAGCGCGGCACGAGTGTCGTGCAGCAGACCATGATCAATGCCCTGCACCCCGCAAAGCCGTTCAGCCGCGGCATCCCAGCCACCATCGCTCGTCCCTGCATCCGGGCTTGCGCTTGTCGAACCCGCCGCCTGAAGCGGCCAGGGCGCGGCGGCCAGCCCCGCCAGCAGAATGCGCAGAAAACCGCGTCGCGAGTCGTTCATGACTCTGCCCTCCTGAAAACATCCGTTGTGCATGGTGCCCGTTGCTTCGGGCGAGAAAGCCTCCCCGGGCTGCCGATGGACCGCCAGCCCGCCGCAGAATGATCCGGTTCAGGGGCTGCCCTGGGCACGGACCACCAGCCAGCCGCGCTGCTTGCCCGCGTCGTCGTCACGCGTGTTCATGGCCCGGTAGAGATCCTCGGCCCGCACCCAGGATGGCGGCCATTCGTAACGCGCCACATCCAGCATCAAAAAGCGGTCGCTGGCCTCGTCATAAGCCGCCAGCGGCGAATGATGCCCCGGGCCTTCCATGCCCAGCCCGGCGCGGGCAAAGTTGACGGTCACGATACTGCCGTCCCCGCGCAGCGCCGCCCGCGCCTCCTCCCTGAACTGCGCCAGAGAGTACTCACCCGCATGGCGAACGGCCACCTCGGCCCCGTGGCTGCGCAGAATGGCCGCCACTTCTTCCAGCGTGAGGCCACTTCGCTGGATCTCGCCCACGGACTTCACCGCCAGCGCCTCGGCGGTAAACAGGTTGTACTGATCAAACACGCTGAAGGGATGAATTTCCGGCGAGGGCGGTGGCTTCACGTCAAGGGCATTGAGCGTCATCGCCGCGGTCGCCACGCCGCAGAAGGTCAGCTCGCGCTCGGAAACAAACCCGCGCATCAGGCGCCAGAACGGCGTTTTTTCCTCGGCCCGGGCCAGCAGCTCATCGGCCTCGGCGCCGGTCGCGAAAACGATATCGACCTTCGGCAGGTCGGCATCGGCAAACGCGGGACCGGCCAGCACGACGACGGCCAGCAGAGCGATCAACAAACGGGATACGGCCAGGGTTGGTCGGCGAAGATCAAAAATCATGGGCAGCTTCCTGTAACGGGGACGAGTAATCCTCGGGATGGCTGACAGTCTGGCTGAGTGCGGGCCTTCAGCCTCTGGGTGCACCAAAGGGTTATCTGCCTTCTGTCGGGCCATCGCCTGGCCCGCACCTGCATTCCGTGGGCATTGCGCCCCATTGACACGCACGCCCATGATGTTACCGCCTGTCACCTGCGGTCAATGCCGACATCTCGCGCTCAGTCAGCACACGATTGCGCCCGCGCCGCTTGGCCTCGTACATGGCATGATCCGCACGGCCCAGCCAGCTGTCGACCGACTCGTCCGGCCGCAGCTGCGCAACGCCAACGCTCGCTGTCACACTCATCAACTGCCCGTCGATCCGCAAGGGTTCCGCCGCCAGATCCTGGCGCAGGTGTTCTGCGACCTGCGTAGCCCCGTCGAGATCGGTTTCCGGCAACAGAATGGCAAACTCCTCGCCACCAAGCCGTGCGAGGGTGTCGGCAGCACGCAGCTTGCGCCCGCAACGGACGACGAACTCCTTGAGCACCAAGTCCCCCACGGCATGCCCGTGCCGGTCATTGACCTGCTTGAAATGATCCACATCCAGAAACAGCAGCGACAGCGCCCGGTCATGCCGTCGGGCGCGTTCGCGCTCGGACTCGGCCACGCTGATGAAATGACGCCGGTTGAATACCTCCGTCAGCGGATCGGTCACCGCCATCCGTTGCAGGGCCTGCGAAAACGATTCGTGCTCCCGGGTTTGTCGCAGCAGCACCAGGTACATCGCCAGCAGAATGAACAGCAGCATGACAAAGCTTGAAAACAGCGGTGCCAGCGCCTCAAGCACTGCCTCGCGGATCTGGGATACCGGGTGGACATGCACCAGCGACCAGGGGGCCACGGTCAGCGGTACGTTGATCACGAAATGGCGCCCCTCACGCATCAACAAGCCGTCGGCGGCGAACACCTGGTCGCGGCTCAGATCCTCCGGCAGGTAGTCCGCCAGGTGGGTGGTCTCATCCGGTGGCAGCTCGGCCCCCGAAGCACTGATCACCAGCCCGGCCTCGCCGGCGGCCAGAATGCCGCCATGCACGCCGCCCGCCCGCGTGATGGCCAACAGCGGATGACCACCCAGCTCGGGAATTTCCAGGTAGTTGCTCAGAAAGTCGAGGGTGAGATCAGCGGCGACAATGCCCCGGAACCGGTCGCCCGTGTACACCGGCGCACCGTGGGTAACCATCAGCCCCTTGCCGGCCGGGTCCATGTACAGCGGAGTCCAGTAGGGCAGCCGGCCCGGATTGCGCTGCGGGGAGCCGAGCTGGATGAAGTCCATTTCCAGTGCGTAGGCCAGCAACCCGGCAAGTGTCTCGGCGCCGGTCTGCTTCAGCATCCGGTCACTGTGAATCCAGGGAGAAATGGCGTAAATGACGCCGATCGAGTCGTAGTACACCCAGGCAAGTTCCGGCGAGGCCTCCAGCGCCGCCTGGTGCATGGGGAACATCCACAGCGCCATGTTGAGCTCTTCGCGCAGCAGCGGGTCGAGCGTCTCGACCGAACCGAGCCCGTAGATATTGCCGATCTGCGCGGACTGAAACGCCGGGGGAATCCGGTCCAGGGTGAATACCCCGCCGGGCAGATCCTGCACCCCGTTCAGCAGCGGCGAAGGGGGCAGACCGCCCGGCAGATTGAGTGCGAACTCGCCCCAGCGCCGCATGCTGTCGACCTGGTAGACGAGATTGCCAACCTTTTCGTCCAGGGAACGGGCACGGTCGACAATCCGGTTCTCGATCTGGTCGAGCAGACGCTGCTCTTCAAGGTGGTACTGGCGTGCCAGCAGCGGCCCCATCGCCAACAGCAAAAGCACGCTGAAGATCAGCGTGCCAATTCTCAGATAGGACAAAAGCCCGCCAGGCACCGGCTTGCCAGACATGCCTTCTTGCGCTGCCCCTGATGGTTTCACTTGCCTCTGCTCCCCGTACAACCTTGCCTGACGTCCCTCCCTGCCTTCCCAAGCGTGGCTCAGAAAAATGCCGCGACGTCGGCAAGGTCAGAGATTGATCAGGTTACACGATCACGGGACGGAAGGCGCAACAGACGGTCGCCCCCGCACCAGGCCCTGCCAAGCCTTCGCGCAAGGCTTTCGGAAGGGCCGGCAACCAGGATTCACGGAAACAGGCAAGGATTCAGCGAGAAGCGGAACGGCCAAATTCACCGTGAGACGGCTTTACCAGCAATCGGCCGGTGACCGGGTCTCGCCGCCGGTCCCGACCGTGAGGGTCATCGGGCTGCAGTCGGGGTCACGACCGGATTCGACACGGGCAGCCGTGGCAACGAAGCCGGTCGCCGAGGCGGAGCCGACACTCAGGGTGAAGTGCCCTTCCGGGGAAGTGGTCGACAAACCCAGGGTGCCAAGGTCGGCCGCATACTGGGGATTGTTGGCCCGCCATTTCTCCTGAGCCAGATGAATGCTCAGCAGTGCCTCGCGCGCATCGCTGCGCTCGGCCCGGATAACGTAGTTGACGTAGCTGGGATAGGCGATCGCCGCCAGAATGGCGACCACCACGACCACGATCATGACCTCGATGAGGGTAAACCCTAGCGGTCGCAGGCTGGATTTCTGCATCTTCCCGATACTCTTGAGATTGATCCAAGTCCGGCACGATAACTGCCCCGGTTGGGGAAGGGGTCGTCGCGGAGCGTTTGCGCTGCCCCATCCGGGCACGGTCTGCATTCGTCAGGACCAAGATTAGCAGCGACTGACGCCACCTGCTGCCCTGCGCGAAATCGGTTTCGGATCGGCGGGCGTTTTTATCCGACAAGCGGCGGGGCGTTTCCACTTTACATGACAAACGCGCACTATAATCAAAGACTGAAATTCCCGCGCCGGCTCGCTCTCGGGCCGGCCCTTGGTCCGAGGTATCCGGTGAAGACAGGCCTGACATCAGCAGCACCATCCGCAAACGGCTCCGCAGCCTGCCGCCCCGGAAGATCGGTTGGCTTTTCGCGCAGCGTGGGCGGCGGCCCGGGCGGTTTTACCCTGATTGAGCTGATGATCACCATTGCGGTGCTTGCCATCTTGGTGGTGCTGGCGGTCGGGACCATCGACACGCTGGAAAAGCGCCGGCTGGTCCAGGCAACCGAGGCGGTATATTCGGAAATCCAGCTGGCGCACTCGGAGGCGATCAAGCAGTCGATACCAATCCACGTGGTGGTCGACACCGATGTCGGGCTTTGGTGCCTCGGTGTTTCCGAGCGCGCCGATTGCGACTGCAACGTGGCCGATCCAACCGAAGCCGACGCCTGCGTGATTTCACGCGACGGGACCAGCACGCCATCGCTTCAGCGCATTCCACAGGATGCCTTCGAGGGCATCGCCATGACTCAGGGGGGCCTGTCCATGACCTTTGAACCCATGCGCGGGACTCTGGGAAGCCAGCCTGGCCAGGCAATCACGCTGTCCTCGCCTCAGGGGTTTGAGTTGCGCGTTTCCGTCTCACGGCTCGGTCAGCTGTCGATCTGCTCCCCGACCGCCAATATCGGAGCCTATCCGGCATGTTCCTGAGCCATTTCCTTCAGTCTGCGTCCCGGACGCCGCGGCCACGCCAGTCTGGCGTGACGCTGGTGGAGCTGATGATCGGCATGGTGATTGGCCTGATCGTGATTGCGGTGGTGGGCACGGTGTTCCTCTCTGCCCTGCGTGGCAGCAGCGATACGCTCGCAATTGTGAAGCTCAACCAGCAGCTTCGCGGTGCCCTGAGTTACATGACGGCCGATCTGCGCCGGGCTGGCTACTGGGCAGGGGCGAACGCGACCGCCAGCGACCCGACAGTCACGGCAGAAAACCCCTTCACTCGCCTGACCGCCCCGGCAACCGACATCCAGATCCATGACAACGGACAGTGCCTGCTGTTCAGCTACGACTTCGACCATGACGAAGACGGCAACCTCTACGACAATGCCAGCCCGGCGAATGCCCCGCTGTATGGCTATCGACTGGCGGCAGGACAGTTGCAGGCAACTATCCCCGGCACGTCACTTGGCACCGATGGCACGGCAACCTGCGAGGCCGGCCTGTTCGAGGACCTGACCGACCCGGACGTGGTGGACGTGACGCAGCTGACCTTCAGCACGGAGGGCTCGCGCTGTCTGAACATCGACAGCGGAGCGACCTGGGAAGCGGCGGCCAACAGCAGCACCCCAGCCTGCGACAGCAGTACCACCGGCTACAGCGCCACGGCAGGTGACCGGCTGGTCGAGGTGCGCCGCATTACGGTCGAGATCGAGGGCCGGCACGCACAGGATCCGGCAGTGACCATCTCGCTGGCCGACACGGTCAAGATACGAAACAACCGAATTGTCGAGGCAACGCCATGAACCGGATGACAGGCAATCCCGGCCGGAACGAGCGTGGCCAGGTCACCCTGCTCGTGGCCCTCATCCTGCTGGTGGCCATTACCATCGTGGTCCTGTTCACGGCCCGGTCGGCCATCATGGAGCAGCGGGTATCGGCCAACGAACTGCGCGCCAAGCAGGCGATGGCCGCAGCCGAGGCCGGTCTGGACCGTGCGCACAGCTACATGCTGGCCGGGGGGCTGGACCAGGACGATGACGACCAGCTCGACGTCCTGCCGACCCAGACCCTGGACAACGGCGCGACCTATCGAGTCCTGTTCTGCGACAGCGAAACCCCCGACTTCAACCCGGGCAATGATGGCCGCTGCGCCCGCAGTGCCACTGCCACCATGACCTGCAATGACGCCTCGCACCGGGCACGCAACGCCATGGTGATTGCCTGTGGCTGGTCCGACGACTCGGCGGCCCGGCACATGGTCACACAGCTTTTGCGCGCCAGCCCGTCAATGGCCCGCCCGCCCTCCAACCCCCTGACGGCCCGGGGCAACGTGAATGTCTCCGGCAACATGACGGTCGTCAACTACTACAACAACCTGACCATCTGGACCGGACATTCGCTGGACTTCAACAACGCGACCGCGAAGACCTTTATCCGTGACCCCAACCTGCCGGTTCCCCAAGCGCCCGACCTGGATGACCCGGATTTGCTGGCCAACTACCCGGCGGTCCCGGAAGACACCAACTTTGCCAACTGCAACAACAACAGCGCCTATTACATCTGCAGCACCCACAAGGATGCCCGCGGGCCGGACGTGATCGAGACCGATACCACTCTGCTCAACCTCACGAACGATGAACTGTTCCAGAGCTATTTCGGACTGGACCCGGCCAGCTACAGGGACACGGTGGTCACCCAGGAAGTGACCGAGGCCGAACTGGCCGACGGCGGGCTGCGCGAAAACGAGATCCTCTGGCTCGACGGGGGCGGCACGATCGACATGGAACTGGGCACTCGTCTGGAGCCGGTCATCCTGATTGTCGATGGAGATGCACACTTCGGGGCGAATGCCGTCATTCACGGCATGGTGTATGTGCGGGGCGGCGTCGGCGGTACGGGAACGCCCAAGATCTATGGCGCGACGGTCGTCGAGGGTGAGGTCGACGGAACCGGCAACGTGACGGTGCTCTACGATCCGGTCGCCGCCGGAGGCGCGGCGAATATCGGCGAACTGTCCGGCGTGCCCGGCAGCTGGCGTGACTGGGCACAACCCTGAACCCCGGCGCCGGATTGAACAAACAACAGGGAGATCTCCGCATCATGACGCATAAGTACGCAACCACAGGCGGACGGTCGCGCGGCTTCACCCTGATCGAGGCGCTGATTGGCCTGGTCGTGATGTCGGTCGGCCTGCTGGCCATCGCCTCGCTGCAAAGCGAGCTGATCTCGTCCAGTGGACAGGCCAAGGCGCGCAGCGAGGCGCTGCAACTCGCCGAGCAGGATATCGAGAACCTGCGCGGATATATTTCGCGGGCGCAGTTTGACGCGATCACCTCGCTGAGCGACCAGACCGTCACCGGCACCAACACCACGTTCACGCTGGACCGGACTGTCAGCAGCGTCGGCAGCACGCTCTGGGACGTGGTCGTGACCGTGGGCTGGACCGACCCCAAGGACGGCGCCCAGCAAGTCACGCTTGAAAGCCTCATCGGCTGGAGCAATCCCACTTCCGGCGCACGCACCGCCCTGGGGCCCGAATCCGGCATTACCGTGGACCGCCCTACCGGGCGAGCCATTCAGGGTGGGCGGGTCTACGAGGCCGTACCGGAAGGCGCGACCGCCAATATCACGACCCTGGAGGATGGCACCGAGGTCGAAAATGGCACCTATACGTTTACGGCGCCGGATGGCGCCACCGAGCTGATCGACAGTGACGGCCGCGTGCTGCTGACAATCCGCTCGGGCGAGGCATTCAGCACCATCTCCGGGCGCTTCTACACCACCGAGAACATCAATGGGGCTGACACATTCATCACGGCTTCGGACGCTTCGGCCTGCCTGCGCCTGGGCATCGACCCGATGGCAACCCTGCCGGCGACCGGACCGACCAAGTATCGGTACTTCCACTACACCTGCTATGTGGGCCCGGCCTGGTACGGCAATGTCGGTGTTACCCGGGCCGCAGGCGCGCACAACAACGACCGGATCTGCGTCGGCGAGCCGGACCAGCCCGTAGACACCTCCCGCATGGACAGCGAACACCCGGCCCTGAGCACGGTTCGGATCTACCGGGGGTTCGTCGACCGGGGCCTGGACCACCCGGATTCGGTCGGCATCGGCATCGACCCGGACACCGAGACATATACTGCGCAGAATTACGACGGACACCATTTTCTGCTGCATCGCTTTGGCGGCAATCCGACCGACGCGGACTGCAACGCCGAGCTCAAACTGGTCAGCCCCTCGCCGTTTGTCGACAGCCCCGGCAAGGGATTCTGCCTGACCCCGGACTATTGCCCGCCGGTCTTTGATCCGGGCGAGACACTGGAAACCACCGTGGCCGTGGAAGTGACGCCGCAGGGCTTCCAGAACAAGAACGATTTCCTGAACAACGGCCTGGAAACGCCACCGATGGACCTCGACGGCAATGCCTGCACTCTGACCAGTTCTGCCGCCACCATTGAGTACACCTGCACGGCGACCCGGACCGGCTGGACCGGCACGGCATGGAGCGGCACGCTGAGCATCTACCCGAAAACCGGCGTGACGGTCTGCGATCCGCTGGCCGATGCGGGGCCCTACCCGACTCAAACCACTCTCGCCGGCAACAGCGTGACCTTCACGGATATTCCGGAAGACGCCACGGAGTTGCAGATCGGGGTGAATATTGGCAAGACAGCGGCGGATTGTCCTTGAGGAAGATCTTCACAAATGCAGAGATTCCCGCGCAGGGCGTGAATGCCCTGCCGGAAAATGGTCCAGGTGATTGAATCGCGGGGCCCGGATCTTGGGTGTAGCGGGCTGGACGCTTCTGAGCGCGGGCTCGGCCGGCTGACGCGTCAGGCGGACATCAGCCCAAAGCCCGGAGTGGGACTTGTGTCGAGTCTCACTGATGGAGGGATCGATCAGGCCGCGCCGGATGTTCCTGAACGCGCCGTGCACTCTTCAAACCAGCCATCCGCATAATCGGGCAGCTGTCGCCAGAGTCCTCGCAGACGGGCCTTGTCGATCTGGCCTATGGCATGCAGGGCGTTGGCCCGCATGAAAACAATCAAATCACGAAACATGGCCTGCTCCCGGCTGGCGGATCGGCCCTCCGCCCAGTCATTGAGCATGGCCAGCGTGGCGGCACTCAGCCCCCAGGATGTCGCAATAGCCAGGGTGTAATGGCGTGCCAGGGCATCCATCTCGGTGAGCAGCGTCGGGGACAGCCGGGCGCAATCCAGTGCCTTGAGACTGCGCAGCAGCGCGATCAGTCCGCTGTTGTGCACCAGAGCGGCCATGTAGGCATCAAAGGCGCGCTCCGCTGCGAAGCGCTGACAGCCTTCCCGGGCGCCGACCGCAGCATGGAGGCTGACCGGCCAAAGTTGCTGGATGCCTCGGGAGTTCAGCCGCGCGTCGCGGTCAAAGCGGGCTATGGGGCTGACGACTGCCGCGGCGATCGCCTCGCGCATGCCGGCAAAGCCAAGCACCATGATCGCCTGTTCCAGGCTGTCGATATCTTCGCGGCGCACCCGCATGGCGGGGCTGTTCACGACCCTCAGAACCGTGGTGGCGATCACCGGGTCGGTCTCGATCATGCCGGCGAGCTGGCGCGCATTGGTGGATTCGGGGTTGTTTACCGCAGACATCAGGCGCGGCATGATCGAGGGCAGGCGAGGCACCAACGACTGCAACGACTCAGGGTCCTTCGCCAGAGTCTCCCGGCGCGCCCGCAGCCAGGCCAGTTCTTTCTCGCCAGGCTCCTCCTGCCTCAGAGCGGCAACGGAAAACAGCGACTGGAGGTAGGCCTGGTTGATCCCGCTGATGGTCTGCTCGGACAGGCCGGCGCGCAGGGAGGCCGGGTCCTGCTCAGCTGTCATTGGGGACGATGGCGCCGAAGCGCGTCGTGCATCCTTTGAGCGGTTGCTACCCAGACCTAGCCACGCCATCAGCCGACCGATCATCCGGGCACCCTCCGCCCGAATGCAAAGCCAGGAAATCTGCAGATGACCTTGGTCTGTTCCATGACGCGCAGTTCCTCGTCAGCGTGAGCCACCGGCGCAGGGCGGAGAATCGGGCGCCTCTTCCTGGCGCTGTGCCCATTCCTCAGGGGTGTAGGCATGCACGGAAAAGGCATGGACCCGCGCCATGATCTCGCCCAGTGCGCCATGCACGGCGCGATGGCGGGCAATCAGCGACTGACCATCAAATCGTTCGGATACCAGCACGCAACGAAAGTGACTCTCGCGTCCGGCGCCGCCGGCGTGCATGTGGCTTTCATTCTGAAGTTCCAGGTGCCGGGGCGCGAACTCTTCCGCCAGGGCTTCCCGGATGCTCGTCTCGGTGGACATGATCTGCCTCG
The DNA here is from genome assembly GCA_049974825.1 of Halothiobacillaceae bacterium. Lineage (GTDB taxonomy): Bacteria > Pseudomonadota > Gammaproteobacteria > Halothiobacillales > Halothiobacillaceae > JBKHDT01. Next base: position 14,939 of record JBNGDJ010000009.1, on the reverse strand, counting down.
GGGTGTGTTCCAGACCGAACCGCGCCTGCGGCCGGGCAGGGAAACGATAACCGAGAACGACACAGGGTCAAGTGACCTGAAGCGAAGTCAGCCCTCGAGCAGGCTCAGAGCAGGCCGACGCCAAGCTTGGAGTCCAGCTCCTCCGGCGGGGCGGGGCGGCCGATCAGGTACCCCTGGAACAGGTCACAACCCAGGGACTCCAGCAGGTCGCGCTGCGTGGTGGTTTCCACGCCTTCGGCGATCACCTCCATACCCAGGGCATGGCCCATGACGATAATGGCCTTGACGATTTCCAGGTCATCGCCATCGCTGACGCAATCCTGCACGAAGCTCTTGTCGATCTTGAGCCGGTCGAAGGAATAGCGTTTGAGATAACTCAGGGAAGAATAGCCGGTCCCGAAGTCATCCAGCGCAAGCTTGACGCCCAGATCCTTGACTTCCGCCAGTGCCCGAGAGGCGACGTCGGGATCGCGGATCAGGGCGGTCTCGGTAATTTCCAGCTCCAGCAGCGCGGCGTCCAGGCCGGACGCTTCCAGCGCCTGACGCACCCGTTCAAGGAAGCAGGGCGAGTGCAGCTGCACGGCGGACACGTTGACCGAAACTGACACCGGCGTGCCGATGCGCCCAGCCCAGTCGGCCGCCTGCTGGCAGGCCTGGCGGAAAATCCAGCCCCCCGCCTCGATGATCAGCCCGGTTTCCTCAAGCAGCGGGATGAATTCTGCCGGTCCGCAGGCCAGATCAGGCTCCTCCGGCGACCAGCGCAGCAGGGCTTCGACCCCGTTGACTTCCAGACTGCGGGCGTTCTGCTGGAGCTGGTAGACCAGCTTGAACTTTTCATCGTCCAGGCTCTCGCGCAGTGCCGCGAGCAGCCGGGTTTTCAGAGCCACCTTGCGGGCCAGCTCGGTGTTGTAAAAGGAGAAGTTGTTGCGCCCGCGCGCCTTGGACTCGTACATGGCCGAATCGGCCGCACGCATCAGTTCTATCGCCCGCGCCCCGTCCTTGGGATAAAAGGCCACGCCCATGCTGACAGTCACCCAGACCCGGACCAGGCCGAGCTCGAAGGGGTCCTGCGCCAGGTGAATGATCTGCTCCAGCTGCCGGGTCAGCCGGGTGGGATTGGACTCGTCCAGTACCACCAGAAGACCAAACTCGTCGCCCCCCAGCCGGGCCAGCAGGTCCACGCCCGGCGAGAGTGCGCGCAGCCGGTCAGCCATCTGGCGGAGCAGATCATCACCCTTGGCGTGGCCGTAGGTGTCGTTGATGTTCTTGAAGTGGTCAACATCCAGCAGCACCATCGCCGCCTGCTTGCCTTCCGCCGCCCAGGCGCCCAGGGCCTCGTCGGCCAGATCGAAGAAATGGCGACGGCTCACCAGAGAGGTCAGGTCGTCGGTAGTCGCCTGAACGCGAAGCGAACGCTCGACCTGGATTCGCTCGGTCACGTCCCGGCCAATGACAATGACCACATCGCGCGCCCCGTCCCCGTCCCGGAAGACGGGAAACTTGAGCACATCAAAGAATCGGGAATCCCCGTCGGGCATGGGGATCTCTTCCTGCAGCCGGCTCAGACGACCGCTGCGCCAGGCAGCCTCGTCGGTATCGGTGCAGCCGATCAACGCCTGTTCCTGTCCGGGCTTGCAGAGCGAACACAGTGCCCGGTCGTCCTTGCCGGCCCAGGCTCCCGGCGCCATGCCGAAAAGTTCCTCCGCCGCACGGTTGGCCAGCAGCCAGCGACCGGCCCCGTCCTTGATCACCATGAAATCGGGGGAGGTGTCCATCAGCAGGCGAAGCAGGCGAAAACGCCCTGCCTCATCCTGTGACAGTGCCTCGTTCAGTGGGGACTCGGGGTGGTTCGTTTCATTCATCAACGACATCCTCGGGTCGATCCGTTGTCGACACACGCAGTTTCCTTGAAACCTGAAAAGTCCCAGCAGGAGAACGAATGCCCCCTGTGATGCCTCCTCAAGTGACGCCCGCCTCCCGGACGCCCTGACTCCTGTCAATCTCCGATCGCCTCAAGCTTGGCTGGGCGCCGGGTCTTCGCGCCCGCCAACGCGCACCATGCCATTCTCGACCACTACCGGGACCGGCGTAAGCGCATCCCCCGCGCAAGGCCCATGGGTGCAGAAGCCGTCCTCGATGCGAAAGGTCGCGCCATGGACAGCACAGACGATCTGCCGACCATCGGCGTCCAGAAACTCGTCCGGCCGCCAGTTCAGCTCGGCGCCGATATGAGGACAACGATTCTCATACGCTTTCAATTTATTCCCGGAGCGTACCAGAAACACCTTGCGCCGGGCATGTCCGTCGACCAGGGTCAACTCGCGACTGCCGGGGTCGGGCAGGTCGGCAAGCGACAGCACAGGGGACTCGCCGGCCCTGGAAGCCGAGGGGCCATCATCCGAGGTCAGCAGGTGGTCGAACCCTTCCTGGGCTATCTTGTGTTCTGCCAGCCGGCAGGCCTCCACCAGCGCATTGCCCAGAGTGCGCCCGTTCAGACGGGCGTCGACAAAGCCGGCGATGAAGGTATCGCCGGCCCCGATGGTATCCACTACTTCGGCGACCGGGCGGGCCGGTTCGTGCAGGATGCCGTCTGCCGTACACAGGTAGGCTCCGCGCTCGCCCCAGGGGAGTACCAGCACGGCCCGGGGCGCCCATTCACGGGCTGCGGCAAGAAATACCTCCGGGTCCTCGAAACCCCGGCCCAACACAAACGCCCGGGAAAAGAACAAAATATCGGCCAGGCCGAACAGTCGGTCGATACCCGGCCGGTCTTTCTCGACCTCCAGCGAAATTGGCTGATCGACCACCAGGCTCCGCGCCAGTGCCAGCATCCCGTCCAGCTCGTCGCAGTTGCGCCCCTCGAAGTGCAGCCAGTCGAACTCGGCCAGCGGCAGGTCCATGAACGAATCCAGACCGTACTCGGGAAGATCGCGATAGTGGACGATGCTGCGCGAACCGTTTTGGCGATTGAGAAGAATGTAAGAAGTCGGTGCGTGACCACCGGCGACCCGGCGGGCCGCGGAAAGGTCGATACCCCGGTCATGCAGATCGCGCTCGATACGCTGACCGTCAGGGTCTTCGCCCAGGGTACCCGCGAAGTGACACTGATGCCCGAACTGCGCCAGCACCGCAAGCAGATTGGCGGCATTGCCGCCTCGGCGCACAGTCTGCGCCTGGGCACGGACCTCGCTGTCCTCGGCCGGGTAGCCGTCGACATGATTGATGATGTCCAGGGTCGCGATGCCCGTGGCGAGAATCCTGGCCATGAACGCCCTCCCTCGGATTGTTTCCCGCAAGGCCGGGATGACTGAGTAAATACTGACGGCCGTTCCGTCGTCCGGCACGCCCGCCGTCAGGTCGGCAGCCTGAATGAAAACCTGTCCGCCAGGAACGCTGCAAGCAGCGCGCGAGGACTCCCCGTTTACCCTTCTCGCGCAAACCGGTGCGGCTGCAGATGCCACTCGTCCACGCTGGCCGTCAGGACAATGCAGGACGGCCCGCCAAAGGTGCGTACCCGACCGGCCGCTCCAGGGTTCGCGATCCAGGGCAGCCTGCCCTGCTCGATCAGGAGCATGTGGGTGTGGCCGTACACAACCAGCCGCGCCTGTGGATGACGCGCCCGAAGCTTTTCGTGACGCTGGTAGGCCGGCAGAACCCGATGCCCGTGTTCGACGTCGAGCCGACCGCCAGGCAGACCAAGCGAAGCGGATTCAGGCAGACGTTCCAGCAGGCTTCGGGTGTGTTCGGGCCACTGGGCCGGGGTATCATTGTTGCCCCGCACCGCAATCACGTGACCGCTGCGTGGCTCCAGCGCCCGCAACACATCCGGGTCGAGAATATCCCCGGCATGGACGGCGACATCGCATTCGGCGGCAATGCCGCGTACCCGCTCGTCGAGCACGCCGTGCGTGTCGGAGAGCAGAGCCACGGTGACGAGCCGCTGATGCGCAAGATCCACTCGACCTCCTGAATTCTTTTCGGGCGAAAGCGCCCCGCCGCAGTCAACCGTGCATCATCGATTCGCACAGCCCAGAAGGGCAGATACCCGGATCGGGTCCGAAAGACCGACCGCGAGGCTTCGGATCTGCCATTATTGCAGGATTTGATGCCCTTGTATCGCCCCGCAGGATGCAATCGAGCAAAATGAACCCGCCCTGCCCCCACATCACAAACGTCTTCCGTTGAGGTTTAGGCGGCCACCGGGCACAGCCTGGATTATCGGAACAGCAAACATGAACTATCGCCATGCATTCCATGCCGGAAATCACGCCGACGTACTCAAGCACCTGACCCTGCTCCTGCTGCTGGACGCCCTGCAAAAGAAAGACAAGCCCCTGCTGATACTGGACACGCATGGCGGGCGCGGGCTGTACGACTTGAAAGAAGGCCAGGCGACCGAGGGTATCCTGAAGCTGCGCGCCGAGGGCACGACGGCCCCGGCGCCGGTACGCGCCCTGCTTGAGGCGACCCGTCGCGGCAGCGGACGTCATTATCCCGGTTCACCAAAACTGGTAGCCGACCGGCTCAGGCCGCAAGACCGACTGATTGCCTGTGAACTGAACCCGGAGGAATCACGGGCACTGAAGTCCCGGGTGCGGGGACCGCGCTGCCGCATCGAACAGGCCGACGGCTGGCAGGCCATTCGCACCCATCTGCCCCCTTCCGAGCGGCGCGCCCTGATCCTGATCGACCCACCCTACGAGCGACCGGATGAATTCCAGCGAATCGAGCGTGGCCTGAGGGACGGCCTGGCGCGGCTGGCAACCGGGGTGTTCGCGCTCTGGTATCCAATCAAGGACCGGGCACCGGTCGCAGGGCTGCATCGCCGGATCGTCGCACTGACCGACCGGCCCATACTTCGGGCCGAGATGGGCATCTGGCCAGAAAGCCCCGGCAACCGGCTCAACGGCTCGGGAATGCTGATCGTCAACCCACCCTGGCAGCTTGACGAACGACTGGGCGAGTCCCTGCCCTGGGTCCATGAACGCCTTCGGCGTGATGCCCGTGCGCAGTGGCGCCTGGACTGGCTCACACCCGATTCATGAAGTTGCCGATCTTTCGCGTCCTGCGCCCCGGCTTCCTCAGCACGCTTCAGGATGGCGGTCGCCGCGGTGTCATGCATCAGGGGCTGGCCGAGGGCGGCGCCCTCGACCTGCCGGCCCTGCACTGGGCCAACCGGATGCTCGACAACCCGCCGGAAGCGACGGCCATCGAAATCACGCTGGGGGGCTTGCAAGTGGAAGTGCTGGATGCCGCAGATATCGCACTGACCGGCGCGGATGCCGGCTGCCAACTGGGGGACCGGCCCCTGGCGAACTGGGAGACCCACCGCGTCGAACCCGGCCAGATCCTGCGTTTCGGCCATGCCCGCGACGGGCTGCGCAGTTATCTTGCGGTGGCCGGCGGGCTGGTCGGCAGAGCGCCCACCATCCCGCGCGAGCGACTGGGCGGGCTGAATGACGACGGCAGCCCCCTGACGTGCGCCGACCGGCTAGACCGTCAGCGCCGGCCCGGTCTGCTGACCTGTCGACGCCTGGTGCCACCGCCCCTTCGCCCGCCCGGCGGGGATGACGGCGAGCACACGATCACGATGGATTTTCTGCACGGCGGTCAATGGGATGCGCTGCCGGAGGACACCCGCCGCAGCCTGACGAATGCTTCATGGACCATTCGAAGTGATTCGGACCGGATGGCGGTCCGCCTGGCCGGCCCTGCGTTGTCATCACTGCCGGGAATCCGCTCCGAGCCCATCGCCCCCGGCACGATCCAGCTGCCCCCCGACGGTCAGCCCATCCTGCTGATGGCCGACCGGCAAACGCTCGGCGGGTACGCCGTCGCCGGCTGGCTCACGCCGACAAGCCTGGCGCAGCTCGCGCAACTGAGGCCGGGCCGGGCCATCAAGCTGCGGATCACGGACGAGCGGACCGCCCGCACGAGATGGCTGCAGCAAAGCCATGTGGGCACCTCCCACGCGACAGGCGCTGCCGGTCGTGGCATGTGATCATCCGCCGGCAGGCCCGGAGTGAGATGCGGAATCCTCGACAATCAGACCATCCTGCATGCAGAGGCGCCGCCCCATGCGGCTGGCAAGGGAGAGGTCGTGGGTGACCACCACGAAGGCCGTGCCCAGCTCGCGGTTCAGGTCCATCATCAGCGAGAGCACGCCCTCGGCCGTCCGGGAATCAAGATTGCCCGTGGGCTCGTCCGCGAGCACGCAGTCCGGCCCAGTCACCAGCGCGCGGGCCATGGCGACACGCTGGCGCTCACCCCCTGAGAGCTCACCAGGGCGATGCGCCAGGCGTTCGCCCAGCCCCACCTTTTCAAGCATCCGGCAGGCTGTTTCCGATGCCTCGGCCGGCGGTCTGCGGCGGATCAGCAGGGGCATGGCGACATTTTCAACCGCGCTGAACTCCGGAAGCAGATGGTGGAACTGGTAGACGAATCCGAGATGCCGGTTGCGCAGACGCCCCCGGGTGGCTTCGCCCATCCGCGAGAAGGACTGGCCGTTGAGCAGCACCTCACCCTCGCTGGGCCGATCAAGCCCGCCCATCAGGTGGAGCAGGCTGGACTTGCCGGCCCCGGAGCTTCCGACAATGGCCAGCGTCTCGCCGCGCCCGACAACCAGGTCCACTCCCCGGAGCACGTCCACCGAGAGTCCCCCTTCCCGAAACTGCCGCCGCAGACCGCGGCACTCGATCACCGGCTTACTCATAGCGCAGCGCCTCCGCCGGCTGTGTCCGCGAGGCCCGCCAGGCGGGGTAGAAAGTGGCCAGCAGCGAGAGCGTGAAGGACATGCCCGCGATCCGGGCGACGTCCAGCCAGTCCAGTCGGGAGGGCAGTTCGCTGATGTAGTAGACGTCTGCCGGCATGAACTGCTGTCCGATCAGGCTCTCGATCCAGGGCACGATCGTTTCGACGTTCAGGGCCAGCAGCACTCCGAAGAAGGTGCCAAAAATCGTGCCCACCACGCCGATCAACGTGCCCTGCACGACAAACACGGCCATGATGCTGGCGGGACTGGCGCCTAGGGTACGCAGGATGGCGATGTCCGCCTGCTTGTCCGTGACCATCATCACCAGAGTCGACACGATATTGAAGGCGGCCACGGCCACGATCAGCGACAGGATGACAAACATCACCGTGCGCTCGGTCTGCACCGCCCGGAAAAAGTTGGCATGGCGGCGGGTCCAGTCCGACACCCAGTAGTCGGGACCCAGGCGGGCGGCCACGTCTCGGGCAATCCAGGGCGCGTCGAACATCTCGTCCAGCTTCAGCCGCAGGCCGCTTACCTCATCCTGCATGCGGAACAGCCGCTGGGCATCATCCAGATCAATAAAGGCGGTGCCGCGGTCGTACTCGAACATGCCCACCTGGAAGATCCCCACCACGGTGAAGCGTCGCTCCCGCAGCAGGGCGCCAACCGGGGTGATGGCGACATTAGCGGTAATCAGCATCAGCGAGTCACCCACGCCGACACCGAGACTGTCTGCCAGCTCCCGCCCAAGCACGATGCCGTAGCTTCCGGGCTCGAGGGCGTCAAAGTCCCCGGCCACGATGTGCTGCCCGATATCGGTCACGCCGTCTTCCAGCGCGGGCCGGACCCCCCGGACAATCGCACCGGAAACCTCGGGCTGGGCGGACAACATCGCCTCAGCCTCAATATACGGCGCACTGGCCAGCACCCGTGACTCGGCCGCCACGCGGTCGGCGACCGTCTGCCAGTCGGTGAGCGCTCCGCCGTACTGGGTGACGGTCGCATGGGCGGTCATGCCGAGAATCCGCTTGCGCAGTTCGTCCTGAAAGCCGTTCATCACCGAGATGACCACGATCAGTGCCATCACGCCCAGCACGATGCCGAGAACCGAGGTCGCGGAAATAAAGGAAATGAAGTGATTCCGTCGCTTTGCGCCGGTATAGCGCAGGCCGACGAACAGCTCGTAGGGGCGAAACATGTCGGGTTGCCGGGTTCCTTGGGATGAACTGGAGTTCAGCAATTTTGAGTCAAGGCCGAATCATACACCCGGACTTTGTGCGAGGTCTCGGGTTCACCGGACCGCACAGCCTGCCGAACTGAAAGCCCGCGGACCGAGGCGCGAGTCATCGCCTCGCCAGATTTCAGGGCGCCGGAGCCGGTCCGGGCGGCAAGGCACCCACACTGCGCGGTGGCGCGGGCACTTTGCTGTCGGCCGAATCGGAGGGCATCGGCCGCTTCGGGTCGACAGGCGGCCGGCGCACCGGCTTGTATGCGCCACAGCCGGGGATGCTACTGCAGCGATCATGCTGCGGTGGCGTGCCCGGATGGCGCGGATGCCAGTAGGGGTGGGGCGAATAAGGCCAGGGCGATACCCGCTCCTGGATAACCACCACCTCCGGCGGCCGCGGCGCTTGCCGCAATGCCTCAAGCTGTCGCTCGTGCTCGGCACGGGCCGCCTCGAGCCGCTTTTCACGCTCCGCGGCCCGACGCGCCCAGTATCGCTCGGCCACCTCTCGCGTGCCGGCCAGTCCCGGCTCGGCCCCCTCGCCCTGGGGCGCGGCATCCACCGCCACGCGTTGGGCATCCTCTCCGCAGGGCTGATCGGAAAAGACCACGGTCCCGTCGGTTGCATGGCAGCGATAAATCTCCGATGCAAACCCCGGCGTGAAGCTGAAGCCCAGAAGGACAATCCCGATCGCCCGACTGGGTGCCTGCATCCGGCACGACCCGCTCATGATCGCTCCCCCGTCGTTGAACCTTCACCCAAGGGAAACTCTGCACGAATCCATCCATGGATTCGTGGGCTTGCGCCAGCTCCGCGTTCAGACACGCATGGCCCGGTGGGCTAACGCCAGCTTAACGCGCCAGCTGGCGGAGCCCGCGTTCACGCCCGGGCCATGCTCCGCAATTCAATGGCTTACGCCATTGAGCGTCGGGGCATCCATGCCCCAATCAGGAAACTCTGCATTTGTGCAGAGTTTCCCAAGAGAATAGCGCATACCCTGACGCAAGCACCGAGCGAAACCATCCGAAGATGGACATTCCCAAGAGGAAACCCTGCACAAAGCCATCCTTGGGCCTTGTGCAGCAGGGCATCCATGCCCTACACGGGAATCAGAAGCATTCGTGCAGAATGCCCCTAGCGCCGGGCGGCCAGCACCATGCCGTCTAGCACCAGGTTTGGCTGCTGATCAATCTCAAGCCCGCTAGCCTGGCAGAAAACCGCCGCATCACCCCCGCAGGCGAGGATGACCGGATCAGCCTCCATCCGCTGACACAGGTCGACCACGATCTGCTCGATCCCGCCAACGTAAAAGGCATGGGTGCCCATGGCGACTGCATCCTCGGTGGTCACGGGCAGCAGGGCATCCTCGGGGATTCGCCCGCCGGGTTCTTCTTCGCAGGCCAGCTGGGGCAGGCGTTGATGCAGCGCGGCCGAGAGCATCGACAGCCCGGGCAGGATCAACCCGCCCAGGTGACGACCCCCGCGGTCCATGGCATCCACAGTGACGGCCGTGCCGAGATCCAGTACGACGACGGCCCGGTTGCGATGCTTGGCGCGGGCGGCCAGAAGCGCCATGTAGCGATCCACGCCGAACTTCGCCGGGTCCTCGTAGGCCGGGCGGACACCCCCCTTGCGCCGATGGACCTTGAGCCAGGCGACTTCCACCTCGGGCAATACCTGCGCCAGCAGGTCCTGCAAGCGCGCCTGCTGCGCCTCGGGGACCGCGGCACAGACGACCAGGCCGTCCGGACGGCTGTGCCCTTCCAGGTAGGTCACCAGCTCGGCGGCAACCGCTTGGTCGTCGATTTCCTGCCATCGGATGGCATGCACGCTGCCATGCCGCCCCATTCTCAATTTCAACCGGGAGTTCCCGGCATCCGCGAACAACTTCAATCCGTATTTCTCACTGTCACTTCACCGGCCGCCAGTATCCGGCGGCCGGTCGATGTCTGAACGATCAAATGGCCATCGTGGCTGATGCCCATCGCGATTCCCGCAATCTGGCTGTCCGGCAGGGTCACCTGGACCGGAGAGCCCCGCAGCGCATCCTGCGCCTGCCAGAGCGCAAGCAGTCGCGCCCGATCCGCGGGCCAGCGGCGCAGCAACCGGGCCACGCGGCGCAGCAGCCAGGCCGCCCGCCGGGCCTGCACCCGGGCGCTGGCCGCCGCGCCAAGCTCATCGACACAGGCGGGCTGGCGACCGGCCACCTCCGTCCCCTGCGCGAGATTGATGCCCACACCGACCACCACGCGCCGAACATCGCCGACGCGCCGGGCCTCCACCAGCACGCCAGCCAGTTTCCGGCCGTCGACCAACAGATCATTGGGCCACTTCACGCGCGCGCCGGTCAACCCGATGCGGCCCAGGGCCTCGACCAGGCCGGCACCGACCGCCAGGCTGAGCCCATCGAGACTCACCGCGGCCGGCAATTCCCGGCCAACCGAGAATGTCAGGGTCCGATCCGGCGCGGCGGCCCAAACGCGTCCCCGCGTGCCGCGCCCGGCCACCTGGCACCGAGCGACACAGACTGCCACGTCCTGCCCAAGCGTTGCCATCTTGAATACTCGGTCATTCGTCGACCCAGTGCGCTCCAGCAGTTCCAGGCGCCAGCCCCGCCTGTCGGCCTGGCGGACGCAGGCTTCCTGCAATGCAGCCCAATCGATTCCCTGCCCTTTCATGCCATGCTCCTCGACCCATTCAGCCCGGCCACGACGATCCTGCGGATTTTCGGCAACGCAGCCGTTGCGCTGGGCGGCGCTGATTATACGCACATGTCATGCAGACCTGCCGCGCAGTCTGGCCCCGAGCCACCCGGCAGTGAGCGCTTCAAGCGTCCTTCAGGGTGCCGACGACCCGGCGGGCCTGCTACACTCAAACGCTGATCGAGCCGTTCCGCCTCCCGCATGGACCGGCTGGCATGCGGGCCGCGTGCGCGGTTTTTTCTGGCAGACACAGACGAGAGACTTCCCCGGATGGACAAGGCAACCCTGATCGGCATGTTCGGCGCCACGACGGTCGTGGCGCTGGCGATCGTGCTGGGCGGCAATGCGGCCATGTTCATCAGCATCCCGGGGATACTGATCGTGGTCGGCGGGACGCTGGGCATTACCCTGGCGATGATCACCCTGCCCAAGTTCCTTGAGTCGTTCAAGATCATCGGCAAGGCGTTCACCACGCGCTCGGATGATCCGAATGCGCTGATCGAGCAGATTGCGGAACTGGCCAAGATTGCGCGAAAGGACGGTGCCCTGGCGCTCGAAGATGCCGAAATCGACAACCCGTTTCTCAAGCGCGGCGTGATGATGATCGTCGACGGACACAGCACGGAGGTGATCAATACGGCCCTGACCCGGGAAATCGACATGATGCTGCAGCGGCACGAGACCGGGCAGAAAATGATGCGCTCGATCTACGATGTGGCCCCCGCCATGGGCATGATCGGGACTCTGGTCGGCCTGGTGCAGATGCTCGCCTCACTCGATGACCCGTCCAGCATCGGTCCGGCCATGGCGACGGCACTGCTGACCACTCTGTACGGCGCATTCATCGCTCAGGCCATTGCCCTGCCGATTTACGAGAAGCTGGTTCTGCGCACCACGGAGGAAGAGGTCAACAAGAGCCTGGTGCTCGAAGGCGTCAAGGGCATCCAGGAGGGACTGAACCCGAAGGTGCTCGAAGAGCTGCTGAACACGTTCCTGCCGGTCAGCGCCCGCCGCAGTGAAGACGCGGAGGAGGCGGAAGCCTGATGGCCCGCCGGAAGAAGTGCCCGCCCTGCGGGGGTGGCTGGATCACCACCTTCGCCGACATGGCGACCTTGCTGCTGACCTTCTTCATCCTGATGCTGTCGATGTCGGTAATCGACGTACAGCGCTACAAGGAGGTGGCCGAGTCATTCCAGATCGCCTTTGGCGGCCTGCAACGCGTCGGCGCCGGTGAAAGCGCCGAAGAATCCGTGGCCGTGAACTTCGGGCCGGGCCAGATGGACGCACGCACGGGGTTTCTTGAAGGGGGGCAGACGGTCGATCACACGCCCGCGGAAACGGTCAAGAACCTTGAAGAAGCCCGGCGCGAACAGATCGAGGCCAGGGTGGGCGACCTGCAGGAGGCCCTGCGCGACCCGATCAACCGCGGTGAGGTCGAGCTGGTTCCGCGCAGTGACTCGGTGGTGATCCGGATTCAGGAAAAAACATCTTTTCCCTCCGGCAGCGCGACCCTGGCCGGTGGCTTTGGCCCGGTGATGGACGAGATCGCCCAGGCCCTGTCCAAGAACAACGACCAAATCATCGTCACGGGGCACACGGACGACGTGCCGATCAGCTCGGGCACCTTTCGCTCGAACTGGGACCTCTCCGCGGCGCGGGCGGTCACCGTTTTGCACGCACTGGAGGAACGGGGCAACGTGGAGCGCTCCCGGCTGGAGGCGCGCGGCATGGGTGAGAACCAGCCAATCGCGCCCAACGATTCCGAGGAAAACCGAGCGCTCAACCGCCGTGTGGAGATCGCGGTGGTCCCGCCCATGAACCCGGAAGATCGCTCGGCGCTGGAAATGCTTGACCAGCTTCGGGATGTGGGCGTGGAAGACGGCGCGGCGGGCGAGTGAGGGACCACTTCCTCTGCGCCGCGCTCAACCAAGCCAGTCACGCAAACGCCGGGCCGCTTCCTCGGAGGCCTCGGGGTCGGGCATCAGCTTGACCTGGTTGGCCGGCGGGTCGGCGGGCACCACCGTGATTTCCCGCAGGCGACGGCGCCGGAACAGCGTCCAGGTCACCGGCTGACCGGCCACTGACCGCGCCAGCGTTGACTGCAGCGAGGCCGCATCGACCTGTTCGCCATCCACCGCGATCAGCACATCCTCCGCGCAGACGCCCGCCCGGGCGGCGGGCCGGCCGGCATGCACGGCCGCGACACGGGCCTCGCCCCTGTCGTTCGCACGCACCATGACTCCGAAATCAGGACCTTCCCGCTCCGGAACCCAGTCGACAGATACGCCGAAGCGTGCCAGAGCCTCGGCCACGGGCAGTGGCTCAGTCGACCGAAGTGCCCGATCGAAGAACGCCGACAGGGGCATGCCGCCAACGCGCTCGGCCAGTCGTTCCACGGTGTCGCCCTCGGGTAACCCGCGGCCGGTGCGGCCGTACTCCTGCCACAGCAGCTTCATCAGGGCATCCAGCGATCCGCCGGCGGCCCCCTCGCGCAGGGTCAGGTCCAGCAAAAGTGCCACCAGAGCCCCCTTGCTGTAGTAACTGGCCAGGGCATTGATCGCATTCTCGTCCTGCTTGTAGAACTTCGTCCAGGCCAGCAGCGAGGACTCGTCCAGCGTCTGGCGCTTGTGTCCCACCCCGCGAAACACGCGATTGAGCGTGCCGGCAAGCAGCGACAGGTACTCGGCGTCGTCCACCAGCCCGGCGCGACGCAGGAACAGGTCATCGTAGTAGCTGGTGATCCCCTCGAACACCCAGAGCAGCCGGGTGTAGGCCTCCGAGTCCAGGGGCAGATTCATGAAGGCCTGGGGCCGGATGCGCTTGACGTTCCAGCTGTGGAAGTACTCGTGGGAGCACAGTCCGAGAAACTGGCGGTAGGCCTCGCCCGCCTCCTCGCCAACCCGCGGAATGCTCGCCTGGCTGCAGACCAGTGCCGTGCTGTTGCGGTGCTCAAGCCCGCCGTAGGCATCCGCCTCCACATCCACCAGGAACAGGTACCCGTCAAACGGCGCCGGCGTCCCGAAAAACGCCAACTGGGCGGCACAAATCCGCGCCACGTCACGCGCAACGCGCGAGAGATCGGCCGAGGGATGCGCTCCGGTGAAGGCCATGCGATGCAAGATGCCGGCGGCCTCGAATTCCAGCAGCCGGAAGCGGCCGATCTCCACGGGGTGATCGATCAGTGCCTCGTAGTCCTCGGCACGGTACAGCCCAAAGCCGCGATCATCGATATCCACCGCCGCCATCCCGGTGGCGACGCGCCAGTCGTGACAGGCAGGATCTGCCGGGGCATGCAGCACCATTTCGCAGGGCTGATTCGCCTGACCGACCCAGACCGGGAACAGGCTGGTGCCGTTGAAAAAGGCATGCTCGGGGTCAAAATGCGCACCACGCACGGACAGGTCGCTGGCATAGACCTGCCAGTGCAGCCGGATCGATTGCGCGGAGGGCGGCAAGCCCCAGGTCTGCTTGTCCTCCCAGCGCAGCGGATGCGCTTCGCCATCTTCCCTGCGGGCCTCAACCCGGACGACATGCCGGGCAAAGTCCCGGATCATGTAGCTGCCGGGAATCCAGGCCGGCAGCGCCAGCCGGTAGGGTGCCGACGAGGCGGGCAGCTGCAGCGACACGTCGATCAGCCGTTCGCCTGGCTGATCCAGGCTAACCTCGTAGCGCAGACTCATGTCTCGCGCCGACCGGCATCATCGCCTGAAGCCGCCTCCTCGTCCTCCTCGCCCCAGTAGGAGGAGTCCGAAACCATCAGGTGATGTCCACCGGGATGGGGCCGCTTGTGCTTGATCTCATCCGGATGCGCCGCGCGCACCGGACCGACCTTGCAGGAAAAGTGCAGCCGCACGCCGGCCAGAGGATGATTGCCATCCAGCCAGACTCGCTCTTCGTCAAACTTGACGATCATCAATTCGATCCGGCCGTAGGGTCCCTGGGTCTCCACCATGTTGCCCTCGACCAGCTCGATGCTCGGGTCGATCCGCTCACGGGGGACCTGGATTACATGCGCCGGATCGTGCAAGCCGTAAGCCTCCTCCGGCTCCACGGTCACGCTGAAAGCTTCACCGGCTTCACGCCCTTCCAGCGCATGCTCAAGCCCGGGCACCAGAGTCGCGTAGCCGTGCAGGTACTCGAAGGCCTGCCCTTCCGAGCTGTCCACCAGTTCATCAAGGTCATTGCGGACCTCGTACTCAAGGCCCACCACCATGTCCTTGCCGACTTTCATTGGCTTTCTCCCGTTTCTCTCGTCTTG
>JBNGDJ010000008.1:0-36334 GCA_049974825.1 Halothiobacillaceae bacterium | reverse complement strand
CGCGGAAAGGTCTGGATTTGTGCAGACCTTCCCTTGAAACCCATACTGCCTTCAAAACTGCCCGGATTCGACCATGCCCTTTACCGACCCCGTTGCCCTGCTGCTGGCCCTCGCCCTTCTGGGGTACCTTTTCGGCTCGATCTCCACCGCGGTACTGGTGGCCCGGGCGCTGGGATTGCCGGACCCCCGCACCGAAGGCTCCGGCAATCCGGGCGCAACCAATGTCCTGCGACTTGGCGGCAAGCGGGCCGCCCTGGCCACGCTGGTGGGCGACCTGCTCAAGGGCCTGCTGCCGGTCTTGATCGCCCAAGCGCTCGACTTGTCGCCCCTTGCCGTGGCACTGACAGCGGTGGCCGCCTTTCTTGGCCACCTGTACCCGGTCTTTTTCGGCTTCAAGGGCGGCAAGGGTGTCGCAACCGCCGCGGGTGCCCTGCTCGCCATGGCTCCACTGGTGGCATTGGTCGCTATCGGAACCTGGGCAGCCAGTGCGGCAATCACACGTTACTCATCGCTCTCGGCCCTTCTGGCTGCGATCTGCGCGCCCGCTGCCGCCTGGCTGCTTGACCTGCCAGAAGCCAGCATCGCCGCCACCGCAACCATCGGGCTGCTGCTGATCTGGCGCCACCGGGCCAATATCCGGCGCCTGGCCACGGGCACGGAACCACGAATCGGCCAGAAGACCAGGACTGCAGGCAGCCAGGGCTGACCTTGTCTCCGCGGCCATCGGCGGGCGGGCTACGGGCGTAAACTTAAGGCCGGGGAACGCAGTTCAGAAAGCGGCCAGCGCGCGGCGGCCCGAAACGCCAGTGAGGCATCGCATTCGCCTCGGGCAAGGCGCAGGGCGCCGGCCAGAGCGATCATGGCTGCGTTGTCGGTGCAGAAGGCCAGCCTCGGAAAAAACACGGGCACGTCATGCTGTGCCGCCAACTCCCCCAGCCCCTGACGCAACGGCCCGTTCGCCGCCACACCCCCTGCCGCCACCAGCGGACGAGGGCCAACGGCTTTGAGTGCGCGCGCCATCTTGATCACCAGCGTGTCTACTACTGCGGCCTCGAACCCGGCCGCGACATCTGCCGGGGGCGATCCATTGGACAAGGCCACCGATACGGCGGTCTTGAGGCCACTGAAACTCATATCCATACCGGGCCGATCGGTCATGGGCCGCGCAAAGCGCAATCGCTGGGGATCCCCGGTCCGCGCCAGATCGGAAAGCGCCGCTCCGCCCGGATAGCCCAGCCCCATGAGCTTGGCCGACTTGTCAAAGGCCTCGCCCACCGCGTCATCGATACTCTCGCCCAGTAACTGGTAGTCGCCCAGCCCCCGGACATCGACAATCTGGGTATGCCCCCCCGATACCAGAAGAGCAAGAAAGGGAAACTCAGGTGCGGGCGTTTCCAGCAAGGGCGCAAGCAGATGCCCTTCCATGTGGTGCACCGCCAGTGCGGGCCGATCAAGCGCCAGCGCAAGCCCCTTGGCAAAACCGGCCCCAACCATCAGTGCGCCGAGCAGACCAGGGCCGGCCGTATAGGCCACGGCATCCACGTCAGCCGGAACAAATCCGGCATCCGCAAGCGCACGGCGAACCAGTGCAGGCAGCTTGCGGACGTGATCTCGGGAAGCCAGTTCAGGTACCACACCACCGAAGGCCGCATGGGTCGCCGTCTGCGAATGCAGGGCGTGGGAAAGCAGCCCCGACTCGCTGCAATAGAGGGCCGCCGCCGTTTCGTCGCAAGAAGACTCGATTCCCAATACCCGCACGCAGGCCTCCCGATAAAACAGCTGATTTAAGGAAACTTTCAACACCCCCTTCCCGACCACCGCCAAGGACAACCCTGCGGGGCATCTCAAGCAGGCCCGCACAGGGTCGTTGGCTCCGGATGCCGCGCGTTAGGATTCGGTTGCATCCGCAAGGGCGGACCGTATAATACATGCCCCTTGATGATGAACCACGCCGGAATTCGCCTAGAGCGAGTCAGGCGTCAGACCGGAACGCATGCGGCCGGTCTGGTGAACCCCGAATCCAAAAACCTTACGGAACCGATAGATACATGCCTTCAGTACGTGTCAAAGAGAACGAACCCTTCGAAGTCGCTGTTCGCCGTTTCAAGCGCTCTTGCGAGAAAGCCGGCATCGTGACCGAGCTGCGCGCCCGCGAGTTCTACGAGAAGCCGACTGCCGAGCGCAAGCGCAAGGCTGCCGCCGCGGTCAAGCGCAACCAGAAGCGGCTGTCGAAGGAACAGGCCCGTCGCACGCGGCTCTACTGAGTCGCGTCATCCCGCAAATTCAGGCCCGGCACTGAGTCCACCCACCCTGTGAGCAGCCCGCGATGAGTGAAATCAAGACCCGCCTGACCGCTGACATGAAAACAGCCATGAAGGCCGGGGAAAAGGGTCGCCTCGGGGTCATCCGCATGCTGCTGGCCGCGATCAAGCAGCGCGAGGTGGACGAGCGGCGGGAACTGGCCGATGCGGACCTGATCGCGGTACTCGACAAGCAGGCCAAGCAGCGGCGCGAGTCTCTGGAGCAGTACCGCAAGGCAGGCCGAGATGACCTGGCGGATACCGAGGCCTTTGAATTGACCGTGATCGAATCCTACCTGCCACAGCCACTGACTGCCGAAGAACTCGAAGCGCTGATCCAGAAAGCCATTGACGAGACCGGCGCAAGCGCAATGGCCGACATGGGCAAGGTCATGAACCTCGTGCGCGATCGGGCGGCGGGCCGGGCCGACATGAGCCAGGTCAGCGCGCAGGTCAGACAGCGCCTCGCCTGAAGTCCCGAGCGCCGATCTGGTCATCCCGGAATCGAGCAAATCGGGCGTCACGAGATCTGGGCACGACAAGACCGGCTTCGAGTGCCGGTTTTTATTTGGCCCGGTTTCGGGATAATCGAACCTAGCGGCCAATTTTGAATGCACACCGAGCAGGTCACCCCCTGATTGGCCGGTACCGACAAGCAGTGATCAACGCCGCCTCGGCGGTCGAACGCGAGACACACACCTCATGGGAAACGTATTCCAGTTCCTCAACGTACCACGCCAGGACCCCGAGAAGGTCGAAGCGGACGTTCGCGTCAAGGAATTCAAAGAGATCTACGGGCAGTTCGACCCCAACACGGCGGCGGCACAGGCCGATCGCTGCCTGGCCTGCGGCAACCCGTACTGCGAATGGAAGTGCCCGGTACACAACTATATTCCCAACTGGCTGAAGCTGATCTCGGAAGGCAATCTTTTCGAGGCGGCGGAGATGTCTCACAAGACCAACTCACTGCCGGAAATCTGCGGCCGGGTCTGCCCCCAGGACCGCCTCTGCGAGGGCGCCTGCACGCTCAATGACGGCTTCGGCGCGGTCACCATCGGCTCGGTCGAGAAATACATCGCCGACGAAGCCTTCAAGCAGGGCTGGCGCCCCGACATGAGTGGCGTCACGCCGACGGGCAAGAAAGTGGCCGTAATCGGTGCCGGACCGGCCGGGCTTGGTTGTGCCGACATTCTCGCCCGCCACGGCGTCAAGCCGGTCGTCTTCGACCGCTACCCGGAAATCGGCGGCCTGCTGACCTTCGGCATTCCGCCCTTCAAGCTTGAAAAGGATGTGCTCAAGACCCGCCGGGACATCATGGAAGGCATGGGCGTGGAATTCCGGCTCGGCGTCACGGTGGGCGAGGACATCACGCTGGACCAGTTGCTTGCAGAGTACGACGCCGTGTTCATGGGCATGGGCACCTACACCTACATGAAGGGCGGATTCCCCGGCGAGGACCTGGAAGGGGTACACGAGGCCCTGCCCTTCCTGGTCTCAAACATCAATCGCCTGATGGGCCTGCCCGGCGCGCAGGAAAACTTCATCGACATGGCCGGCAAGCGGGTGGTCGTGCTCGGTGGCGGCGACACCGCCATGGATTGCACCCGGACCTCGCTGCGCCAGGGGGCCGAGTCCGTCACCTGCGCCTACCGCAGGGACGAGGCCAACATGCCCGGCTCCCGGCGCGAAGTCGTCAACGCCCGGGAGGAAGGCGCCCACTTCCTGTTCAACCGCCAGCCGGTCGAGATTGTCGGCGATGCCGGACAGGTCACCGGCGTCAAACTGGTCGAAACCCGGCTGGGCGAGCCGGATGCCCGCGGACGCCGGCGCCCGGAGGTGATTCCAGGCTCGGAAAGCGTGGTCGAAGCGGACGCAGTAGTTATCGCCTTTGGTTTCCGGCCCTCGCCGGCCCCCTGGTTCTCCGAGCATGGAATCGAACTGGATCCCAGCGGCCGCGTGATGGTCAATCAGGGGCCGGAGCGCGCCTTCCAGACCAGCCACCCCAAGATCTTCGCCGGCGGGGACATGGTTCGCGGCTCCGACCTGGTGGTTACGGCCGTGTTCGAGGGACGCAATGCGGCCTTCGGCATCCTCGACTATCTCGAAGTCTGAGGCCGCCTAAATGACCGATCAGCCGGCCCTGCAAAATGACCGATTCCTGCGCGCCCTGATGCGCCAGGAAGTGGACCGCACGCCCATCTGGATCATGCGCCAGGCCGGGCGGTACCTGCCCGAATATCGCGAAACGCGCGCGCGGGCCGGCAGCTTCATGGACCTGTGCCGCAACGCGGAACTGGCCTGCGAGGTGACGCTCCAGCCCCTGGAGCGCTTTGATCTCGATGCGGCCATTTTGTTCTCTGACATCCTGACCATTCCCGATGCCATGGGGCTCGGACTGCGGTTCGCCCCCGGCGAAGGTCCGGTCTTCGACCGACCGGTACGCAGCGCGGCGGACGTCCACCGGATTGGCTTGCCCGACGCGGAACAGGATCTGGGCTATGTCATGAATGCCGTGCGGACAATCCGTGCGGCCCTGGGCGGGCGGGTGCCGCTGATCGGCTTTTCGGGCAGCCCCTGGACGCTGGCGACCTATATGGTCGAAGGCGGCGGCACCAAGGACTTCGCCCGAATCAAGGGCATGATGTTTTCACAGCCCGACCTGCTGCACGAGCTGCTGGGCAAGCTGGCGGACGCCGTCACGGACTATCTGAATGCACAGATCGCCGCCGGCGCGCAGGCCGTTCAGATATTTGACACCTGGGGTGGCGTGCTGTCACCGGAGCGCTACCGGGCATTTTCCCTGCAATACATGGCGCGCATCGTGGCGGGACTGAACCGGGAACGGGAAGGTCGGCGTGTGCCGGTGATCCTGTTCACCAAAGGTGGCGGCGCCTGGGCCGAGGCCATGGCAGACACCGGCTGCGACGCGCTGGGCGTGGACTGGACGACCGATATCGGAACCGTGCGCGGCCAAGTGGGCGAGCGGGTTGCCCTTCAAGGCAACCTGGACCCTTCAGTACTCTATGCCGACCCGGAAACCATCCGGGATGAAGTCCGCAAGGTTCTGGACAGCTTTGGGCGGGGCCCGGGGCATGTTTTCAACCTCGGGCATGGCATTCACCAGCATGTCAACCCCGATCACGTCCGGGTTCTGGTCGATGCCGTGCACGAACTCAGTGCCGGCGGTTGTGGAACACAAGACGCTTGACCCCGACAGCGCTTGCCGACCGTGCAGCAGTTGGCAAGCCGCCCAACTCGCTCTCGGCCGCTCTGGTCAGTCAGCCCAGATCCGGCGTCTCGTCCAGCAGGCGCTCGACCCTTGCTGCATTTGCGCGCCTGATCTGCCCCGTCTCTCCTGCCCCCACCGGCGCCTCACGCAGCTCCTTTTCCGAGAACACCACCAGATCAATCGGATGGGCACCCGCCACAAAGCTGAACACGGGGTGCGGCGCGCTCCGCCCATCCCGGTATCGGTGCAGTCGGGTTGATTCATCGAAGGGAATATTCTGCTCCATCAGGAACAGCATGACGTCTTCGGGGGTCGACGCGAACAGGTGCAGGGTAATCGAAGAGTGCGCGTCGGCGGTGCCGGACAGCACAGAACCTACAAGTCTGGGCTGAAACGCCTCCAGAAACCGCATGGCCTCAAGAGCGCCCGCGCGCAGCGAGCGAAGCTGCGCGGGCTGGGCTGGACGGAAAAGCGCCTGATAACGCTTGACAGCCTCCTCCAATGCATCACAGCTGGCATCGGGAGGAAACTGCTCACCGCCGGCGCCCAGTTGCCGCGCGGCCCGGGACAGGGCCTCGTGACAACTGAGAAGAGGCTCCTCCACCTTGAGCCGGGCGGCCGTTTCCAGAAGCTCCTCGGTTTTCACCCATCCCCCCTTTCAAAAACCGACAAACGCATGCAGCCCGTCTCCAGGCGACCCAGCGTGATGTGTAACCTGCCTTGAGAAACTCTGCACAAATCCATCCATGGATTTGTGGGCTGACGGCAGCTGAACGCGCCAGCAGGCAGAGCCCGCGCTCAGACACGCATGGCCCGGTACACGCCCGGGCCATGCTCCGCGATTCAATGGCTTGCGCCATTGTTCGGCAGGGCATCCATGCCCTGCACGGGAAGGTCTGCATTCGTGCAGACCTTCCCTGAATATCCTCAGAACAGATCGGTAATCAGATCAGAGCGGTCTTCGCGCAGGGTCGGCGCTTGCTCCATCAATACATCGGCTTGTGCCTCGGCAACACCATGCCCCCTCTCGACGAACTCGGCCACTGCGCCCTCCGCACCGGCCGGCAGAGGGCGACCGGTCCGCTCGTCGACCCAGATGCGTTCAATCCCCTCGGGCGGCTCGTCAGCAAAGTCGGGCTCCGGCGACGGCAGAACCTGACTCATGAACTCGATCCACATGGGCAGTGCCGCCAGCCCGCCGGTTTCACGACGCCCCAGGCTACTGTAATCATCGTGGCCAACCCAGGCGGTGGCGACGTAGCCGGGCCCGAACCCGGCAAACCAGGCATCGCGCAGATCGTTGGTGGTGCCGGTCTTGCCACCGATGTCCCGGCGCTCAAGCGCGCGACCGGCCGCGGCGCCTGTCCCTCGCAGGGTAATATCCCGCAGCACAGAGCGCATCAGAAAGGCATTCGCTGCCGAAATCACGCGCGGGGCGACGCCCTCCTCGGCCGTTTCCGGGTCGCAGTCATCGCAGGGACGCAGGGGCGCGCGGCCGTAGACCACCTGACCATCCTGAGTGTGATAGTGCGAAATCAGGTGTCCCTCAACCCGATAGCCCCCGTTGACAAAGGTGGCATATCCCTCTGTCAACGCCAGCGGCGTGAGGGCGTAGCTGCCCAGGGCCATGGAAAGGGTCGGCTGCCATTGCGCCGTGTCGAATCCGAACCGCTGCACATAGTCCAGGACCGTTTGCGGCCCCATCGCTTCCAGAAGGCGAATCGACACCAGGTTCTGCGATCGCACCAGTGCTTCGCGCATGCGCGTTGGGCCGTAAAAGCGCCCCGAATAGTTGCGCGGACGCCAGTCCACGCCAGTGCGCACGCCACTTTCAATGACCACCGGGGAGTCGTTGACCACCGTATTCAGGCCAAAGCCCTCGGACAGTGCGGCCGAATAAAGAAATGGCTTGAAGGCCGACCCGGGCTGACGTTGCGTCTGCGTGACCCGGTTGAACTGGCCGCCGTGCCAGAAATCAAAACCGCCGGCCAGAGCCCGGATGGCCCCGTCCTCAGGCGAGATGGCGACGAACGCGCCCCCCACTTCGGGAACCTGCGCCAGGCGCCAGGTCGTCTCCCCATCGAGGGCAAGGCGCACCACGTCCCCCGCGGCCAGCACGTCCGACACCGCATCTGGCGCCGGGCCCAGACCACCGGACTCACGAACTGGCCGCGCCCAGCGAACGGCTTCCAGATCCAGTTTTACCCGACTGCCATCGGCCAGCAGCAAATCGGCTCCCTCTGCCGATGTTGCAAGGACCAGCGCAGGCAAGAGTCCGCCGATTTCGGGCAGGTCGGCCAGTTCGTCCAGCAGGCGCTCGGCCGACTGCGCTTCGGCCACCGCCCAGTCCCAGTGCCGCTCCGGGCCTCGGTATCCGTGCCGGCGATCATAGTCTAACAGTGCCTTGCGCAACGCGGTCTGGGCTGCGACCTGCGCAGCTGGGTCTATCGTGGTCGTGACTTCCAGGCCCATCTCGTAGGCGGCCTCCCCGAAACGGTCCACCATCCGCTGGCGTACCATCTCCGCCACCCAGGGGGCTGGCGTCTGCACATCCACCGAGCCAAACAGCCGGCCGGGCAGCGGCGCCTCCCGCGCAGTCGCATAACTGTGCTCGTCAATCATTCCCAGAGCACGCATGCGCCCGAGCACGTACGCTCGTCGGCCAAGGGCCTTTTCCGGGTTGGTCACAGGATTCGTCGTCGAAGGCGCCTTGGGCAAAGCTGCCAGCATGGCTGCCTCCGCCACCGTCAGGTCGGCGAGCGGCTTGTCGAAATACACCTTGGCCGCGGCCGCCACGCCGTAGGTGCGATGCCCCAGGAATATCTTGTTCAGATACAGCGCAAGGATCTGTTCCTTGCTCAGTTCCTGCTCGATCTTGAGGGCGAGCAGGATCTCGAAAAACTTGCGGGTATAGGTGCGCTCTCGGGACAAGAAGAAGTTTCGCGCCACCTGCATGGTGATGGTGGAGCCACCCTGGGTCTTTTCACCCGTGCGAATCAGCTCGAAACCGGCGCGAAGCAGGCCCTGATAGTCGACTCCGGGGTGCGAAAAGAAGCGATCATCCTCCGCCGCGAGGAAGGCATTCACCAGCACGGGCGGCAGCTCGTCGAAGGTCACCGGGAAGCGCCGTTCTTCCCCGAACTCCGCGATGATGCCGCCATCGCGGTCCATCACCCGCATCGGAACCTTGTAGGAAACTTCCGACAATTCAGAAACTTCAGGGAGCTCGGTGTTGTAAGTATGATACAGCACCCCAGCCACGCCCATCAAAAAAACAAGCGCGATTACAGACAGATATGCAAAGAACTTGATAACCTTCATTCAAAAGCGCCGACATCGGGTGTAGAACGGACGGGACAGAAGAGCTCAACCGCCGAGATTCTGTCGACATACCCCGTCCAGTGGCATAGCATCTTAAAGCATCCGACGTCCCGGCCGAACACAAGCTGGCGGCCTCGGAAAGTTCGCCTGCCCCGGGCATGGCGACCGGCGCCTGATTCGACGGACGCGCCCGGACTGTTTGCCCTCTTTGGCGCACAGGCACGGGTTGGATGCAACCGGACAATGGAGCGACGGCCCGGCCAGTTGGCCGAAAGTGCCCGGGAAGAAATTAAGGAAAGGATTGGCGACCACCAGGAAAGGATCAGCATCGTGCAACTGTTTTCCAAGAAGAAGGCCAGACTGGGCGTCGACATCAGTTCGTCGTCGGTGAAGGTCATCCAGCTCGACCCGCATCGCAACGGCTATAAAGTGGTGGCCTTCGCAATCGAGCCGCTCCCGGTGGGATCTGTCCAGGACAAGAACATCGTGGACCAGGAAGCCGTCGCCGAGGCATTGGGCAAGGCGGTGAAACGAGCGGGAACAAAGACCCGCAATGCCGTTCTTGCCGTCCCCGGCGGCGCCACCGTCAGCCGGATCATCTCCCTCCCCGCCATCCTCAAGGGCATCGAACTCGAAGAACAGGTTCGAATCGAGGCCGACCAGTACATCCCCTACCCCATCGACGAGGTCAGTCTCGACTTCGAGGTCCTCGGCATGACCGCCGGCAGTGACGAGAACCAGGATGTACTGGTGGCCGCCACTCGATCGGAAAACGTCGAAGCCCGGGTCGCAGTTGCCGAAATGGCCGGGCTGACGGTAGACGTGGTGGACGTCGAGGCCTTCGCCGTCGAAAACGCCTTCAACGAAATGATCGCCCCCTCGCTCAGCGAGGCTGAGCTGTCGATGCCAGTCGCGCTCATTGACGTGGGCCTGAACATGACTGCCGTGCACGTATTTACGGGCGAAGGACTGATCTACACCCGCGAACACAATTTCGGCGGCCGGCAGCTGACCGAGGAGATCGCTCGGGTCTACGATCTGCCTCAGGCCGATGCCGCCGTTAGGCAGCAAACGGGGGATCTGCCGGAGGATTTCGGGCGCCGAATCCTTCACCCCTTCGTGGAAACGGCCGCAGTGCAACTTGAGCGACTGCTCGGCTTTTATTACTCGGCCGGCCAGGGGGGCAAGGTGGGGCTCGTCCTGCTTGGCGGCGGCACGGCCAATATCCCCGGCTTCGTCGAGCGCGTCGCCAAGGAGACTTCCACGGAAACTCGCCTGGCCAACCCTTTCGCCAACGCGAAAATTGGCTCGGGCGTCTCCGCGGAACGGATCGCCAACGAAGGGTCGGCGCTGATCATCGCCAGTGGCCTCGCGCTGAGGAGTTTTGACTGATGGCAAGAATCAATCTTCTGCCCTGGCGCGACGCGCAACGAGAAAAGCAGCAAAAGGAATTCATCCAGCAGCTGGTCGGAATGGTGATCCTGGCGGGTGTGGTGGTATTTGGCCTGCACTACTTTGTCTCGGCGCAGATTGACTACCAGGAAAAGCGCAACGAGTACCTGCGGGACGTCATCAAGGATCTCGACCGCGACATTCAGTCGATCCAGAAGCTGGACGAGGAACGTGACCGCCTTCTGGCTCGAATGGAAGTCATCCAGGAGCTTCAGTCCCAGCGTCCGCTGATCGTTCACATCATGAACGAACTGGTCGAAAGCCTGCCGGATGGCGTCCAGCTCGAAAATGTCCGGGTCCAGAACGACAAGCAGATCAACATCCAGGGTTCCGCCGATGCCCAGGCTCGGGTGGCCGACTACCTGCGCCGGCTCAACCGGGCCAAGCACATCGGCAACGCCTCCATTGTCGGCAGCGGGATCCTCGCGCAGGAACCCGGTGAAGCGACACCCGGCGGCCGCTATGCCTTCTCCATCCGCGCTTCCATCACCCCGCTGAAGCCGGAAAGCGGTGACAAGGAGTCATGACCGTGGATCTGCTCAACGAAATCAAGACGCTGGACTACAAGAACATCGGTTCGGCCTCCCTGCCGCTGCGGGTAATCATCCTGCTGCTGGTGCTGGTCGCCCTGGTCGGGGCAGGCATCTACCTGGACACCAAGCCCCTGCGCGAGGAGCTCGCACGCACAGAAGCCGTCGAGCCCGACCTGCGCAAGGAAGTCGAGACCAAGCAGCAGAAAGCCGCGAACCTGGAGGCCCTTCAGGCTCAGCTTGAGGAAATGCAGGTGCGCTTCAGCGAACTGCTGCGGCAGCTTCCCAACCGCCGCGAAGCCGAGAACCTGATCGACAACGTCGCGGAAACCTCGCTGGCCAACGGGCTGAGAAACCGTCAGATCCAGCCGGGCAACGAGCGCCGCCACGAGTTCTACGCCGAAATGCCCTACACGCTCCGGCTGGAAGGCGGGTTCCACGAGCTGGCGCGCTTCATGAGCGACACGGCACAGCTGCCGCGCATCGTGACGCTGCACAACCCGAACATCTCCCTCGGGGGCGAGGGAAGTGCCCGCAACCGGGCAGACAACCTGCAAATCTCGGTCACGGCCCGGACCTACCGCTACCTCGAAGACGGGGAGGACAACGAATGAACACTCGTCGTCACACCCGGCCCGTGAGCACCCACTCCCGGCCATGGCGGACCGCCCTGCCGACGCTGGCGCTGGTGGCGGTTTCCCTCACCGGCTGCGTCGATACCAGCATGCGCGATCTGGAACGGTGGACCGAAGAAGTCATGGCGCGGCCCGGGGGTGAAATCCCGCCCATTCCGGACCTCAAGCCCATGCCGCAGTTCGTGTACGAGGAGGCGGATCGCCGCAGCCCGTTCATGCCGTTCCTGGACCCGACCGAGGAACGTGTGGACAACGGAATCCGGCCGGACGAGGACCGTCAGCGCGAGGAGCTTGAGAAGTTTCCTCTGGATGCCCTGGCCATGCGCGGCATCCTGCAGCAGCAGGCACAGCGCTACGCTCTGGTGCGGGACGGGGACGGGGTGATCCACGAGGTGCAGGTCGGCAATTACATGGGGCTCAACTACGGTCGGGTCATCGCCATTGAAGAAAACGAAATCCAGCTGATCGAAATCGTGCCGGATGGCCAGGGTGGCTGGCGCGAGCAGCCCGTTAGCATCAGGTTGCGCACGGACTGAGGCAGATCTGAGGGGAAGCCAAGCAGATGAAAACCAAGCATACACGCAACGCGCTCCGACGCGCCGTACTGCAGGGAATCGGTACCGTGACGGCACTGGGGCTGACCGCCCCCCTGCTGGCGGCCGATCTTCAAAGCGTTGAGTACGATCGAATCGCCGATGGGCAAATCCAGGTGCGCATGACGTTCTCCGAACCGCTGGAGGCGGTGCCGGAGAGCTTCCGGATCGACAGCCCCCCGCGGGTAGCCATCGACCTGCCGGACGTGCGCAACCGGGCGGATAGCCGGAGAACCCAGATCGGCCTTGAAGGGATCGAGTCGGTGACGGTGGCCGAAACCACCGATCGCACTCGCGCCGTATTCAACCTGGCGCGACCGATTGGCTACACGCTGTCCACCGAGGGCAACGACCTGCTGGTGACCTTCCGCGAGGCCGAGCCGGCGCCGCGACCGCCCGTGGTACGCCCCCGGCGCGACGAGGTTGCCGACCGCATCGAAACTGCGGAGGTCACCGAGACGTCTTCCATGGTTGAAGCGCGAGTCGACGGCGGTGCCGCCCACCCGTCCGTGGACTTTCGCCGCGGCGAGAATGGCGAAGGACGCCTGATCCTCGATGTCGGCGGGACCAACATCCCCCTGAACCTCCGCCGCGAAGGGCTGGATGTGGTTGTGGATCTGCCCGCAACCCGGCTGGAGGCCGGGCGCTATGACGTGCGCGATTTCGGCACGCCGATTACGCGGGTGGACATCCGCCCAAGAGCCGAAGGCACCGAAGTCCGCCTGCAGACCCGTGACGCCGGTGAGCACCTGGCCTGGCAGACGGGCAATCAACTGACCGTCGAGGTGCAGACCATCCCCGAGGTGGAACCGGATGATCCGCTGCAGCCGAAGGTCTATACCGGCGAACGCCTGACCCTCAAGTTCCAGGACATTGAAGTGCGGCCCCTGCTGCAGCTTCTGGCGGACTTTACCGGCAACAACATCGTGGTCAGCGACAGCGTGGGCGGATCAATGAGCCTGCGGCTGGAAAACGTCCCCTGGGACCAGGCATTTGACCTGATCCTGACCACGCGCGGCCTGAGTTCTCGCCAGAACGGCAATGTCATCTTCGTGGCACCGACTCAGGAGCTGGCAGCGCGTGATGCCGCAGAGCTTGAGGCACGCCAGCGGTCCGAAGAACTGGCCCCGCTGATGACGGACATCGTGCAGATCAACTATGCCCAGGCCGCGGAAATTGCCACCCTGCTCGAAAGCGACCAGGAATCGGGCCAGTTTTTGAGCGTGCGCGGGTCCATTACGGTCGATGCGCGGACCAACACCCTCGTGGTCCACGACATCGCCGACAATATCCGCCGGATGCGTGACCTGATTGGCCGACTGGACCGTCCGATCAAGCAGGTACTGATCGAGACCCGCATTGTGATCGCCACCGACAACTTCCAGCGCGAGCTCGGCACGCGCTGGGGCGTCACCGCCGGCTTCAACAGCGGCAACAGCATCATCAGTACCACAGGCTCCGGCGAAGGCACGGGCCAGATGACCGACACGGCGGTTGCCAACATGCAGAACACGGGGCAGCCTTTCCCGATCGGCCTGCCCGATCAGCCCGGCCGCTGGAATGTCAATCTGCCGGTGGCCGACCCGACCGGGCAGATTGGTCTGAGCATTCTTGGCTCCAACGTGCTGCTTGACCTGGAACTTTCCGCCCTGCAAGCCGAGGGGGCCGGGGAAATCATCTCCAACCCGAAGGTGATTACCCAGAACGGGCACGAAGCCTACATCAAGCGAGGCCAGCGGGTGCCGTTCGTGACCACATCACAGAACGGAACGAATGTGGAATTCCAGGACGCGATGCTGGAAACCAAGGTCACCCCGCAAATCACGCCCAACAACAACATCATCCTCGACATCGAAGTGCGCAAGGACGAGCCGGACCAGACCTTCCTTGTCCAGGGCAATCCGGCGATCAACGAGCGCGAGGTCAAGACCAAGGTCCAGGTGCGCAATGGCGAGACCGTGGTACTCGGGGGCATCTACGAGTACACCAATATCGACCAGATGGACAAGGTCCCCTTCCTGGGTGACCTGCCGGCGCTCGGCAATCTGTTCAAGCGCATCAACAAGGAAAACACGCGCTTTGAACTGCTGATCTTCGTGACCCCGAAAATCGTCGAGGGCGACCAGGTCGAGCTGGCCGCCAACTGAAAAAGAATTACTTCAAGGAGCCGACAGCCATGCGCATGTCCCTCACCCGCCTGATCCTGATCGCACTGACCACCCTGCTCCTGGCCGCCTGTGGCGGCGGGGGCGGCGGCGGCTTCCAGGAAGCAAACGGTCCCACGATTACGCTTGAGGCACCGAGCACCCTGCCCGCCCAGCCACTGAACGACTGGGCCGGCTACTATGAGCTGACGGGCTTTGAGTACCACGGCGAGATCATCGCGACCGTGCGCGATGGCGGCGGACGCGCACCCACCGAAACACCGGTCCACTTCACGGTGAAGGGCGATCCGAACAAGGTTCACGGCGCGCTCTACACGCCGGATGAGACTGAAAGCGTCGAGATCTGCGACGACGCCGGCAACTGTCAGGAACGGGACCTGATGAAACCGCTTTGGGGGTACAGCCAGGCCACCGTCGGCGGCACGGCGCGCATGAGCTACGTGGCCTGGAACCGGGCCGGCACGGTCACCATCGAGGCCACCTTCCAGGACCCGGCCACCGGCCAGACCGCCACGGTCTCGCGTGAAATCCGCATTGGCGGCTCCGTGGATACCGGCCTGCCGAGCACCCTGACCACCTCGGTCGAAGACGGCCCGGTCTATATCACCGGCCAGGGCCGCAACGACCGCGCCACCATCGTCGCCAACCTGCGCGATGCCAACGGGCAGCCGGTCGTCGCCCCGGCGGACAGCGCCAACAACCTGCGTGCTGAAATCGTCGGGGACAGCCTGGGCTCCCGCCTCGTGGGCGCCAACGGCGCACAAGGCACCAACGTGACCACTCGCAGCATCGGCAGCACCGGACGTGCGGAAATTCCCATGCTGGCCGGCACTGCCGCCGGCACGGTGAAGATTCGCCTGACGGCTGATGGCGCTGACAACAATGTCGACAACGGAATCCAGCAGGCGATCACCCATGATCTGACCGTCCTGATTCAGGATGGCCGGGCCGCTTCGGTGACTCTGACCGGACCCTACGTGGATGCCATCCGCAACAACCAGTCCCAGATCGAACTGGCCGAAGGTGAAACGCTGGACAACGGTACCTATTCGCGGATTCTGACCGCGGTGGTCCAGGACCGCGAAGGCAATCCGGTGCCCAACGCCACCGTGCGCTTCGGCCTGATCGACTCACCGATCGCGGGCTTCCCTTCCGAAAGCGCAGGCCAGTTCGTACTCAGCGGCACCCGTGGCAACCCCACCGAGGGCGGGGACCGCTTTGACCAGGAAGACGGCGTCGCCCTTATCGACGGTGTGGCGCTGGGCGGCGGTGCGACCGCCCGCGCCCGTCAGGGCGACCAGCTGATCCTCTACCCGAACGAGCAGGGTGATGCCCGCGAGATGACCAGCCGGCGCAGCGTCGACTTGATCCTGGACAACAGCCGACTGCTTGTACAGGGCCTCTTCCCTGCCGGGCAGGATGTCGGAGCGAACATCCCCTGGACCATTGGCCGGGCGCAGTACGGCAATATCATCGCCACGGCCACCACAGACCAGTTCGGCGTGGCCAGCACACTGATGACCTACCCGGTCGCCCGGGTCGGCCAGAACGCGATCGTCACCGCCGAAGCTGTCGAGTCCGGCGCCACCACGGTGTTCGCGGCCAGCTACGCGGGTATCCGGGCCCTGCAAATGACGTCCTCGCACACCGAGGTGACCGGCAATGGCACCACCTCGGTCACCATGTGCGTGCGGGACGCCAATGACGTGCCTCTGCCGAACTACACCATCAGCGTTGGCGGCCTCGGCGGCAACGTGGTCGTCAACACGACCGGCGAATTTGACACGGGCAACCAGCCTGTCGTGACCGGCGCCAACGGCTGCGCCACCTTCAGCATCGTGGCCCAGCTGCCGCCGGGGGCCGAAGACGTCACGCTGCTGTTTAGCGTCGGCCAGGAAGAAAGCGAGCAGATCGAAGTTACAGTCAAGGCGACCGAGGTCGAGATTTTCACATCCATCGAAAGCGCGACGGGCACCGGCACCGATTGCACCGCAGATCCGGTGACAGGGAGCATGACCGCGATCGTGACCGCTACCTTCTATGACGCACAAGGGGTTCCAGTTGCGGGTGCCCCGGTCAGCGCAACCATGGAACAGGCCACATCGATTACGGTTGACCCCTCGGTTACCAATGACGAAGGGCAGACCACAGTTACAGCTGGGTACCCGGCGCAATCGGGGACAGTCAGCCTGGAAATCAGCACAACGGGGGGCAATTCCACGACGGTCACTCTCCCGGGTTGTACTTAATGACTGAAACCAGTTGAGCCTTGTCGATTGCAAACCGCCCGCATACGCGGGCGGTTTTGCATACAGAACAAAAGAAACCGATGAACACTCCCCTTTCCACCCGCAATATTTTTCTGATCGGCCCCATGGGCGCCGGCAAGAGCACGATTGGCAAGGCCCTGGCAAGCGCCACGGGGCTGGCCTTTGTTGACAGCGATCGGGAAATCGAGGAGCGCACGGGCGCGGCGATTCCGCTGATTTTCGAAATCGAGGGCGAGGCCGGCTTTCGCGATCGTGAATCGGCGATGATCGACGAGCTGACCCAAAAAACCGGCATTGTGCTGGCCACGGGCGGGGGCGCGATCATGCGCCCGGAGAACCGCGAGGCACTCAAGGCGCGCGGGACGGTGGTCTATCTTCATGCGCCGGTTGCCCAGCAGCTCGCGCGCACGGCCCATGACACGAACCGCCCCCTGCTCCAGACCGAGGATCGGGCGGCTCGCCTGACCGAGCTGATGAAACTGCGCGAGCCGCTGTACCGGGAAATCGCGGATATCGTGGTGCTGACCGACGGCCAGGGCCCGCGGAAGATCGTCAATCAAATCCTGCGCGATCTGCGGTAACATCGGGCGGATCGGACGGGCGGCAGCCGCCGTGCCTGCCGCTGTTCGCAGATCATTACCCGACACGAGCACATGAAAACACTGAATGTCGAACTGGGCGATCGCAGCTACCCGATTCTGATCGGGGCCGGCCTGCTGTCCGACCCGCAACTGCTTGCCCGCTACATCCCGGGCAATTCCGCCGTCGTCGTGACCAACACCACGGTCGGCCCCCTGTATCGCGACAGGCTCGACGGGGCGCTCGAAGGGCTTCGGCACAGTACCGTCACCCTACCCGATGGCGAGCAGTACAAGAACATGGCCGTGCTTGGCCAGATTTTCGACGAGCTTGTCTCGGGCCGCTTCGATCGCAATACCACGCTGATTGCCCTGGGCGGCGGGGTGATCGGCGACATCACGGGCTTCGCGGCCGCCTGTTACCAGCGCGGCGTGCATTTTGTCCAGGTGCCCACCACCCTGCTCGCGCAGGTGGACTCTTCGGTCGGCGGCAAGACCGGCGTCAACCATCCCGGCGCCAAAAACATGATCGGCGCCTTTTACCAGCCGCGCTGCGTGATCGCAGACACGGAGACACTCGACACCCTGCCCGATCGGGAACTGAGCGCGGGCCTGGCCGAAGTCATCAAATACGGACTGCTCTGGGATCGCGAGTTCCTCGACTGGATCGACCAGCATCTCGACCGGCTGCTCGCGCGCGATGCCGAAGCCCTGACCGAGGCGATCCGCCGTTCCTGCGCCATCAAGGCCGAGATTGTCCGGCAGGATGAACGCGAATCGGGTCTGCGGGCCCTGCTCAACCTCGGCCACACCTTTGGTCATGCCATCGAGGCCGGGCTGGGCTACGGAGAATGGCTTCACGGCGAAGCCGTCGGGGCCGGCATCTGCATGGCCGCCGACCTCTCCCAGCGGCTGGGCTGGATCGGGGAAGCGGAGCAGGCAAGGACAATCTCCCTGATCGAGCGGGCGCGGCTGCCCACGGGTCGGCCGGAGTCCCTGTCGCCGGACAACCTGCGCCAGCTGATGAGCGCGGACAAGAAGGTCCTCGACGGCGCGCTGAGGCTGGTCCTGCTGCGCGAACTCGGCTCGGCTGTCCTGACCGACCAGGTGCCCGAATCACTGATTCGCGAGACGCTCGAGAACACGCCGGTCATCGAAGCGCCCGGCAAAGCCTGATCAAAGCAATTTCGGCAAAAATGCGGGCATTGCCGATCGGGTGATCCGCCAAACCGTCCAGAGCGCAAACCACGGAATCTGCCAGATGATTGACGAGGAACAACGCCAGAAGCAGGCCGAGCTGATCGTTCAGCTGGTCAAGTACGGAGATCGCCTGACCCTGCTGCGTGGCGGCGAATCAGGTGAACGCGACGATTTCCTGCGCCGGGTAGAACGGGCCCTGCCGGAGACTATCCGGGTCATTCGCCTCCGGGCCTCGGGCACGCTCGACCCGGCCCGCATTCGCAAGACGCTGGCCGACGCCCTGCAGCTTTCCCCCGGCATCGACACCGCCGACCAGCTTGGCCAGGCGATTACCACCGCACTGACCGGCCAGCAGCGCGTCCTGCTGGTCATCGAGGAAGCGCAGCAGTGGGCCGCGACGGAACTGGACGGCTGGCTGGAAGACTGGCGGATGATCGAACGCCAGGCACCGAGGCGCCTGCGGCTTGCCCTGGCCGCCGACGGGCCCACGGTGCAGCGAATCGAGGCCCACCCGCAGTTGCGCGATGCGCAGATCATGACCCATGTCGTGGACCTGGGCGGACCCGAGACGGGGAGCGCCGGGGACCTGGTGGCCGAGCGGGACGACAACCTCGCCAGCCGGCCACGCAATGACCACCGCCGCAGCCTGGTTGTCTGGTACGGTGGCGCGGCGGCCTTTGTCATTGTGCTCGTGGGCCTGGGCTTTTTCCTGCTGAGCCCTGACGAGCGCGAGACGAGCACCCGGATCGTTACGCAATCGCCGGCCGAAGCGATCGCCAACCGCCCTCAGGTCGAACAGACCGACGATTATCCCTGGCGCAGCAACGACTTCACGCCCTCGCGGGAGGAGGCGGCCGAGGCATCCCCTCCGGTGCCCGAGCAAGCCCCGGAACAAGCGCCACCTCCCGAGCCAGAAGCGCAGGAGCCGGCAACCTCGCCTGAACCGGCTCCCGAGGTAACGGTAATCGAGGAGGAGCCGGCCTCGCCGCAACCCGAAGCGACCGAACCTCCGGCAACCGAGCCCACTGAGCCGGCCGAGCCTGCGCCCCCCGCCCCCGAGCCGGCCGAATCCATCGAAGCGGAACCGCAGGAGCGTCCCGCGGCCGACCCGACGCCTGAACCCGCGCCCGAGCCCGCAGAGACGCCCGAAGTGGCGCAAACGCCAGACGCCCCGGCCACCGAACGGACGGTGACGGGCGATGAGCAGTGGTTTCGGGAAACTCCGCGCACCCGGGCCGTGGTCCAGTTGGCTGCGGTGGGCGACGAGGCCGGGATCGAACGGTTCCTGAAGCGGCACGATCTCAAGCGCAGCGAGATTCGGGTCTTCCGCCAGCAGCGCGGAGACAAGACGCTGTACACCATTACCTGGGGGGATTTCCCCTCGCTGGCGCGCGCGCGCAGCGGAGTGGAGGACCTGCCGGCTGAACTGCGCGAATCCAAGCCCTGGGCCCGTTCCGTCAATGCCATTCGGCAGCTTCTCCCGCAGTGATCACAATCAGACTGTTACAGGCCACCGATCACCGCCTGCCAGCCCCGAGTGGTCCGGCATATCTTCTCGGGGTGCCTGCGGCTCGATTCCCCCGGAGGCGGCGCGGTTGGCCCGGCGAACCACCCGCATCCTTCTGCGACCAAACCATTTGAGGCCAGGAGTGACCGATGGGGGTCGATTGATCGCATCCTGCGCAAACGGTAAACTCTGTGCCCTTTTTGGTTTCGCACAGGGCTTTCGCCCTGCCGTAGTACGACAGCTTCGAGGTCACCGTCCGTGATTACCAACGCCCCGGTTTCAGGTCTTTACTCTCCCGAATTCGAGAAGGAAAACTGCGGTTTCGGCCTGATCGCCCACATGGAAGACAAGCCCAGCCATGGCCTGGTCTCCACCGCGATCGAGGCCCTGGCGCGCATGACGCACCGGGGCGGCATCTCGGCGGACGGCAAGTCCGGTGACGGCTGCGGCCTGCTTTTGAAAAAGCCCGACGCGTTCTTCCGCGCCCGGGCGAAAAAGCTCGGCATCGAGCTGGGCGAACGCTACGCGGTCGGCGTGGCCTTCCTGAGCCTCGACGAGGACAAGGCAGACAAGGCGCGGCAGACGCTGGCCGCCATGCTCGAAAAGCGCGACCTGGCCGTGGCGGGCTGGCGCAAGGTGCCGGTCAACCTGGATGTCCTGGGCGAGCAGTCTGCGGCCAAGCGCCCGCAGATCGAGCACCTGTTCGTCTGCGCGCCGAACTCCATGAGCGAGCGCGAGTTTGACACCCGCCTCTACATCGCCCGCCGCGAGGCCGAGAAGTCGCTGGCGGACGACCGGGATTTCTACATCCCCTCGCTGGCCACGCAGGTCATCTCCTACAAGGGCCTGCTGATGCCCGAAGACCTGCCGCGGTTCTACCTCGACCTGAACGACGACGCGCTGGAATCGTCGCAATGCGTCTTTCACCAGCGGTTTTCGACCAACACCTTCCCCGAGTGGCGGCTGGCTCAGCCGTTCCGGTATCTTGCGCACAACGGCGAGATCAACACCATTCGCGGCAACCGCAACTGGGCCATGGCCCGGTCCTACAAGTTCGAGACACCCCTGATCCCGGACATGGAAGCCGTCCGTCCGCTGGTCAACACCACCGGCTCAGACTCTTCGAGCATGGACAACATGCTGGAGGCGCTGGTCGCGGGCGGAATCGACATGCTCCGCGCCATGCGCCTGATCGTCCCGCCGGCCTGGCAGAACGTCGAGCACATGGACGCGGACCTGCGCGCCTTCTACGAATACCACTCCATGCACATGGAGCCCTGGGACGGCCCGGCCGGCATCGTGATGACCGACGGACGTTTCGTGGCCTGCGCCATGGACCGCAACGGCCTGCGCCCCGCCCGCTGGGTCATGACCCGGGACGGTCACATCACCCTGGCTTCCGAGATCGGTGTCTGGGACTACGCCCCCGAGGACGTGGTGCGCAAGGGCCGGGTCCGTCCCGGCCAGATCGTGGCCGTGGACACCTCGGTCGGCAAGCTGCTGATGCCCGAGGACGTGGACAATCTGCTGAAGGGACGCAAGCCCTATCGCGAGTGGATGCGCAGCAGCTCGGTCCGCCTGGCCAGCGTACTGGAGCAGGACGTGCTCGCAGTCGAGCCGATGGACAAGGCGACGCTGGCCCGCTACGAGAAAATGTTCCTGCTGAGCTTTGAGGAACGCGACCAGGTATTGCGCGTACTGGCCGAAGATGGCCAGGAAGCCATCGGCTCCATGGGCGACGACACGCCGATGGCCGTGCTCTCCCAGACGCAGCGGTCACTGTACGATTACTTCCGCCAGCAGTTCGCGCAGGTCACCAACCCGCCGATCGACCCGCTGCGCGAGGCGATCGTCATGTCGCTGGAAACCTGCATCGGGGCCGAGCGCAATATCTTCGAGGAAACCCCGGAGCACGCCCACCGGCTGCTGCTGGACACCCCGGTGCTCACCGAGGGCCGATTCCGCGCGCTCTGCGAACAGACCGATCCGGACTGGTCCCATGCGGTGATTGACCTGAACTACCCGGAGGAGCAGTCCCTGCACGACGCGCTGGAACGAATCGGCGATGACGTGGTGGCTGCCGCCCGGAATGGCAAGGTCGTGGTAATCCTCTCCGATCGCCGAATCGAAAAGGGCCGCCTGCCGGTCCACGCCCTGCTTGCCACCGGCGCGGTTCATCACCGGCTGATCCGCGAGGGCCTGCGCTGCGACGTGAACCTGGTGGTCGAGACGGCCACCGCGCGCGACCCACATCACTTCGCCACGCTGATCGGCTACGGGGCGACCGCGGTTTATCCCTACCTGGCCTTCGAGGCGATCGCGGACATGGTCCGCACCGGCGAAATCCAGGGCCTGACCGCCGAAAAGCTGGCCGCCAACTACGTCAAGGGCATTGGCAAGGGTCTGAACAAGGTGCTCTCCAAGATGGGCATCTCCACCATTGCCAGCTACCGGGGCGCCCAGTTGTTTGAAATCATCGGCCTGGCCGACGAGGTGGTGGACTACTGCTTCAAGGACACCACCAGCCGCGTTCAGGGCGCCCGGTTCGAGGATCTCAAGGCGGACCAGCAGGTCCTGGCCCGCGAGGCCTGGCTGCCGCGCAAGCTTCCGCGCCAGGGCGGGCTGCTCAAGTACATCGACGGCGGCGAATACCATGCCTACAACCCGGACGTGGTCCAGACGCTGCAGCAGGCCTGCAATACGGGTGACTTCGAGGCATGGAAGACCTACGCGGCCCACGTGAACAACCGGCCTGCCGCGGCCCTGCGCGACCTGCTGCAACTGCGCGAGGACACGACTTCGATTCCGCTGGACGAGGTCGAACCCGTCGAGGCGATCGTGCGTCGCTTCGATTCGGCCGGGATGTCCCTCGGTGCGCTGTCGCCGGAGGCCCACGAGACACTGGCCGAGGCCATGAACCGGCTTGGCGCCCGCTCCAACTCCGGGGAAGGGGGCGAAGACCCGGCGCGCTACGGCACGGCGAAAATGAGCAAGATCAAGCAGATCGCCTCCGGCCGCTTCGGGGTGACGCCGCACTACCTGGTCAACGCCGAGGTGCTGCAGATCAAGATCGCCCAGGGCGCCAAGCCCGGCGAAGGCGGGCAGCTTCCGGGGCACAAGGTGGACGAGACCATCGGCCGGCTGCGCTATGCCAAGCCCGGTGTGGGCCTCATCTCACCCCCGCCGCACCACGACATTTACTCGATCGAGGACCTGGCCCAGCTGATCTACGATCTCAAGCAGGTCAATCCCCAGGCGCTGGTCTCCGTCAAGCTGGTATCGGAGCCGGGCGTGGGGACAGTGGCCGCCGGGGTCGCGAAGGCCTACGCCGACCTGATTACCATCTCCGGCTACGATGGCGGAACCGGCGCTTCGCCGCTGACCTCGGTCAAGTACGCCGGCTCGCCCTGGGAGCTGGGTCTGTCCGAAGCCCACCAGACCCTTCGGGCCAACGACCTGCGCAGCAAGGTGCGGCTGCAGACCGACGGCGGCCTCAAGACCGGTCTCGACGTCATCAAGGCAGCCATCCTGGGCGCGGAGAGTTTCGGCTTTGGCACCGGCCCGATGATTGCCATGGGCTGCAAGTTCCTGCGTATCTGCCACCTGAACAACTGCGCCACCGGGGTCGCCACCCAGAACAAGGTCCTGCGTCTGGAGCACTTCAAGGGCAATGTCGACAAGGTGGTCCACTACTTCCGGTTTATCGCCGAAGAAGCACGGGAGCTGATGGCGGCGCTGGGCGTGCGCAGCCTCGACGAGCTGATCGGGCGCACCGACCTGCTGAAGGTTGCCGAAGGTCGCACGGACAAGCAGCGTAACCTCGATCTCACCCCAATCGTGTCGGATGGCGGCCTCGCCTCCGACCTGCCGCTGTGCTGCGCGGTACCGAAGAACCCGCCGCATGATCCCGGTACCCTGGCCGAGCAGATGGTGCGCGAGGTCCTGCCGGCCATCGAGGCCAAGCGCGGCGGCACGTTCGAGTTCGAAGTCCGCAATACTGCCCGCTCGATCGGCGCCCGGATCTCCGGCGAGATCGCGAAGCGCCACGGCAACCTCGGCATGGTGGACGCGCCGATTACCCTGCGCCTGAAGGGCGTG
The DNA here is from genome assembly GCA_049974825.1 of Halothiobacillaceae bacterium. Taxonomy (GTDB): domain Bacteria; phylum Pseudomonadota; class Gammaproteobacteria; order Halothiobacillales; family Halothiobacillaceae; genus JBKHDT01. The sequence continues at coordinate 12,456 of JBNGDJ010000008.1, read as the reverse complement.
GCCGGCCAGAGTTTCGGCGTCTGGAACGCCGGCGGCCTGGAGATGATCCTCGAAGGCGACGCCAACGACTACGTCGGCAAGGGCATGGCCGGCGGCAAGCTGGTCCTGCATCCGCCCAAGGGCAGCGACTTCGCCACCCATCAGACCCCGATCATGGGCAATACCTGCCTTTACGGGGCCACGGGTGGCCGCCTGTTTGCCGCCGGAACCGCGGGCGAGCGCTTTGCGGTGCGCAACTCCGGCGCCTTCGCGGTGGTCGAGGGCTGCGGCGATCACGGCTGCGAGTACATGACCGGTGGCATGGTCACCGTGCTTGGTCCCACCGGGATCAACTTCGGTGCGGGCATGACCGGCGGTTTCGCCTACGTGCTGGACGAGGCCAACGATTTTGCCGATCGCTATAACCACGAGCTGATCGACACGCACCGGCTGCTGCCCGCGCACATGGAAGCGCATCGCCAGCACCTGCGGTCGGTGCTGCAAATGCACCTGGATGAGACCGGCAGCCCGCGGGCAGCCGAGATCCTGGAAAACCTGGAGCTGTTCCTGCCGCACTTCTGGCTGGTCAAGCCCAAGGCGGCCGAAATCGACTCACTGCTGCACACGCTGGCCGACGCGGCCTGATTCGCGCCACCCGGCGCAATACGAAAAAGGGCGATCCATTGTGGATCGCCCTTTTTGTTTGATCACGGCGCCCCGGGGTGTCTGAAGAGGAATCTCGACACGATTGTGGAGATTTCCGATCGGGGCATGGATGCCCCAATTCATCCCTGGTCTACCCCCTTTGTCGCCATCCATGGCGGCCTCCCCGTCCGGCCCTTTCGACATCCTTGTCGAAAGCCCTCTCGCGTTCGGCCTTCGAAGAACAACCATCCTTCGGGTAACGGAGTTTCGACTCATCAATGGCGCAGGCCATTGAATTGCAGCGCATGAACCGGGCATACACGCGAGCTTCTCAAACTGGCAAGTCTAGGAGGCGCAAGGTCACCAAGCCAGGAATGGCCTTTTACAACCCCGCCCAATGGACATGACTGCGCCGCAGTGGGGCGCACAGTCCCCGCCGCACAACACTTTGAACGCTTGGGGCGCATGCCATTGCAAAAAAGCCCCGCCGGGACCCGGCAGGGCTTTTCAGTGTTCAGGCAGGGTCCGCTGATTCCCGGAGCCTGCCCCGCGCGGTGATCAGGCGCCAGTCAGAAGTCGTAACGGGCACCGACGAGGAATACCTGCCCGCCATCGGCATTCCAGCGGGTGTCGGCCGCGCCGCCACGACGGGTGGTGATGGCCGCGGTTTCTTCCTCGTTGTAGTACTCGGCAAACAGCTTGAGGTTGTCATTCCACTGGTAGTCGTAACCGAGGTGGATGATCCGGTCACCGTAGTTGTCCACCTTGGCGATCATCGCCTTGAAGGTGTTCTTGCCCATGCTGTAGCCGGCGTAGAGGTTTGCCGCCGTGTCGCCATCGGCGCCGTAACCGCTGTCGTAGTTGCTGTTGAAGCGCTCGATCTTGCCACCGAGGTACAACGAGCCCGGGCCCGCCTCTTCAATGGTATGCATGAAGGAAAGGCCGTAGAGCTTGTTGCTGCCTTCTCCACCCTGGTTGTCCAGACCGGCGGAAATCGTCGTACTGCCGAAGGAGAACGAAGCGGTCAGCTGGTAGCGGTCATCGTAGTTTCCGTCCGCTTCCTGGTTGCCGCCTTCACGCATGTAACCACCTGCGAAGGAGAATCCGGCCAGGCTGGGGCTATAGTAGGCAAGCATCTTGTTGCGGCGGAAGATCGAGTAGGTGGCAAAGCCGCTATAATAGCTGCTGAACATGTCCACCGGGTAGGCGATCGCGTTGTAGTAGGGCACCCAGTCCTGACCAAAGGCCAGGTTGCCGAAGTCGCCCTGGACCCCGATCTTGGCAATGCGGACGCTGTCAGTCAGCTGGTCCGCGGCATGGGAACCCGTGTCGTTCTGCTCGTAAGGGCCCTGGATTTTCAGGTTGGCCAGATCAAGCGGAATTTCCAGGTGCGCGTAACCGGTCACGGCGGACCAGGAGTAGGACAGGCGGCCACCGATGCGCGAGTAGGCATCGCGCAGGCCGAAGTAGTCGCCCAGAACGTTCTGGTTGCCCGGATCGACGTACTCGCCCTGCAGGCGCAGCGAGCCGTAAAAGTCAGCCTGAACGCCGCCTTCCTTCGCACCGTCCTCGGCCACAACCTGACCGCTGCCGGCGGCCATCAGCGCCGCGCAACCAAGAATACCGATCGACTTCTTGCCCTTGATCATCATTGAATCTCTCCCAATCTTGCGTTGATTCGTCAGTCTTTCACGTCTCGCCGGGGCTGCGTCGTGCCGGCCCGGGCGTTTCTGCACAAAGCCCGGGATGGCTTGGGACAGAGTTTGCCTTGACGTTTAGTCCCCTGGCCCCTGCCCGGCGGCACCCGGCGGTTCAGTATCTGCGGACAGGCCACGATACTGCCGGGCCACCCTTCCGGAGAGGCCGCAGAACAACTCGTAGGCGATGGTTCCGCAATGTCCCGCGACTTCGTCGGCGGAAATGGCAGGCCCCCAGAACTCGACCTCGTCACCCACCCGGGCATCCACGCCCGAAAGATTCAGGGTAACCAGATCCATGGACACCCGTCCAACCAGCGCGGCCCGCTGGCCGTTGACCGAAACGGGGGTTCCGGTGGGCGCGTGGCGGGGATAGCCGTCGCCGTAACCGATGGCCGCCACCCCGATGCGCATGTCCTCCGTGCAGCGGAAAGTGGCCCCGTATCCAATGCTTCCTCCGCGAGGAACGGTCTTGATCGCAATCAGCTGCGAAGTCAGGCGCATTGCGGGCTTGAGGCCATGATCGGCCGCGCTTCCGCACACAAAGGGGTTGGCACCGTACAGCATGATCCCCGGTCGTACAACCTCGCCCCCGACGCAGGCTTCGCCCAGCAGCGCGGCAGAATTTGCGATGCTGGTTTCGGAAAAACCAAACTGGTCTTGCGAACAGAATTCATGAAAAACTTTCAACTGATGCGCGGTCAAAGCGTTGCCAGGCTCATCGGCGCAGGCCAGGTGAGTCATCAGCCCGGGCCCAGCGCGCAGCCAGCGACAGTCGGCCAGTCGGGTCATGCTCGCGGCGAGGATCTCGGGTGACATTCCCAGCCGGTGCATTCCGGTGTCGAGCTTGAACCAGGCCCGGGTCGGCAGCCCGGTATTCCCGGAACGCAGCACGTCCACCTGCTCGGGATCGTGGATGACCGGTTCAAGCAGACCGCGCGCGGCCTGCCGGGCCTCCTGCCGGTCCATGAAGCCCTGAAGCACCATGACGCGGGCGGTCACCCCGGACTTGCGCAAGGCCAGCCCCTCCCCCACCGTGGCCACCATGTATCCGTCGACCAGGCCGCGCAGGGCCTCGGCGACCGGGAACATGCCGTGCCCGTAGCCGTCCGCCTTGACCGCCGCGAAGATCTGCCGGCTGCCGGCCTGGCGTCGGGCAATCCGCGCGTTGTGACGTATGGCCTCCAGGTCGATCCAGGCCACCGGGCGACGAAAGCTTGTTGTGCTCATGAGTCGAACTCGCCCGCCGCGTAGGACTCGGGGGCATAGTCCTCAAAGCGGGTATGCCGTCCAAGGAAGGTCAGGTTGACCGTGCCGATCGGCCCGTTGCGTTGCTTGGCAATAATGATTTCGGCCATGCCCTTCTGCGGCGAGTCGGGGTTGTACACCTCGTCCCGGTAGATGAACACAATGACATCCGCGTCCTGCTCGATCGCGCCCGACTCACGCAGATCAGACATCACCGGTCGCTTGTTGGGTCGCTGCTCCAGGGAGCGGTTGAGCTGCGAAAGGGCTATCACCGGCACGTCCAGTTCCTTGGCCAGCGCCTTGAGCGACCGGGAAATCTCCGAGATCTCCGCCGTGCGGTTTTCCTTGAACCCGGGCACCTGCATCAGCTGCAGATAGTCCAGCACGATCAGGCCCAGGTCATGATCCCGCGCCAGCCGGCGCGCCCGGGAACGTACTTCGGTGGGCGAGAGCGCCGGCGTGTCGTCGATAAAGATCCGGGCGTTGGACAGCATGGACACGGCGGAGGTCAGCCGGGACCAGTCCTGATCTTCCAGGCGGCCGGTCCGGACCCGCTGCTGGTCGATCCTGCCTAGCGAACTCATCATCCGCAAAGCCAGCTGTTCGCCCGGCATTTCCATGGAGAACACCGCCACGGCCTTGCTCGTGGCCAGTGCGACGTTTTCCGCCAGGTTCATGGCGAAGGTCGTCTTGCCCATCGAAGGGCGCCCGGCCACGATCAGCAAATCCCCTTTCTGCAAGCCGGAGGTCTTCTCATCGAAATCGGCGAAGCCGCTGGGCAAGCCGGTAATGGGCTCGTCGCGCTCGTAGAGCTCGGTAATGCGGTCCACCGCCTCACCCATGAGGTCACGGATCGCCTGGAAGCCCTTGCGCTGCTTCTGGCCGGCATCGGCGATGGCGAAGACCTGCTGTTCGGCCATTTCCAGCAGCACATCGGAATTGCGCCCCTCCGGCCGAAATGCGCTTTGCGCGATCTCGGTACCCACCTCGATCAGCTGACGCAGGATGGCATTCTCGCGCACGATGTGGGCGTAGGCCCCGATATTCACCGCCGTTGGCACGGCCTCGAGCAATGAGCCCAGATAACTGGTCCCCCCGATGGTTTCCAGCCAGTCATGCTGCTCCAGCCACTCGGCCAGGGTAATCACGTCGTAGGGCTGGTTCCGGTCAGTCAGCTCGTTGATGCCGCGAAACAGAAGCTGGTGGCTGTAGCGGTAGAAGTCTGTCTCGACCAGCAGCCCTTCGACCCGCTCCCAGGCCTGGTTGTCCAGCATCAGCCCGCCGAGGACGGCCTGCTCGGCCTCGTCCGAATGGGGCGGCACGCGCAACTGCGACAGCGCACTCCCCTGTCCGGGGTGGTCAGGCTCGGCCTGCAGCCACGGAGGCGGCTCGTCGTCCGGCAGCGGACCGGGGTCGGGAACGGCAGCATGCTCCTGATCGGAATATTCGGGAAAGTCGGAGGACATGAAGGCAATCCAGCAATGACGAACTAAGGCGGCCCGGACATCCGGCCGGCCATTGTAGCAATCGGGACGGCCCGACGCGTCCGCAGTCCAGGTCTCGGAGTCGAGTCAGGCATCTGCTGGCGGCGGTCGGCGATGGATGACCAGCCAGCCTGCGGAACCCACAATGAAAAAGGGCATCGCGAGTAACGCCTCGCGATGCCCCAGTGCCTGATGATGCCAGTCACCCGATGGTGACTTGCCGGCGGATCAATCCTCGGCAGTGACCACCACGTTCATGGTGACATCGACATCCGAGTGCAGGTGCAGGCTGATCTCGAACTCGCCCACCGTGCGGAAGGCCCCTTCAAGCAGGCGGACTTCGCGCTTTTCGACTGCCACGCCGGTCTGCTCGGAGGCTGCCTCGGCAATCTCGGCGGTGCCGACGGAGCCGAACAGCTTGCCCTCGTTGCCGGCCTTGCTGGCAATGGTGATGGTCTGCCCTTCAAGCTTCTCGGCACGAGCGCGGGCTTCTGCCAGCTGCTCTTCGGCGATGCGCTCAAGCTCGGCGCGGCGGGCCTCGAACTGCTCGAGGTTTTCCTTGGTCGCCGGCTTGGCCTTGCCGTAGGGAATGAGGAAGTTGCGTGCGTAACCCGGACGCACCTTGACCACGTCGCCAAGGCTGCCCAGGTTATCGACCTTGCTCAAAAGAATGACTTGCATTTCGTTTACTCTTGAATCTGTCTGGAACGGAGGCAGCCGATCAGTGACGATCGGTATACGGCAGCAGGGCCAGGTAGCGCGCGCGCTTGATGGCCGTGGAAAGCTGGCGCTGGTAACGCGCCTTGGTCCCGGTCACGCGGCTGGGCACGATCTTGCCGGTCTCGGTGATGTACTGCTTGAGGGTGTCCAGGTCCTTGTAATCGATCTGCTCCACGCCCTCGGCGGTGAACTTGCAAAAACGCTTGCGACGGAAAAAGCGGGCCATGTGTATTCTCCTGCGGATGCTCAGTCGTTCTCAGATTTGGACGCGCTTTCGCCACGGTCCCCGTCACGCGGGCGGCTCTTGCGCTGCTCGCCGGCCTCGCGCTCACGCTCACGCGCCATCGGCGAGGGCTCGGTCTCGGCCTTGTCCATGCGCACAACCATGTTGCGCAGAACCGCGTCGTTGAAACGGAACGCCTCTTCCAGCTCGGCCATGGCTTCCTGGCCAGCCTCGACGTTCATGAGCACGTAGTGGGCCTTGAGAATCTTCTGGATCGGGTAGGCCAGCTGGCGACGGCCCCAGTCCTCGAGACGGTGAACCGTTCCGCCGGAGGTCTCGATGATGGCGCGGTAGCGCTCGATCATCGCGGGTACCTGATCGCTCTGGTCCGGGTGGACCATGAACACGACTTCGAAATGACGCATGTAATGACTCCTTCGGATGTCCTGAAATAACAGTCTGCCGACATGCACCGGTCAGACAGGAGATGGCTCTGCGCCGGACGCCAACCAACTTGGCGACCCGGCAGACAGGCTCAAGGGCGCCGAATCATACGCGAGCAAGGGATTGCATTCAAGAAGATTGCAGGTTTGTCCGCGGCGCCTGCGACAACACCTTGCGGCAACTCAACGGATTACGGCAATCGACGCCTCAAGCACGATGTCGCGCTCAAGCATGATCTGCAAATCCTGCTTGAAGGCATCGACCTGGGCCGTGCTGACGGGCATGTCCGACACCAGCTTGGTCGAGATGTACAACGGGTCGCCGGGGCGGACTTTCACGTCCCGCATGCGGATGTTCTCGCTCTGCCAGCCTTCCAGGGTCCGCATCACCTGGTGCTCGTCCACCATTCGGGTAAACGACAGCGCCAGCGGCACACTGATCAGTGCCACGACCACCAGCGAGATCACCAGGCCCCGCTTGGCCCGGGAAAACGGACTGAATCCCAGGAACATGAAGGTGGCTGCCGCGGCCAGAACGATCCCGACCAGGTTGGTAAGAAACAGCAGCCAGGCACCCCAGAACACGCCCCAGTCCCACCAGCCGATACCGATGCCGGCCACCGCCAGCGGTGGCACCAGGGCGACGGCAATGGCAACGCCCGCCAGGCTCTTCGCCACCTCCGAGCGCGCATGCGCGTAGGCGCCGGCCACCCCGGAGATGATCGCCACGCCCAGATCCAGCAGGGTCGGGCTGAGCCTGGCCTCGATCTGGGCATTGATGGTCTGCAGCGGGGTCACCCAGGTCAGGATGGTGCCGCAGAGCAGAGACAGACCAATGCCCCAGGCCAGGGCGCGGCTGCCCTCCAGGGTCAGCTGGCTGTGCTGTCGCAAGACCCCCATCGACAGTGAAATGATCGGGGACATCAGCGGCGCGAGAATCATGGCCCCGATAATGACCGGCGCGGAGTTGGCGAACAGGCCGATCACCGCCAGCAACGTCGAGAGCACCATGAGGGTCAGGTAGGCCTCGGAGGTTCTCGCGTTGTCGCGCAAAGCCAGGAACAGGTCCTTGAATTCCTCGGTGTCCGCGTGGTGAATCCAGGGCAGCGGATCGGTAATCAGTTCGGTGCGCGCCTGGCCGGTGGGCAGCCCCTGCACCCGGAAAACCTCCTTGGCATCATTCCGGGCCTCTGTCTTGTCGGCCACCGGCTGCCGCGTGCTGAGCAGCCTGAGTGCCGCAGGCTCGATCGACAGCCGAATCTCGGTGTCGGTAAAGCTGCGCCCGTCGATCACATAGCCCACCGGTTTCGGGCTGGTCACCGTGAGCGCCGCTGTCTTGATATGCCCCATGAACTCCGGCAGCCGACCCCCACCGAGGGTGCGCAGGAAAATCGAGGCCAAAAGGAAGCGAACGGTCTCGCCCACCGAGCGCGGCGACAGGACCAGCGCATTGAGCAGCCGGTCATCAGCACGGGCCTTGTCGACCACCCGGCGGGTCAGCGGGCTGGCATCTCCCCGATCTACGGCCACAATGCCCAGCGCGGCGGTATCCAGCACCTTGTCTTTTTCCGTGACCAGCCGGAAGGGCTTGAGCGTGGTCGTACTGAGGCTTCTGACCAGCCGGAAAAACCGCCGGATTCTCAGACCGATACGCTCCACGGCCTGCTTGCCGGGCGTGAGCGTGAAAGGATCGCCGATCACCACCGAACTGAACACGGGCCGAGCGTTGCAGTAGAGCATGTCCACCACGACCCCCTCGCCGGACTCGAAGATGTCCGCAACCGCATCTTCGAGCCGGGCGGGCACCTGCATGCCCACCCGGGCCTGAACGAGCTCCGGGTGCGGAAGCAGCCCGAGGCGCCATTGCCGCTCCCGCGCCCAACGAAGGATATCGGCCAGAGCATCATCACCGACCCAGCAAATGACGGTGGCACCCGCCTCGACTGCCTCCAGCCCATCCCCGACCAGATAGGGCCGTGCGCGGCAGTCCCGGTCCGCCAGCAGCGGTTGTACGCGCTCCCGGAAATCCGCCTCGCGCTCGGCATCGAACAACAGGGTGATCGGTTCGGCTGTCATGAACTGGCCTGTCCTTTATGGAAGGGAAGATGGGTGCAGCGCCTGTGGCGGGCGGCGGGCATCACGGATGATGACCCGGACCGGGTCCGTGCTGCGCGGGGTTGATTCAAGGGCCCAAGAATAGCCGAAGTCAGGGGTGCTGGTGCATACTTGGGTGCGCAGGACGAAGTGATTTTATCGCTTCATGCCTCACGGCAGGGGGGGCAGTCAGCGCACGCCCCCTGCCCGGCGATTCCACAGCTTGCACCATTGAATTGCGCAGCCCGGGCCGAGCATGTATCGGCCCGGGCGTTTCTGAACGCGGGCTCCGCCGGCTGAAGCGTTTAGCTGGCGCCAGCCCACAAATCCATGGAAGGATTTTGTGCAGAGTTTCACTTTGAGCCATCGATCAAGACTTCGGGGGCAGGGACATTATGGAGCGGGAACGAGAATTCATCAGTGAGTGGATGTACGAAATCACACCCACCACCCGCGCGACGATGCAAAAGCTGCTTGAGGGGGCGGACCTGGCGATCGACCGCCGTGAAGCGCATCCGGAAATCCTGCCCGTGCATCTGCTCGACACGGACCATGTGGAACTTGCCCGGGGCATTCTGCTTGGTCGCGAAGAAAACCGGCTGCTGGTGGAAACCCCGTTGCGACCGATGACCGGCGCCCTATTGCGCATCGAGGCCCGCACGCGACAGCGCGTATACCTCGGCCGGGTACAGGACATCCACGCGGCCTGCCGCGCGCAAGATCCATCCGGGCAATTCATTCTCGCGCTGTCCGTGGAATCGGCCTGGTCCAGCGACCCGCGCAACGGGCAGCCGAATGGCTGAGGAGCAGACCCGAAAAATGCTTGCCAGACCACGGCGAGAGCCACGTACACTGCGACAAGCCATTGTTCGGCCCACTGGCGCCGGGCACAATCGGCGTCACCTCACAGCAACCGCGAAGATCATGAAAAGCAAGACTGCGTTTTCACTGGCCTTGATGCTTGGCGCCATCACAGGCATCCAGCCACTGGCCGCGCTCGCCCACCAGCCGCACGCCGACAATGCAGCCGCCCATGAACATGGCGCGGCCCGGCTGAATGTCGCCCTGGACGGGCAGGTGCTGTTCATGGAACTGATGGTGCCGGCCCACGATATCGTGGGCTTTGAGCACCGGCCCACCAACGACCAGCAGCGTGCGGCGGTCACAGAGGCCATCAAGCAGCTTTCCGGCAGCGAAGCACTGCTGGCCCTGCCCGAACGGGCAGGATGCCGTCTCGAGACGGCCGAGGTCCGCACACCCTTGGCCTCGAACGGGTATGGTCATCAGTCGGAAGATGACGCAGGTCATGACAAGGACGCCCATGCCGCAGCGGAACATCATGCGCAGAGACATGAACATGACGATCATGCGCACGAGCATCACAGCCACGATCATCATGCGCATGATGCTCATGCACACGCCCAGAACGATCACCAAGCCGCCCATGCCGAATTTCACGTGTTTCGGCAATATCGATGCCGTGCGCCGCAAGCGATCGACATCATCCGCTTCACGGGCTTTGCCCGTTACCCCTCGCTTGACCGGGTGCAGCTGCAGATGATCGGCCCCGGCGGGCAATCGGGTGCTGTTCTCCGGCCGCGGCAGCCGGAATTCCGGCCCTGAACCCAGCATGACGGAGCCGGCCATTGTTCTGGAGAATCTCAGGTTCCACTGGCCCGGACAGTCCGGGCCAGTCCTGGACATCCCCCGCTTTCGTGTCCCTCGGGGTGAGCAGGTATTTCTGGGCGGGCCCAGCGGCAGTGGCAAGAGCACGCTGCTCAATCTGCTGACCGGCGTGCTGGCACCGCCCGGCCGAGGACAGGTCCAGGTGCTCGGCGAGGACCTGGCCCTGCTGGGTCACCGGGCGCGGGACCAGTTCCGCGCCGATCACGTGGGTTACATATTCCAGATGTTCAACCTGGTGCCCTATCTCGGCGTACTGGACAACGTCCTGCTTCCCTGTCGCTTCTCGCGGCTGCGCCGGGATCGCCTGAGCGATCCGGCCACCGATGCCCGCGACTTGCTGCAGCGCCTTGGCCTGTCCGAAACGCTGATCCACCGACCGGTGCGCTCACTGAGCGTAGGCCAGCAGCAGCGCGTGGCGGCCGCACGAGCCATGATCGGCCACCCGGAACTGATCGTGGCGGACGAGCCCACATCGGCCCTGGACCAAGCGGCGAGAAACCTCTTTCTTCGCCAGTTGCTGACCCAGGCACGCAACCAGGGTTGTACGCTGGTGTTCGTCAGTCACGATCTCACCCTGCAGGCGCCCTTCGACCGGGTGATCCACCTGCCGGAACTGTCCCAGGGCAGCCAGGCCGGCTCCGGCGAGGATGTCTCATGAGACGTGGACTCTGGCAACTGGCACTCGGCTCCCTCTGGAACCGCAGGCTGACTGTCGGTCTGACGCTGTTGTCGGTCGCGCTCTGTACCGCCCTGCTGCTCGGGGTCGAACGGCTGCATGACCAGACCCAGCAGAGCTTCAACCGGACCATTTCGGGAACCGACCTGGTGGTCGGGGCGCGCGGCGGCTCAGTTCAGCTGATGCTTTACGCCATATTCCGAATGGGGCAGGCAACCCACAACATTCACTGGGACAGCTTCGAAATGCTCAGGGACCTGCCCCAGGTGCGCTGGGCCGTGCCGCTGACCCTGGGGGACTCCCATGCCGGCTACCCGGTGCTAGGCACCGATCGCAGCTATTTCAAGCACTATCGGTACGGAAACGACCAGCCCCTGATCCTGGCCGAGGGTGACCTGTTCTCCGACCCCTTTGGCGCCGTGATCGGCGCCCAAGTCGCCAAGCGTCTCGGGTATACCGTGGGTGACGAGATCGTCATTGCACACGGAGCCGGCCCGGTCAGTTTCGTCGAACACGACAACCTGCCCTTCCGGGTCGTGGGCGTGCTTGAGCCGACCGGCACGCCGGTGGACCGCACGGTGCATATCCCGCTGGAAGGTTTCACCGCCATTCATGTCGGCTGGGACAACGGCATGGCCCCAGGGCGCGGCCCCACTGCCGAGGCGCTGCGCGGACAGGACCTGACACCGCAGACCCTCACAGCGGTGCTGGTCGGCCTGGAAAATCGGCTGGCCGTGTTTCCGGTACAGCGCAGCGTCAATGCCTACCGTGGCGAGCCGCTGCAGGCCGTCATGCCCGGCGTGGCGCTGCAGGAGTTGTGGCGGCTTGTCGGCGCAGCAGAACACGCCATGACGGTCATCTCGGTGCTGGTTGTCGCTCTGGGCCTGACCGGCATGCTTGTCATGATGCTGGCCGGTCTGGAAGAACGCCGGCGGGAGATGGCGATTCTGCGCGCTGTCGGCGCCAGCCCTCGGCACCTGTTCAGCCTGCTGGTCATGGAGTCGGCGTTTCTGACATTTCTGGGTCTGGCTGTGGGGATCGCCCTGCTTTACCTGGGACTTTGGGCCGCACGCCCGATCCTGCAGGAACAGCTCGGTCTGCTGATCAACATCGGACTGCCCGGCACGGCCGAATGGCTGCTTGCCGGCGCTATCCTGCTGGCCGGAACGGCCGTGGGCACCGTCCCCGGACTGCTGGCTTACCGGCGTGGACTGGCCGATGGCCTGAACCCCCGCAACTGAAAGGCCCCATCCTGTTTCCCCATGATGGGCTTGCGACAGATTTTTGCGAGGATCGTGACCATGAAATTGCTTCGACCGAGGGGATCGCTGTATGGATGCCCTGACGCGCAATGGACCAGTCCAATCAATTTCTTGGCGCGGACCGCGCGTTTACCAGGCCAGGCGTTGCTGCGGGCGGGCTCCGTCCGCTCGCGCATCAAGCTGGCGTTGGCCCAAAAAATCCTTCCTGGCCACGCGCAGCCTTTAAGGGAATCTCTGCACGAATGCAGAGATTCCCTAAGGAAACTCTGCACAAAGCCATCCTTGGCTTTGTGCAGACA
>JBNGDJ010000007.1:0-44782 GCA_049974825.1 Halothiobacillaceae bacterium | reverse complement strand
GTAATCAGCCTGCCGGGCATGATGACCGGCCAGATCCTCGCTGGTGCGCCGCCCATCGAGGCGGTCAAGTACCAGATCCTGATCATGTTTCTGATCGCGGCCGCCACGGGATTCGGTACGTTGATTGCCATTGAGCTGGGCACCCGGCGCCTGTTCGACGAACGCGAACGCCTGAGACTCGAGCGCCTGCGCGAACCGGTATCCCGCTAGGGAATCTCTGCACAAATCCATCCATGGATTTGTGGGCTGACGCCAGCTGAACGCGTTAGCTGGCGTCAGCCCGCGTTCACGCCCGGGCCATGCTCCGCGATTCAATGGCTTGCGCCATTGTGCGGCAGGGCATCCGAGACCGGCACGGGAAGGTCTGAATTCGTGCAGACCTTCCCTAAACGGTCTCGGAAAACGCGCCAACCCGGCCCAGTCCTACGAGGCCGGATCGCCCTGTCGGTTTTGGTCGGCGGGCGCGTCCAGGTACCGGGACCAGTTGGTCCACGGGGGCGCGAACGCAAAGAAAGGGGGATTCAGCACGGATTCACGGCGGTTGCAGGCCAGCCGGTTCATCCGGGTGTCGGTCATGTAGCCGCCGGCTTCCTCAAGGACGCACTGGGCCGCGGCCGTGTCCCACTCGGACGTGGGTCCCAGCCGGGGATAGAGATCCGCCGTGCCTTCGGCAATCAGGCAGGACTTGAGCGCACTGCCGCAGCGGATGACCTCGTGCGGGCCAAGGCGCTCAAGCAGCCGGCAGTCCTGATCCGACATATGCGATCGACTGATGGCTACCCGGACGGGCCCTTCCGGGGGCCGGGCACGACAGGCAATCGGCTGGCGTTCACCCGCCTCATCCCAGCGCCAGACTCCCTGCTGGCGGATGGCCCCGTACATCAGCGAAAGCGCCGGCGCGTAGACGATGCCCAGAATCGGCTGGTGCTCCTCAACCAGCGCGATATTCACCGTGAACTCGTCGTTGCGGTTGACGAATTCCCGCGTGCCATCCAGCGGATCGACCAGCCAGTAGCGCGACCATCCGGACCGTTCTGCCCAGGCAGGCAGTGCGCCCTCCTCCGTCAGTACCGGCAGCTCGGGCGTGAGCCGCTGCAACCCCTCGACAATGATCCGGTTGGCTGCCAGGTCGGCCTCGGTCAGCGGGGACTGGTCCTGCTTGTGCTGAACCGCGAAATCTCGATGGTAGACCGCGAGAATCGCCTCGCCGGCCTCGATGGCGATCTGTCTTGCTGCCGTGAACAGGCGCTCCAGCTCTGCAGTGCTCATGTCCGACGGCTCCGCAACAGGTCGCGCACAAGGTACAGCGCCGCCAGCGAGCGCGCCTCGGTGAACTCTCCGCCGGCAAGAAGCTGGTCGATGGACTCGATCGGCCAGGCCGCGACCTCGATCGGCTCCGGTTCGTCGCCTTCCAGCGGGTCGGGGTACAAGGATTCAGCGACGACAATATGCGTTTTCTGGCCGGAATAGGCCGGGTTGCTGGTCAGGGTTGTCAGGTGCTCAAGCGCATGCGCCCCCTGGCCGGTTTCTTCGCGCAGTTCGCGCTGCGCTGCGTCCAGCACGGGTTCGTTGTTTTCGATCCGCCCCTTGGGCAGGCCCAGCTCGTAACGCTCGGTACCGGCCGCGTACTCTCGGATGAGCAGCACATGATCGGCGTCTTGCATCGGCACGATCAGCACGGCCCCCGCTTCGCTGCCGCGCAGGCGTTCGAAACGGGCCGATGCCCCGTTGGAAAAGGCCAGATCCACCGCCTCCACCTGGAAGTGGCGGGTGTGCGCGAGGGTCTTGACAGCGAGGATCTTGGGCGGGGTACGGGACATCGCAAAAAAGTCACGTCAAGGATCGAAAGGCCATGATAAGCGCTGGTGTCGCAAACCGCCAAGCGACGGACCCGGGCCCCCAAACCCTTCGGTTTGCTGCTATTTTCTGTCCTTGATATGGACTCAAGGACGGGAGGAATGGCGCATGGCAATCAGCGACTGGCCAGAGAACGAGCGTCCGCGGGAGCGCCTGCTGGCGCAGGGGCCGTCGGCCCTTTCGGATGCCGAATTGCTGGCGATCTTTCTGCGCACGGGGGTGGCGGGCAAGTCGGCCGTGGATCTGGCCCGCGAGCTGCTTCAGGAATTCGGCGGGCTGCGCGGGCTGCTTGAGGCCGACCGGCGGGCCTTCTCGACCGGGCAGGGCCTTGGGGATGCCAAGTATGCCCAGCTCCAGGCGGTGCTTGAGTTGGGCCACCGGCACATGGCGGAGGTGCTGCGCCGCGAGGATGCCATTGAATCCCCAGAGTCCGCCCGCCGTTACCTGGCCATGCGCCTGCGGGGGTATCGGCAGGAGGTGTTCGCCGCCCTGTTTCTGGACAATCGGCACCGGGTGATCGAGTTTGAGGAATTGTTCCGGGGCACCATCGATCAGGCGGCCGTGCACCCGAGAGAAGTCGTGCGCCGGGCCCTGTACCACAATGCCGCGGCCCTGATTCTCGCGCACAATCATCCCTCCGGCGTGGCCGAACCGAGCCGCGCGGATGAGCAGATCACTCGCAAGTTGAGGGATGCCCTTGCCCTGGTGGACGTGCGCGTGCTCGATCACGTCATTATCGGTGATGAGTGGGTATCCCTGGCCGAGCGCGGACAGCTTTGAAAGCCGCGCCTGCGCGGCGGGGTTGTTCGCCCGGGCTTTTGTCTTCGGCCCGGGCGGGAAGCCGGCGGATCACTCGCCGGTCGGCATGTCCCGGTCAACCATCCGGCGCAGGTTGTCGTTGATCGACCATGTTATGCAGCGGTGAGCTCAACCTTATGCACATTTTCCAGTTTGATGGTCTTGCCCACATGCCACAGGTCATAAGCGTCCTGCATTGCCAACCAACTTTGGGGTGTACGACCCAGTGCCTTGGAGAGCCGCATTGCCATTTCTGGGCTGACACCACTTTGCTGTTTCAGAACCCGGTTCAACGTGGATGGAGAGACGTCCAGCCGTTTGGCCAAATAGCGGCAGCTTAGACCGTGGGGCTCCATATACGTAGCCCGAATAAACTCGCCGGGATGTGGAGGGTTGTGCATAGACATCAGTGGCAATCCTCATAATCAAGAAGATACGCATTGCCGTCTGAGAACTCGAAAGTCAGCCGCCAGTTTCCGCTTACAGAGATGGCCCATATACCCTTTCGATTCCCTTTGAGTGGGTGCAACCCGTATCCAGGAATATCCAGATCAGCAATTTCAACTGCGGTATCAAGGGCTGCCAGCTGCATTCTCAGCCGTCTGGCATGATTTGGCTGGATGCCGCGTGTGCTCCCAGTCTCGTAGTAACGCCACAATCCCTTGTGCTTGAAAGACTTGATCATGAGTCATGGTATGGCGCGTTGCGCAACATCGTCAAGATGCATGACTTGAAGATCACGATCATCAACTCGCACCAGAAACGCACCAGTATGGTACCAATCAGGATGCCCTTGCCCTGGTGGACGTGCGCGTGCTCGATCACGTCATTATCGGTGATGAGTGGGTATCCCTGGCCGAGCGCGGACAGCTTTGAAAGCCGCGCCTGCGCGGCGGGGTTGTTCGCCCGGGCTTTTGTCTTCGGCCCGGGCGGGAAGCCGGCGGATCACTCGCCGGTCGGCATGTCCCGGTCAACCATCCGGCGCAGGTTGTCGTTGATCTTGAAGATCACGATCATCAACTCGCACCAGACACGCACCAGTACGGTACCGATCAGGATGCCCACCAGCCCGCTGAGGAATCCGCCGAGCCCGCCGGTGCTGAACATGGCGCCCAGGCCGGCGATCAGCACCATGACCAGCAGCAGCCAGTAGATAAAGGTGATGATCTTGGGGGTCAGCATGGAGTCGAAAAAGAAGATATCGCGCATGGTGTTCGTGCTCCCTTGAATGGCATGGTTTGAGGCCGGGCATCCGTGCCCCAGTCGGCAATCTGAAGCAATCGTGCAGAGATCGCCTTGGCGAGCATGGCAGCAAAATGAGCCGCCTGCATGAATTTTTGGTTTCAGTGTGCTTTGAGTTCATCACGCACGCGGCGAACCATGCGGCGACTGACCGGCAGGCGCCGGTCCAGGCCCGTCAGTTCAATGCCGTGATGTCCGTCCCCTTCGGCATGCAGCGCGATGATCCGGGCCCTGTTCACCAGGGTGTTGCGGTGGATGCGCAGCAGGGCATCGCCCAGGCGCGTTTCGAGCTGGCGAAGGCTCTCGTCGAGCAGGGCCTCGCCGTCCTCGTGGACTACCTTGACGTACTTGTCCTCGGCCATGAAGTACAGCGTCCGCTCCAGCGAAATGCGCCGGTGGCGGCCTGCCTGTTGGTAGTGGATCCAGACCGTGCCGTCCCCGTCCTGTTGCCTGGCGCGTTCCCGGTGCGCCCGGGTCTGGGTACCCAGCCTTTGTAGCGCCTCGGCCAGTCGTTCGGCGCTGACCGGCTTGACCAGGTAGTCGGCCGGAGCACTGCGATAGGCATCCAGGGCATGTTCCGGGTGCGCAGTGACGAAAATCACCGCGGGCGGGAGCGGCCCGGCCTTCAGGCGGCTCGCCACGGCCAGACCGTCCGGTCCGGGCATGTCGATATCCAGCAGCACGAGGTCTGGCTTGAGGTCGCTGTTCATGACCAGAACCTCGTCACCCGTTGCGGCCTCGCCCACGCAGGAAAAACCGGGATGGGCCGACAGCAGGCGTCTTAGCCGGCTGCGGGCCAGTGGTTCGTCATCGGCGATCAGGACGCGCATTCCCTGCTTCCTCCTCGTCAGAGTCGGGGTTGAATTCCTTTCGCGCTGGCGGCCTCGACGGCGCCTCGGCTGCTTCCCGGGGGAGCGACAGGCTGACCCGGTATTGCCCGTCGACTGGGCCGGCGGTCATTTCGGCCAGGTCGCCGTAGACCAGGGCAAGTCGCCTGCGGATATTCTCCAGCGCCATCCCGTGACCACTTCGACGGGCCGGCTGGGCCTGGGGCAGCGGGTTTTCCACGCACAGCAGCAGCCGGACGTCCGTCAGTTGTATGCGGATGGTGACCATCCCCGGGCCGACACGTCGCTCGATGCCGTGGTGGACGGCGTTTTCCACCAGCGGCTGCAGGGTCAGCGTCGGCAGTGGCAGGCGGGGGATCTCTTCCGGCAGCTGCCAGTCCACGCCCAGGCGTGATCCCAGACGCCATCGCTCCAGATCTAGGTATTCGCGGACCAGGTCGATTTCCCGCGGCAGGGTGCTGCGATCACCAGCATGCAGCGCGGCCCGGAACAGGTCAGAAAGGTGAATGATCGACCGTTCGGCTGCTTCCGGCCGGTCGTGGATCAACTCGGCCACCGTGTTCAGGCTGTTGAAAAAGAAATGGGGACGGATTCGTGCCTGCAGGGCATCGAGCTCGGCCCGGGACTGTGCGGCAAGGCGCTGGCTGCGCTCGACATGCATGGCGAAGATCAGAATGCCCGTGACCCCGACGACTGCCGCGATCGCCAGATTGTGTGCGGCGAACCAGAACCGGCTGACTTGCGGTTCCCAGTTCACCCGGGTCAGCACCTCGTAGGCAACCTGGCTGACCAGCAGGGTGGTCAGGCCCAGAATGGCCAGCGCCACGAGGCTCAGGCTGTGACTGCGCAGTCGGCCCAGGCGCCCGCGCAAGAGGCAAAGCGCGGCGACGGTCAGAAGCGTGACCCACTGGACAAACAGCGAGCCCAGGCCCAGCCGAAGCCAGCGATCTTCCGATACCCCGGGGGCGAGTGCCAGCAACACGGTCACCGCCTGGGCGAGCAGAAGGGTCCACAGGACCGTCCTTGCCTGGCAGAACAATGGCAACACCGGGGCCGGGTCGCTATGCGCTTGCTCGGACATGGCTGCGTTATACTCTCGGGCCTTGAAAAAACAACCGCGCCACTGGCGTGCCGGCTGCACCGGTGCCGCCAGCCAGCCGGACGCGCCGGACCAGGAAGCACCATGAACAATCACGAGACTAGCACGCAGTCGACCGACAAGCTCTGGGGCGGCCGTTTTGACGAGCCGACCGATGCCTTCGTCGAGGCCTTCACTGCCTCGGTGGAATTCGACCAGCGCATGTACCGTCAGGATATCGAGGGATCGATGGCCCACGCCCGGATGCTCGCGCGCGTGGGCGTGCTGACCGAGAAAGAGCGTGACCAGATCCTGGAGGGCCTTGAGGCCATCCTGCTCGATATCGAGCGAGGCGACTTCGCCTGGGTAGTGGCCTACGAGGACGTACACATGAACGTCGAGGCCCGGCTGATCGACCGGATTGGCCATGTTGGCAAGAAGCTGCACACCGGTCGTTCACGCAATGACCAGGTGGCGACCGACATGCGGCTCTACCAGCGGGAGGCCATCGACGCGCTGGTTTCGGAGATCCGCCGACTACAGTCCGGGCTGCTCGACCTGGCCGAGCGCGAGGCCGAGACCGTCATGCCCGGTTTCACGCATTTGCAGGTTGCCCAGCCGGTGAGCTTCGGTCATCACCTGATGGCCTGGTTCGAGATGCTCGACCGGGATGCCGAACGGCTCGCGGACTGCAGGCGCCGGACCAATGTCATGCCCTTGGGGTCTGCGGCCCTGGCTGGCACCAGCTACCCGCTGGACCGGGCCTACACGGCCGAGCTGCTGGGTTTTGACCGGCCGACCCGCAATTCGCTGGACGCGGTCTCCGACCGCGACTTCATTATCGAATTCATGGCCGCCGGCAGTCTGATCATGACGCACCTGTCGCGGATGGCTGAGGAGCTGGTTCTGTGGACCTCGGCGCAGTTCGACTTCCTGCGCCTTCCCGACCGGTTCTGCACCGGTTCCTCGATCATGCCGCAGAAGAAAAATCCCGACGTGCCGGAGCTGGTCCGCGGCAAGACCGGCCGGGTTTACGGCAGCCTGATCTCGCTGCTGACGTTGATGAAAAGCCAGCCGCTGGCCTACAACAAGGACAACCAGGAAGACAAGGAACCGCTGTTCGATACCATCGACACACTGATGGGCAGCCTGCGGGCCTTTGCCGACATGGTGCCGAACCTTGAGCCGAACCGCGAGCGCATGAAGGAAGCGGCCCGGCAGGGGTTCTCCACCGCCACCGACCTGGCCGACTATCTGGTTCGCCGCGGCGTGGCATTTCGCGATGCGCATGAAATTGTCGGCAAGGCCGTTCGATTGGGCGTCGATACCGGCCGGGATCTGGCCGAGATGACGCTCGAGGAGTTGCAGTCCTTCTCCGATGCCATCGGGCCGGACGTGTTCGAAGTGCTGACGCTGGAAGGTTCCATGGCCGCCCGGGATATCGAGGGCGGGACCGCTCCGACGCAGGTGCGCCGCCAGGTGGCCGAGGCACGTCGCCGGCTGGCCGGCGGCTGAGGCGCGGGACTGCCGCCGTGAAGGCCAACCCGCGGGTGCATCCGGTGCATGTCAGGGCAGTCGCCGGTCTGCTGGACGAAGCGGACCAGGGCCGAGCCCCGGCTGATGTAATTCTTGCGGGCCACTTTCGCCGGCATCGCCAGATGGGCAGCCGTGATCGGGCCCTGGTGGGTGATCTGTTTTACGAAGTACTCCGCCACCGGCGCCTGCTGGACTGGCGGGGCGGTTGCCCCGACAACCTGGCCCGCACGCTCTGCGCGCTGGCCAAGCGCGGTTGGCTGGATCCCGGGCTTGCCCGAAAGTTTGGCGGCAGCACCCCGAAGCCCTGCCTGACTCCGCCGACGAAGGACGAGTTCGAGGCCTTGGTGCCCGAGGTGCGTTACAGCCTTCCGGACTGGCTCGCCCGGGCCTGGATCGCCCGGTTTGGCGACGAGGAGGCGCGGGCCCTGGCCGCGGCCATGAATCGGCAGGCGCCGGTGGATCTGCGCGCCAATGCCCTCCGGCTCGACCGGGAGCGATTGCGCGAGATCCTGGCTCTGGACGGCATCGAGGCCGAGCTGACGCCCCATGCCCCCGACGGCCTGCGCCTGGCCGGTCGCCAGGCACTCGCCAAGCTCAAGGCTTTCAAGGACGGGTTGTTCGAGGTCCAGGACGAGGGCAGCCAGATAGTCGGCCTGGCCTCTGGAGTCCAGCCGGGGATGCAGGTGCTTGATCTATGCGCCGGCGCCGGCGGCAAGTCGTTGCAGATGGCCGCGATGATGCAGGGACGCGGGGAGATCGTGGCCTGCGATGTTTCGGCCCGTCGACTGCAGAATCTTTCGCCCCGGGCGCGGCGGGCCGGGGCCGACAATATTCGCCCCATGACCATCCGCGACGAGCAGGACCCGGTTCTTGGTCGCTTCCGCGAGCGCTTCGACGTGATCCTGGTCGATGCGCCCTGCTCGGGGCTTGGGACCCTGCGGCGCAGCCCCGAGCTGAAGTGGCGCGATCCTGACATCTTCGGCCTGCGGGGGGCGCAGGAGCGACTGCTTGAAGCCGCGACCCGTATGCTCGCGCCGGGCGGAAGGGTTGTCTACGCTACCTGCAGCCTGCTGGAAGTGGAGAATGAACAGGTCATGGATGCCGTCCTGCGTGCCGGGACGCTGGTCCCGGCCGAACTGGCACTGCCGGCATCGCTGGTCGAGGCGCCGATGGCCCGAATGACCCTGCTCCCGCACCGGCACGGAACCGACGGTTTCTTTGTTGCCGGGCTTGCCCGGGGCGCGGACGGCTGAGTGGACCTTGGCCGGACAAGGCCCGGGGTGGAACCTGTGCACCGGTTAACAACGCCACCCTTGGCTTTGTGAGCTTGCGCCAGCTGTGCGTCAAGAAACGCCCGGGCCGAGAGATGATCGGCCCGGGCTCGGCAATTCAATGGTTTGCGCCATTGTTTGACCGGGCATCCATGCCCTGACGGAGTGTTCTTGCCATGAGGCTTCCGACGTTGATTGTTTCTTTCGTTGCCGCCGGCCTTCTTCTGGCCGGCTGCGGGCAGAAAGGCCCGCTCTACCTGCCCGACGAGGCTTCCGCGCAAGCGGCGAACGCGCCTGACCGGACCACGGAGGTCCCGAAGGAACCTTGATCGGGGGCGCTTGGCATGATGTCCTCCCTGCCATCCTGCGGCGTTTGCCGAGTCCTTTGAATCACGAAGCCTTTCGCGCTTTGTGCCGCATTTTTAAAAGGAGCAGACATTTTTATGAATTCCCCCCTGGTTCGACGTGAAGGCTGGCTGCACCTGGAGTCGGTGTCGCTTGAGGCGCTGGCCGGCCAGGTCGGCACGCCCTGCTATGTCTACTCCCGCGCGGCCATCGAGCGGCGTTTTTTGTCCTATGACCGCTCCTTTGGTGATCGGCCACACCGGATCTGCTTTGCCGTCAAGGCGAACTCGAACCTGGCCGTCCTGGGTCTGCTGGCCGGGCTCGGGGCTGGCTTCGACATCGTGTCGGTTGGCGAGCTTGAGCGGGTACTTGCGGCCGGGGGGCAGCCGCAGACTGTGGTGTTCTCCGGCGTTGGCAAGCGCGAGGACGAGATCCGGCGCGCCCTTGAGGTCGGAATCGGCTGCTTCAATGTCGAGTCCGAGGAGGAGCTGGCGCGGATCGACCGGATCGCCGGCGAGATGGGCCGGCAGGCGCCCGTATCACTGCGCGTGAACCCGGACGTGGATGCGCGGACCCATCCCTACATTTCCACCGGCTTGAAGGAGAACAAGTTCGGAATCGACATCGAGCAGGCCGAGGCGGCCTATCGTCGGGCTGCGGCGATGGTCAACCTGCGCATTGTCGGCGTGGACTGTCACATCGGTTCCCAGCTGACCGAGCTTGAGCCTTTCGAGGATGCGCTGGACCGCGTGCTGATGCTGGTGGACCGGCTTGAGGCGGCCGGAATCCGGCTGGAGCACCTTGATCTTGGTGGCGGCCTCGGGATTCGCTACACGGATGAGTGCCCTCCGGAGCCTACCGAGCTGGTCGCGGCCTTGCTGCGCAAGCTGGCCGACCGGCCGCAGGAGATCCTCCTTGAGCCGGGCCGCTCGATCGTGGGCGAAGCCGGCGTGCTGCTGACCCGAGTGGAGCATCTCAAGGACAACGGTCACCGGCTGTTCTGCATTGTCGATGCCGCGATGAATGATCTGATGCGCCCGGCCCTGTATGACAGCGTCATGGACATTCTGCCGGTACAGGCACCTGATGAAGCGCGCGCGCCACGATCCTGCGAGGTGGTGGGGCCGGTCTGCGAGACCGGGGATTTCCTGGGGCGGGACCGGATGCTGGCGGTGGACGAGGGTGACCTGCTGGCAATTGCCGGGGCCGGGGCCTACGGCTTTACCATGAGCTCGAACTACAACAGTCGCCCGCGGGCGGCAGAAGTGATGGTCGACGGGGACCGGTTTCATGTGGTGCGGTCGCGTGAGACGCTGGAAGATCTTTGGCGCGGCGAGCGCCTGCTGCCGGACGATGGGGAAGTGGCAGGCGCTTGATAGTGAATTTCAATTATTAAAATTAGAAATTTCGATTTAATCTATTGCGTCTGTCTGGCCTATACTGCTTCGCGACTTGAAGCCGGTTCAGCATGGCTCGACCCGGTCAACCAACTTCTTTCCTCTAACCCTCTGAAATAAGGAGTGTCCTGCATGTTCGAAAATCGTGAAGGTCAGCGTGTACCGAACGTCACGTTCCGTTGCCGCGAGAACAACGACTGGAAAAACGTCACCACCGATGATCTGTTCAAGGGTCGCACCGTGGCGGTGTTCTCCCTGCCGGGCGCATTCACGCCCACCTGCTCTTCAAGCCACGTGCCGCGCTTCAACGAGCTGGCGCCGGTATTCAAGGAGCATGGCGTGGATGAGATCGTCTGCGTTTCGGTCAACGACGCCTTCGTGATGAACGAGTGGGCCAAGGACCAGAACGCGCCGAACGTCACCTTCCTGCCCGATGGCAACGGCGAGTTCAGTGAAGGCATGGGCATGCTGGTCGGCAAGGAAGACCTCGGCTTCGGCCGTCGTTCCTGGCGCTATTCCATGCTGGTCAAGGATGGCGTGATCGAGAAGATGTTCATCGAGCCCAACGTCCCGGGCGACCCCTACGAGGTCTCCGACGCGGACACCATGCTCGACTGGCTGGCGCCCAACGCCAAGAAGCCGCATTCCGTTGTGGTGTTCAGCCGCGAGTTCTGCCCCTTCTGCACCAAGGCCAAGGCCATGCTGGGCGAAGCGGGTATCGCGTTCGACGAGATCGTTGTCGGCAAGGGTGTGCACACCCGTGGCCTGCGTGCCGCGACCGGGCACGAGTCTGTCCCGCAGGTCTTCATCGACGGCAAGCACATCGGCGGTTCCGACGACCTGGAAAAGTGGCTCGCCGCCAACAAGTAATCCGGTGACCCGCTTTTGCCGGTGGAGGCTGCCTGCCCCCACCGGCGGATCGCCCCTGTGCATCAATGCCTGCGCTTCAATGGTGGAAACCTTGAAAATCCCCGTCCCTGGGTTTTTCCCAGGCGCCCTGGTGTGCAGCGGCGATCCCGGGCAGGCACCCCATCACTGGTGCCTGCCCGTTCCTGATCCGATCCGGCAATCCATGAATTGAACGCAATGTCCGGGAGGCCCTGAGCATGAGCAGCACACATTACGACCTGATTGCCCTCGGCGGTGGATCCGGTGGCCTGGCGGTCGCCGAGAAAGCCGCCGCCTTCGGAAAGAAGGTGGCCGTCGTCGAACCCCGCAAACTGGGTGGCACCTGTGTCAACCTTGGCTGCGTGCCCAAGAAGGTCATGTGGTACGGCGCACACCTGCGCGAAGCGGCCATGGAAGCGCCCCAGTGGGGCCAGCCGCTGACGATCGACGGGCCTTTTGACTTTGGCAAGCTGGTGTCCGGTCGGCGCAAGTACATCGACATGATCACCAATTACTGGAACGGCTATGCCAAGGAGCTCGGTCTTGACGTGCTAGCCGGTTTCGGCCGCTTCGTGGACGAGCGCACCATCGAAGTGGATGGCCAGCAGTACACGGCCGATCACATCGTCATTTCCGTCGGCGGCAAGCCCTTCGTGCCGCCCGTGCCGGGCGCCGAGCTTGGCATGACCTCCGACGACTTCTTCGACATGGAAACCCTGCCGAAGCGGGTGGCAGTCATCGGCGGGGGCTATATCGGCGTGGAGCTGGCCGGGGTGCTGCGTTCGCTCGGCAGCGAGGTGACCGTGCTCGACATGGTCGACTCCGTACTCGCCCCCTTCGACGAGCTGCTGCGGGACGTGCTGACTTCGGAAATGGTCAAGCAGGGGATCAACCTGGAACTGCCCTTCCGGGTCGGCTCACTGCAGTCGCGGGACGATGGCGTGGTGATCGAGGGGGCAGACGGCCGCGAGCTTGGTCCCTTCGACAAGGTCATCTGGGCAGCCGGCCGGGCCCCGGCGACGGCGGAACTTGGCCTGGAGGCCGCCGGTGTGACCATGGAGCGCAACGGCGTCGTACCCACCGATGCCTTCCAGAACACCAACGTGCCCGGAATTTACGCCATCGGAGACATCACCGGGCGCGCGCCGCTGACACCGGTGGCCATTGCCGCCGGTCGCCGGCTGGCCGAGCGCCTTTTCGACGGCAAGGCCGACCGCAAGCTCGATTACGACAACATTCCCACCGTGGTCTTTGCCCACCCGCCGCTGGGCACCGTTGGCATGACAGAAGCCCAGGCCCGCGAGGCGCATGGCAATGACGTCACCGTCTACGAGACGCGCTTCACGCCCATGCGGTACGCGCTGAGTGACCATGGTGTCGAGACGGCCATGAAACTTGTCTGCGTCGGGTCCGACGAACGGGTAGTGGGCATTCACCTGATCGGGGATGGTGCCGACGAGATGCTGCAGGGTTTCGCGGTGGCCGTGAAGGCCGGACTGACCAAGGCGCAGTTCGACGACACCGTGGCGATTCACCCGACCTCCTCGGAGGAACTGGTGACCCTCAAGACCCCGAAGCAAAAATGAGCTCCGGTCACTGCCGGGGCGGGCATGAACCGCCATCAAGAGCGGCATGAATCATTCGCGGGACGCCACTGTTCGAGGAAGGAATCATGTTTCTTGAATTACGTCACCTGCGAACGCTCGCCGCCGTGGCCGAGCTTCAGTCTCTTGCAGCCGCTGCAGAGCGGTTGCACCTGACCCAGTCGGCGCTTTCGCACCAGATCAAAGCGATCGAGAGCTACTACGACGTCAGCCTGTTCACCCGCAAGACTCGGCCCATGCAGTTCACGCCCGCGGGCAAGAAGCTGCTGACGCTCGCCCGCGAGGTGTTGCCCCAGATCGACCGCGTGGACGGGGATTTGCGTCGTCAGGCCGGCGGCACTGTTGGGCGGCTGAACATCGCCCTGGAGTGTCATTCATGCTATGCGTGGATGCTGCCGGTGCTGGAGCGATTCCGCCGCGACTGGCCGGATGTGGAAGTCGACCTGTCCCTGAGTCACCGCTTTGATGCCGTGACCGCCCTGCAACGCGGCCAGGTCGACGCCGTGGTCAGCTCCGACCCGCCCGGAGACGAGTCGGTGGCGGCCGGATCGCTGTTCCGGTACGAGGTGGTGCTGGCGCTGCCGAACGATCACCCCCTGACCGGCCGGGAGTTCATCCGCCCGGCCGATCTGGCGGACCAGACGCTGGTCACCTACCCGGTTGAGCGAGACCGGCTGGATATCTTTTCCCGCTTTCTCGATCCGGCAAAAGTGGCGCCGGCCGGAGTGCGCCAGAGCGAGATGACCGCTCTGATTGCCCACCTGGTCGCAGTCGGACAGGGCGTGGCCGCCCTGCCTTCCTGGGCCATTGCCGACGAAGTGGCCCGTGGGTTGATCCAGCAGCGACGGCTCGGTCGCAAGGGTCTGTACGGCACGCTATACATGCTCAGCCGCCCGGAAGACGCCAAGCTGGCCTTTCATCAGGGTTTTTTGGGCATCTGTCGCAGCCTGGGCCGCTCATCGCTGGACGAGGTGACCGAGTCCCTGGCGGGCGCCGCCTGAGCGCGCCTGCTTAGGGAATCTCTGCACGAATGCAGAGATTCCCGATTGGGGCATGGATGCCCCAACGCTCAATGGCGTAAGCCATTGAATTGCGGAGCATGGCCCGGGCGTGTACCGGGCCATGCGTGTCTGAACGCGGAGCTGGCGGTAGCCCACAAATCCATGGATGGATTTGTGCAGAGTTTCCTTAGGGTATGTCCGGTGCAGCCGGGTACCTCATGACCTGATTGCCCCTCGTCAAGGCAATCTCCGGGCGACCGCAGAGGTTCCTCGCCCAGTCAGTCGGCCACGCAGCGATTGCGTCCGTTGGACTTGGCCTGGTACAGGGCGTTGTCTGCCCGCTCGAAGGTGTCCTCGATGGACTCTTCGCCACGATGGGCGGTGATGCCGCAGGAGAGGGTGATCCGGATGGGTTCGTTCTTGTAGCGGAAGGGCGTGTTGGCAATCTCCTCGCGCATCCGGTCGACGACCGGCAGGGCGTTCTCCAGCGAGGTTTTCGGCAGGAGCATCACGAACTCCTCGCCGCCGAAGCGCGCGACCATGTCCACTTCCCGGATCAGTTTCGCCAGCCGGCGTCCCACCACGTGCAGGGCCTTGTCCCCGGCCTTGTGCCCGAACTTGTCGTTGACCTGCTTGAACAGGTCGATATCCCAGACCGCGAGGCACAGCGGCGTGTGCTCGCGGCGCTTGCGCGCCATCTCCAGACGCACCCGTTCCTCAAAAGCCAGCCGGTTCGGCAGACCCGTGAGGGTATCGCGCAGCAGGCGTTCCCGGCTTTCCTCCAGGCTCGTCTTCAGCGAGTCCGTTTCTTGCTCCAGGTGGCGCACATGCGCGCGCAGCTTCTGGTTTTCGGCTTCGGCCTCGGCGACCCGTGCCTGGTCCGCCTGGCGATATTCGGCGACATGCTTGCGGATGCGGCCGAGACGTTCCTGGACGGCGGACTTGAGCGTGTTCAGCTCGGTCGCCTGGCTGACCTGGTCACCCAGGTCGTCTACCTGACGACTGACCGCCTCGTCCAGCGCCGAGGCCGCGTCACGCTGGCTGACCAGCCGGTCCTGTTCCGATGCGGCATGGCGATCGATGTCCCCGAGCGTTTGGGTGACCTGCTTGAGGAAGCTGGCGAGATCATTCTTCTCGGATTCGACCTGACGGCGCATGTCGTTGACCAGCATGGCGGCCCGATCAATCAGGACACTGGTGACGGTATTGTCCGACTCGCTGGCCAGCTGCTCGATGAGGCGGCTGCGCCGGTTTTCCAGCTCCTCGGTGAAAGCGATCCGCTCCAGCATGACCGAGAGCAGGTGTCGCGTCTGGCGGTTGCGATCGGCCACTACCGGGTCCATGGCCTCCGGCACGCTGCCCTTTTCCGGCTCGATGGCGGCATTGGCCTCCGCCTGGCGGATGGCCTCGATGACATCGCCAACCCCGGCGCTCAGGCTCCGCCAGGGCAACTGGCCTTCCTCGGCCCCCCGGACCTGTTCGCGAAGGGCGCGCACCGGCTCCTCGAGTTCCGGGTAAGCCTTGTCGACGGCAAGCGACAGCTTGCCGAGCATCTGGCGAGTCAGGCGTTCGGCCTGCTCCAGATCCCCTTCCAGGCGCCCGAACTCGTCAAGCAGTGACTGGTATTTTTCCCGCAATGCCTGTTGTTCGCGTTCATCCATGCCGGAGACTCCCCTGAGAAAAGGTCTTGGGAATCCGCGGCATCAATGGTTCGGATTCCCGGCTGGGACGGGATGCCCCAATGCACAACGATTCAAGTCACTGGATTGCCTTGACCGCAGGAAACCCAGGAAATCTTCGGGCGGGCTGCCTGCATCGCGTTGTCATGGATCGGTGGGCCGGCCGATCCGGTCCATTTGCTGCTCGATCCAGGTGCGGACCTCGGTGTTGACCTCCTCGGCTCGGCGTCCCTCGGTCTCGATCGGCGGGCCGATGATCACCTCGATAGTCCCCGCACGCTTGTGCAGCGCCCCCTTGGGCCAGAAGCAGCCGGAGTTGAGGGCAATCGGCACCACCGACCGACCGCAGGCCACCGCCACGGCCGCGCCCCCAATGCGATAATTTGGCGGGGTACCCGGTCGCTTTCGCGTCCCTTCGGGAAAGATCACCACATCCCGGCCCTGCTCCAGCGCTTCCCGGGACTGGCGGATCATGCTCGTGAGCGCCTTTCGGCCATCGGCCCGGTCAATGGCGATGGGGCCGATGGCCGAAAGGCCCCAGCCGAATATCGGAATGCGCAGCAGTTCCCGCTTGAGCACGAATGCCGGATAGTGCAGCAGCGAGGGGAAGAAGAAGGTTTCCCAGGTGGACTGGTGCTTGGCCAGAATCAGTCGCCCGGAGCCGGCTGGCGGCAGGTGTTCCCGCCCTTCTACGCGCCAGCGAAGGCCCACGGTGACCCGCGCCCACCAAAGCACGAATCGGCCCCAATGGTACAGGAGCCGGTAACGGAAACGAAAAGGCAGCAGCGGGCTGATGGCCACCACCGGCAACATCACCACCAAGGTGATCAGGTTGCCGGTCAGAAACGCCAGGGCGCGCACGGTGGCCAGCATGTCGGCGCCTCCGGCCTAGGTTCCGGCAATCAGTGAAAGGTCGGCCGTCCGCAGAAACAGCCTGGCCAGCCGGTTGAGCAGAGCCACCCGGTTGGCGCGGGTCTGCGGGTCTTCCGCCATGACCATGACCTGGTCGAAGAAGGCGTCCACCTCGTCGCGAAGATGCGCCAGCCGCGACAGTGCCGCGGTGTAGTCGCCGGCGGTGAACATGGGTTCGACTTCGGCTTCCAGGGTCTTCACTCGCTGATACAGGGCCTGTTCCGCCGGGTCGGTCAGCCGGCCCTCGTTGACGTCAACCACTTCGGTCGGGAAGGCCCCGGAGTCGTCACCGGACTTGCGCAGGATGTTGTGAATGCGCTTGTTGGCCGCTGCCAGTGCCTCGGCCTGCGGCAGGGCCAGGAAAGCGTCGACGGCTTCGACGCGCCGGTGAAAATCCCAGGGTGCCGACGGGCGTACCGCGGCCACCGCATCGAACACGTCGTGACGAATGCCCCGGTCCAGGTAATAGGCGCGCAGGCGTTCGGTCATGAAGTCGAAGACCACGTTGACCGCGCCGGGTGCTTCGGGAACCCGCCCGGCCAGGGTGCCGGCGGCTTCCTCCAGCAGATCGTGCAGGTTCAGGTCCAGCTGCTTCTCGATGAGAATGCGCAGCACGCCCAGTGCCGCGCGGCGCAGGGCGAAGGGGTCGCGCGCGCCGGTCGGCCCCTGGCCGATCGCGAAGATGCCCACCAGCGTATCCAGCCGGTCGGACAGTGCCAGCGACTGGCCGACGGCTGTTTCGGGCAGCGCATCCCCGGCACGCCGCGGCAGATACTGCTCGTCGAGGGCTCGGGCAACATCCGCGTGCTCCCCCTGAAGACCGGCGAGATAGCGCCCGGCAACGCCCTGCAGTTCGGGGAACTCGCCGACCATGCTGGTCTGCAGGTCGCATTTGGCCAGGGTCGCGGCGCGGCGCGCCAGGTTCGGGCTGGCGCCAAGCCGGTTGGCAATGTGTTCGCAGAGAGGGGTGACGCGCTCGACCTTGTCGCGAATGCTGCCCAGGCGCTCCTGGAAGACCACGCTGCCAAGACCCTCCAGGTGATCTTCCAGCGGGTGCTTGCGGTCTTCCTTCCAGAAGAACTCCGCGTCCGCGAAGCGGGGCCGGATGACTCGCTCGTTGCCGCGGCGGACCTGTTCGGGGTCCCGGCTGTCGATATTGGCGACGGTGATGAAATGCGGCATCAGCGCGGATTGTCCGTCCACGACCGGGAAATATTTTTGGTTGTCCTGCATGGTGTGCATCAGCGCCTCGGCCGGCACGTCCAGAAAATGTGCCTCGAAGCTGCCAGAAATCGCCACCGGCCATTCGACCAGGGCTGTCACTTCCTCGAGCAGGTCGTCTTCGATCACTGCCTGTCCGCCCAGCTCCCGGGCAAGCGATTCAACCTGTACCCGGATGGCGTCCCGCCGCTGTGCGAAATCGGCCAGCACGTGGCCGCGGGTTTCCAGCAGCATGGCATAGTCGCGTGGCTGCTCGACATGCAGCGGCTCCGGATGGTGGAATCGGTGGCCCCGCGTTTCGCGGCCGCTGCGAATACCCAGGATGTCCGCCTCGATTGCTTGGTCACCGAGCAGAAGGATCGCCCAGTGGACGGGGCGCACGAATTCCTCCGAGCCTGCACCCCAGCGCATCCGCTTGGGAATCGGCAACTTGTGCAGTGCCTGGCGGACAATGTCCGGGATGATGGCCTCGGCCGCCTGACCCGGCTCGACATGGCGATACACCACCCAGGCGCCCTTGTCGGTTTCCATGCGCTCCAGGTCTTCTACAGACACGCCGCAGGATCGCGCGAAGCCCGCCAGCGCGCGGGTCGGGTTGCCCTCGTCGTCGAAGGCTGCCGCGACGGCGGGGCCGCGACGCTCCTGTGGCCGCTCCGGGGTCTGGGTGGCCAGGTCCTCCACCAGCACGGCCAGGCGGCGGGGAGCCGCGTAGCCACGATGCCCGCGGGGCGAAAGACCCGCATCCGCGAGGCCGTGGACCACCTCGTCCGTGAAGACCTCGGACAGCCGGCGCAGTGCCTTCGGCGGCAGCTCCTCGGTTCCGATCTCGATCAGCAGGTCGCAACGTTGTGTCATGTCGGTCATGAAATTCTTCGACTTGGGCGGGTCAACGGTCCTGGGCGCACATCGGGAAGCCGAGCTTCTCCCGGGCGTCGTGATAGGCCTGGGCCACGGCGCGCGCCATCTGGCGCACGCGGAGGATGAAGCGCTGGCGCTCGGTCACCGAAATGGCGCGACGCGCGTCGAGCAGGTTGAATGCATGGGATGCCTTGAGCACCTGTTCGTAGGCCGGCAGCGGCAGGTCCGCCCCAATCAGACGCACGCAGTCGCGTTCGCACTGGTCGAACAGGCCGAACAGGAATCCGGTGTCGGCATGGCTGAAGTTGTACGCCGACTGTTCCACCTCGTTCTGGTGGTAGACATCGCCGTAGGTGATCACTCCCTCCGGCGAGCGCGACCAGACCAGGTCATAGACGTTCTCGACGTGCTGCATGTACATCGCCAGGCGCTCAAGCCCGTAGGTGATCTCGCCGGAGACCGGGTGGCAGTCCAGCCCGCCGACCTGCTGGAAGTAGGTGAACTGGGTGACCTCCATGCCGTTGAGCCAGACTTCCCAGCCCAGTCCCCAGGCACCCAGTGTGGGTGACTCCCAGTTGTCTTCGACAAAGCGGATGTCGTGTGTCAGCGGGTCGAAGCCCAGAACCCGCAGCGACTCCAGGTACAGCGCCTGGATGTCCGGCGGCGAGGGCTTGAGCAACACCTGAAACTGGTAGTAATGCTGGAGACGGTTGGGGTTGTCGCCGTAACGCCCGTCAGTGGGGCGGCGTGAAGGCTGCACATAGGCCGCGCGCCAGGGTTCCGGGCCGATGGCGCGCAGGAAGGTGGCCGGGTGGAAGGTGCCCGCCCCCACTTCCATGTCCAGCGGTTGAAGCACGGCGCAGCCCTGGCTCGCCCAGAAGTCCTGCAGGGCAAGAATCAGCCCCTGGAAGGTGGTCAGATCGAATTTGCTCGACATGGTGCCGCTTGGTTGAACCCGGTTTGCATCAAGGGGCACAAGAGTATACGTAAAAGCGTCGGGAATACCGAGCCGCCCGGTCCGTTACAATGGCGCCCCATTCTTTCAAGACCCATTCAGGTGGTTGCCCGCCCGTGCTGTCCCGGATTCTCTCTGCTTTCGGCCGTCGCCCGCCGCCGCGACTGGCGCTGGATGATCTGCTCTGGCGCGATACGCTTGATGCCGTCCCGCTGCTGGCGGCACTGCCGGCCGACGAGCGCCAGCGCCTGCGGGGGATGGTGGAGCGGTTCCTGGGGCAGAAGGCATTCTTCGGCGGCGATGGCTTTGAGCCCGGTCTGGCCATGGCCGTTCAGGTTGCGGCCCAGGCCTGCCTGCCGGTGTTGCACCTGGGCGACGAGTGGCTGGATGCGATCCACGAAGTGGTGCTGTATCCCGACCAGTTCGTGCCCACCCTTGAGCAGATCGACGAGTTTGGCCTGGTGCACGAGGATACCGAGGCGCGAAGCGGCGAGGCCTGGGAACACGGCACGCTGGTGCTTTCCTGGCCGGATGTGCAGGCCTCGGGCCAGCTTGCCGAGGGCTACAACGTGGTCATCCACGAGATTGCTCACGTGCTGGACATGCGAAACGGTGCCTTCAATGGTTTTCCGCCCATTCCGGTCAGCATGGACGCCTCTGCCTGGACGGAGGACTTCAGCCGGGCCTTCGATACACTGAACCGCTGCATCGAGCGTGACGAGGAGCCACCGATCGACCCCTATGCCGCTTCCGCCCCCACGGAGTTCTTTGCCGTGACCAGCGAGTATCATTTCGAACGGCCGGATATTCTGCAGGCGGCCTTTCCGGCCGTGGCCACGCAGCTGGCACGTTTCTATTCCGGCGGCGGGCTGGTCGCCTGACGGTCGCCGGATGTTGCAACAGGGAGCGATCGGGATGCAGCTCAAGCTCAATGCCGATGTCGGCGAAGGTTTCGGGAACTACCGGGTCTGCGACGAGGAGCGCCTGGTGCCGATGCTGGACCAGGCCAGCATCGCCTGCGGGTTCCATGCCGGTGATCCGATGGTCATGCGCCGGAGCGTGCAGCTCGCGCTGGCGCACGGGGTCGAGATCGGCGCACACCCGGGGTATCCGGACCTGCAGGGGTTTGGTCGACGATCGATCGCCATGGCACCAGAGGAACTGGTCGCCGTGGTGCGCTACCAGGTCGGCGCACTTCAGGGCATGGTTCGGGCCGAGGGCGGACGGCTTGCTTACGTCAAGCCGCACGGGGCCCTTTACCACGACATCCTCGAACAGCCGGCGCTGTTCCGGGCCATGCTGGAGGCCATCGCGCCGCTGGGTGACGAGCGTCCCCCGGGGCTGATGGTGATGGCTGGCCCCGCGTCGGACCGGCTGGACCGGGGCCGAGCGGATTCGCTCGGTGTACCGCTGCTCTTTGAGGCCTTCGCCGACCGGGCCTATGGCGGTGAGGGCTGCCTGTTGCCGCGTCACCAGCCTGGCGCCTGCCATGAGCAGCCCGAGGCGGTGGCCTGCCAGGTGCGTGCCCTGCTTGAGGGCACGCCGTTGCCGGGCATGACCGAACCGCTGGCCGCGGACAGTCTGTGCCTGCATGGCGATCATCCGCAGGCTGTCGAGCTGGCGGGGGCGGTCCGGGCCGTGCTCGGGCGCGCTTAGATGAAGGCCTGGTCGACGCCCGAGGTCACGCCGGCCGGACTGGACGGACTGATGCTTCGTTACGACGCGCCGGTGGGGGAGCCGTTGCTTGCGCAGTTGCGGGCGACCGCGGCCTTTCTGCGTGACTTCCCGGACTATCGCGAGGTGGTGCCGGGTTATGACACGATCTACGTCAGACTGGCTGACCCGGCTACCGCACTCGACAGGGCGACCGGGCAACTTGTCTCGCGGCTTGAGACGCTGCACGCCGGGCCGCTGCCCGATCTGTCGGCGGGCAGGTTGCACGAATTGCCGGTCCGGTACGGTGGCGCGTCCGGGCCGGATCTGGTGCGGGTCGCCGAGCGTGCCGGATTGACCTGCGCCGAGGTGATCGCGCGCCATGCCGGGCAGGTTTACCGAGTGTATGCCGTGGGTTTCATGCCGGGGTTCGCCTATCTGGGCCTGGCCGATCCGGCAATCGCGACGCCGAGACTTGCCACTCCGCGAGCGCAGGTGCCGGCCGGGTCCGTGGCACTGGCCGATCGTCAGACGGCCGTATACCCTGCGGGCAGTCCGGGTGGCTGGAACCTGATTGGCCACTGCGCCCTGCCGCTGTTCGACCGCAAGGCCCGGCGGGCGCGGCTGGCCCATGGCGACCGGGTCCGCTTCGTCCCGGTCGGAACGACCTGATCACCTGCGAGGAATCCGCTGATGGAACCCATCGTCTCTGCCCGGGGACTGACCCGGCGCTACGGCGATTTCTTGGCCGTGGACGGTATCGAATTCGACATTCCCCGGGGGCGCTGCTTCGGCTTTCTCGGCCCCAACGGAGCCGGCAAGACCACGACGCTGAAGCTGCTGATGGGGCTGTCCGAGCCGGATTCGGGATCGCTGACCGTGCTCGGGGAGCCGGTGCCTGACCGCGCCCGGCATGTCCGCGCGCGGATCGGCCTGGTGCCGCAGTCGGACAACCTCGACCCTGACTTCTCGGTCCGGGAAAATCTTCGAATGTACGGGCGGTATTTTCGCCTCCCGGCCGCCCAGGTGGCGTCGCGCATCGACGAGCTGCTGGCCTTCGCACACCTTGAGGACAAGGCTGACCAGAAGGTCGAGGCCCTTTCCGGCGGAATGAAACGGCGGCTGACCATTGCGCGCGCCCTGGTCAACGCGCCGGAACTGGTGATCCTGGACGAGCCGAGCACCGGGCTGGACCCCCAGGTGCGACATGTCATCTGGGCGCGTCTGGCCGAGCTCAAGGCCCGGGGTGTGACCCTGATCCTGACGACGCACTACATGGAGGAGGCCGAGCGGCTCTGCGACGACCTGGTGGTGATGGACCAGGGCCGGATTCTCGACCAAGGAACGCCGGTCGACCTTGCGCGGCGTCATCTGGAGCCGGACGTGATCGAGCTGCGCGGCGCGGTGGAGCCTGCGCTGCTTGCCCGGCTGGAGTCCTTGGGCTGTCGATGCGAGCGTCAGGGCACGGCCGTCTACGCCTATACCGAGGCGCCAGCCCCGGTGCTTTCGGCGCTGGCGGACCGCAATGACCTGACGGTGATTCATCGACGTTCGGGGCTGGAGGATGTGTTCCTCCGGCTGACCGGCAGGGGGCTGCGCGAATGAGTCGTTCAATCTGGGCGATGCCCGCACTGCGTATTGATGCGCTGGCGATTTTTCAGCGCAATTTCCTTGTCTGGCGGAAGCTGCTCGGCCCCGCCATTGCCCTCAATTTTGGGGAGCCGCTGGTCTATCTTCTGGGCCTAGGTCTCGGTCTGGGCCTGCTGATCGGCGAGGTGGGCGGCATGCCCTACCTGGTGTTCCTGGCCTCCGGCATCGTGGCTTCCAGTGCCATGAACACGGTCAGCTTCGAAGGCATGTATTCGGTCTACACCCGCATGGTGCCGCAGAAAACCTACGATGCGCTGATGGCCACGCCGCTGACCCTCGACGATATTGTCCTTGGCGAGGCGCTCTGGGCCGCAGCCAAGGGCACGATCAGCGCGGTGGCCATCCTGCTTGTGGCATCGCTGCTCGGTGTGGTGGCAGGGCCGGCGGCGGTACTTGCCCTGCCGGTGGTGTTCCTGCTCGGGTTGGCGATGGTGGGGCCGGCGATTGTCATGAGCGCGGTCGCCGGAAGTTATGACTTCTTCAGCTATTACTTCGTGTTGGTTATCACGCCCATGTTCATGCTCTGTGGGGTGTTCTTCCCGATCGATACCCTGCCTCCGGCCATTCAGGGTCTCGTGCAGTGCCTGCCGCTGACGCACGCGGTGGAACTGGTGCGCGCCCTGGTGACGGGTGCCATTCCGGAACGGCCGTGGCTCAACCTGCTGGTACTTGCCGCTTATGCGGTCATCGGTCTCTATCTGGCCGTGGTCATGGTTCGGCGGCGGCTTCATGATTGAAGGAGTCTCTGCGCGAATGTTTCAGGCTCTCGACAGTGACTCGATGCTCCGAAGCACCGCGGCGCATGGCAGTTACTGACCCGGCGTCGCCTGTATCTGGAGGTGTGAACATGCAGGCGTCGCCGCGCACCGTAATCATGACGCCTACCTGGGCGGGGGATCTGGCGCATTTCAAAGTCATGCGCGCGTCCCTGGAGCGTTCGCCTCTGGCCGGGCTGCCGCACTATGTGGTCGTGCAGGATGAGGATCTCGAGCTTTTCTCGGCTTTCCGGGGCCGTGACGGGCTGACATTGCTTTCGACCCGGGATGTTCTGCCCGAAGAGGTGGAGCGCCGCCGCGTTCGCGCACGCCAGCTGTCCGGGTTCTGGGGTCGTCATGTCACCCGCATCTCGGGAAGCATGAGGCGCGTGTTCCATTGGCCGCAGTGGCCGGCCTACACGGGCTGGCATACGCAGCAGCTGTGCAAGTTGCAGCTTGCCATGGCGCTTGATTGCGACACGGCCGTCGTGATTGATTCCGACGTGGTGGTGACCAAGTCCGCCGATATCCGGGATTTTCATTCTGACTCGGGCGTGGTTTGCTTTGCCCGGTGGCAGAAACGATCGGCTCTGCGCGGCAAGGTGGCGCACTGGCAGGCGGAGTCCGAGCGTCTGGTTGGTATTGGCACGGTGCCCGAAGTCGTCAATATCTGTTTTGATACCCCTTTCGTCTTTGACCAGGCGCTGCTTGCCCAGGCACTGGCCGACCTGGAATCCCGGCTGGGCAAGTCCTGGTGGCGCGCCTTGCTCGACAGCCCGCCGAGGCGCTGGTCCGAGTTTGGTTTCTACAAGGCTTTCCTGCAAAGCCGGGCGCCGCAACTCGACCTGGACTGGCGGGAGCCGGAGTTTTCCCGCTACCTGTACGACAGCAGTGATCCGGACCGGGTGGTCAACCAGGTCAGGGCCTTTATGCAGGACCCGGCGGTGCATTACATCACGATCCACTCCCAGGCGGCGGGGCGGCACAAGTGGCCGGCCGAGGCTTATCTGACGGGGATTTTGTCGGATCTCGAAGCCGGGCAGTGATTCGAACCGAGGCTGCGCCAGCTGGCCGAGGGCTTTGTGCATACCTTCCTGTGCAGGGCATGGATGCCCTGCCGCACAATGGCGCAAGCACACAGCCATGGTTGGCTTCGTGCAGAGTTTCTCCAAATGGATCGTCGCGTTTTCGCGCTTGCGCTCCATGACCTGAAGCGGGCAGTTTCAATGAGGCAGGAATCGATCACTTTTTGCATTTTCTCCTACAACCGCGGTGCCTTTCTCGAAAACTGCGTGGCTTCGATCCGAGCCTGTCTGCCTCGGTCCGAGATCATCATCTTCGATGACAACAGCAGCGATTCTCAGACGCAGGAATACCTGTCCCGAGTCGGCTCGTCCTGCCAGGTTGTCCAGCCCGGCCTGCAGGGACAGGTCAAGCATGGTGGCCTGTACCACAACATGAATGCCGCGCTGCAATTGTGCGCCGACAGGTCTTTGCTGTGCTTTCTTCAGGACGACACGCAGCTGGTCCGCCCGGTGCCGGATACCGAGGTTGCGGCCATGCACGATCTGTTTGAAAGGTTCGAGGGGCTGGGTTTTCTGCATCCCTGCTTCATTCGGGGCGACACCATGAGGCGGCGTCCGGTCAAGCCGCGCCCGGGGCCGGACCCGGCGGTCTTCTTTCGGCAGGACACAGGCCAGAGTGCGGGCATCCACTACTCGGATCTCGTGCTTTTTCGACCCGCCAGACTTCTCGAGGCGGGCTGGTCTTTTCTGCAGTCCGAAGCGAAAAACGATGCCCAGGCAAAATGCCTGTTCGGGCCGATGGCTTATTTCTGGCTGCCTTTTGCCATGTGGCTGCCGCAGGTTCCTGCCTATCGGGGCAAGCGCAAGACGCTCGGGCTGCGGCTGGCCGAGCGGAAAAGGCAGGTTGGCTTCTATCCGTTCAGGATCTGGTCCACGGAGTTCCTTCAGGCGGCTCGTGACCGGGCCGGAGAGGCCGTGCCGGTGGCCGAGGATTGGCTGGAGTGCATGCCGAAGGACCCTCCGAAACCCTGGACATACAATCCGCTCAGTGGCT
The DNA here is from genome assembly GCA_049974825.1 of Halothiobacillaceae bacterium. Taxonomy (GTDB): domain Bacteria; phylum Pseudomonadota; class Gammaproteobacteria; order Halothiobacillales; family Halothiobacillaceae; genus JBKHDT01. The sequence continues at coordinate 19,155 of JBNGDJ010000007.1, read as the reverse complement.
TGTGGTTCCACAAGGGCTTGAACAATGCCGAAGTCCTGGTTGGTCGCTGGCTCGGGCAGCTGCGCCGAGGCAGGTCGGACTGACTTTACGCGCGGGACCGCGCGCCGAAACATCGGTCGCGTACTTGCGGCGGCGGGCGTCATGGTGCAAGCCACCGAGTCACGGGACGCAGGGTGGCATTTTCTGCCCGCAAGACCCGGCAGGCCTGCCGCGAGTGATCCGCGGGGTCGAGTCACTGTTGACAGGGCACGGCAAAGCCCTGCTCCAACATTCTGCTAGAATCGCCGTTCTTGCGGGTCGGTCTTCGGTCGCTCCCCGTGCGAGGCCTGCCGGTTTCCGGGGCTGGGGATGTCCAGCGCCCGGGTGCGGCAGGCGCGCGGCATTTTTACATCCACGCTGAAGGCGACACCGGGTCGCCGGAATCAAGCATGAAGCTGAACTATGAAGAATACGGCGGTGGTTCGCCGGTCATTATCCTGCACGGTCTGTTCGGTTCGCTGAGCAACTGGCGCGTCGTGGGCCAGGCGCTGTCCGACCGCTACCGGGTGATCAATGTTGACCTGCGCAATCACGGCCGTTCGCCGCATGTCCCCGGGTTGTCCTACGCCCAGATGGCCGACGACGTGATCGCGCTGATGGATGATCTGGGACTGGGGGATGCCCGCCTGATGGGGCACAGCCTTGGAGGCAAGCTGGGCATGTTTCTGGCGGACCGGGACCCGGAGCGTGTGCGCAAGCTGGTGGTGGTCGACATTGCCCCGCGGCGCTATCCGCCCTGGCACCAGGATGTGTTTGATGCGCTGGATGCCGTGGATCTGGAAAACCTGCACTCGCGGCAGGAGGCCAAGCGGGCCATGGCCGAGCATGTGTTCGATGCGGCCGTTCGGGAGTTTCTTGCCATGAATCTTGAGCGTCGCGATGGCCGCTGGCACTGGCGATTCAACCTGCCGGAGCTCAAGGCCGCCTACGCCCAAAGCAGCGACATGCCGGCCATGCAGGGTTTCTATGCCGGGCCGGTGATGTTCCTGCGCGGGGCGCAGTCCTCGTACATTACCGAGGAGGACGAGCCGCTCCTGCGACGCCAGTTTCCCGAGTCCTGTCTGGTAACGCTTGAAGGCGCGCAGCACTGGCCGCACATCGAGGCGCCCGACGCCTTCCTTGAGGCAGTGCGCGGCTTCTTCGCGCACGGTTGCCCGGGGCGCTGAGAGCGGGTAAACCCGCCGGCCGAGTCAGTCGGAGGGGGCGTCCGGGATGTTCAGCGGTTCCAGTCCACAGATCAGCGCCTCCCCCTGGATTACGCGAAAGCGCAAGTTCCAGCCCGCGACGGCGATGCCGTATTCGCGGTCCGGGTCGTCGTGCCAGGCCGGCCGGGGGTCCAGCGCCAGGGTCTGTTCAATCAGCGCCACGGTATCGGGGGGCAGTCGGTCCCGGCCTGCCGCCTGGTCCGGGCGCCATGTCACGGTGAGCCGGGCCGACGGACGGGCGTCGGCATAACCTGCGCGGGCGTCCGGGCCGGGGTCATCGGCCCAGGGCAGGTAGGGTTTGACATCCAGGATCGGTGTGCCGTCGAGCAGGTCCACGCCGCCAAGTGTCAGGCGCAAGCGGTTTGCCGTGGTCTGCACTGAGATCAGGCGCACCAGCGACAGGCCAAGAGGGTTGGGACGAAAAGATGAGCGGGTGGCGAAGACGCCAAGTCGCTCGTTGCCGCCCAGTCTGGGCGGACGGACCGTCAGTTTCCGCGCCGGGGCGTGACCGTGAAACTGCCAGATCAGCCACAGATGACTGAAGGCCTCGATGCCATCCCAGGCAGCCGGCTGGTCGTGCGGTGGCGAGGGAACGAGAACGCCGGTGGCGGCCTCGACCAGCCCGGGCTGGCGCGGGATGCCGAACTTCTCCTGCCAGGGGGTTTGCAGATATCCGATGGGCCGAAGGCTTGGCTCGTTCATGCGTCGGCTCCCGGAAAATCAAGCTGCCGCCAGGCTTCGTAGAGGGCGATGGCCACGGCATTGGAGAGATTCAGGCTCCGGCAGTCGGCCCGCATGGGCAGGCGCAGGCGGTGCGCCGGGGGCAGCGATTCAAGCAGCGCATCCGGCAGACCCCGGGTTTCCGGGCCGAAGAGCAAGGCGTCGTCCGGCCTGTATGCCGGCCGGTCATGACGGTGTCGTCCGCGGGTGCTGAAGGCAAACAGCCGTCCCGGGGCCAGCGACTCCAGGCAGGCGTCGAGGCTTGACCAGACACTCAGTGTGGCCAGGTCGTGGTAATCCAGGCCGGCCCGGCGCAGGGCGCGCGTTTCCAGCGAGAAGCCCAGCGGCTCGATCAGATGCAGCCCGGCACCGGCATTGGCGCAGAGGCGGATGATATTGCCGGTATTCGGTGGAATCTCCGGCTCGTAGAGGATCACGTTGAGCATGGGGCGAATCATGCCACAGGCGGTGGCATGGCGGCGCGGTGGCTGCTCGCCGGGGGGCTGCGTGCCGTCATGGACGTTTTCGCTCAGGGATTCCCTGTCTCCGAGGCGGCCCGCAGGGCACAGCAATACGACAGCTGCGGCGTTGTGGCACACTCTGGCCAAGGGCCTGCCAGAAGGTTCGATGAAAACCTGCGCGGTGCCGGGGCCATTCCCGACCCCGGCCAACCGGCAAATGACACGAGGAGCGATGCATGAAGGTACTGGTAATCGGCGGGGGTGGACGCGAGCACGCCCTGGCTTGGAAGCTGGCGCAGTCACCGCGGGTGGAGCGGGTATTCGTGGCGCCGGGCAATCCGGGCACCGCCGCGGAGGACAAGTGCGAAAATGTCGACATCGCGCCGACGGACATCCCGGCCCTCTATCGCTTTGCCAGCGATCGCGGAGTGGCGTTGACGGTGGTTGGCCCGGAAGCCCCGCTGGTGGCGGGGGTCGTTGACACCTTCCGGGACGGCGGGCTGAAAATCTTCGGACCCACCAAGGCCGCGGCCCAGCTTGAAGGCTCAAAGGCCTTTACCAAGGATTTCCTGGCCCGTCATCGGATACCGACCGCAGAGTACGCCGTGTTCACCGAGGTCAACCCGGCGCTGGAATACCTGCGTGGCCGGGAGGTCCCGATCGTGGTGAAGGCCGACGGGCTGGCGGCCGGCAAGGGCGTGGTAGTGGCCCGGACCATGGACGAGGCCCAGGCCGCCGTGCGTGACATGCTCGGCGGGCAGTTTGGACAGGCTGGCGCCCGCGTGGTGATCGAGGACTTCCTGCCGGGTGAAGAGGCGAGCTTTATCGTCATGGTCGACGGCAACGACATCCTGCCGATGGCGACCAGCCAGGATCACAAGGCGCGCGATGCCGGCGATACCGGGCCGAACACCGGTGGCATGGGCGCCTACTCGCCGGCCCCGGTGGTCACGGCCGAGATTGCCGACCGCGTGATGCGCGAAGTGATCGAGCCGACCGTGCGCGGCATGGCCATGGAAGGCAACCCCTACACGGGATTTCTCTACGCGGGGCTGATGATCGCGCCGGATGGCACCCCCCGGGTGTTGGAGTACAACTGCCGGTTCGGTGACCCGGAGACCCAGCCGATCATGATGCGCCTGAAGTCCGACCTGGTGGATCTGGTCTCCCTGGCCGTGGACGGTCGTCTCGAACAGGCCAGCATCGCCTGGGACAGCCGGACCGCCCTGGGGGTGGTTCTGGCCGCTGAAGGCTACCCCGGCACGGTGCGCCAGGGTGATCCGATTGAAGGTCTTGAAGCGCTGGCGGGCGACGAGGACGTGAAGGTCTTCCACGCGGGGACCGCGTTTGCCGAGGACGGCCGCGTGGTGACCCGCGGCGGCAGGGTGCTTTGCGTGACCGCGCTTGGTGCAGGCGTGGCCGAGGCCCAGCGCCGGGCCTATGCCGGCTGCGACCGGATTGACTGGCAGGGCATGTTCTGTCGTCGGGACATCGGCTGGCGGGCCGTGAAGCGCGAGGGCGGCTGAGCCGGCTGGTTGATTCCTTCGAAAAAGGGCGGCCAGTGGCCGCCCTTTTTCATGTCCGTTGCCTGTCCGTGCTTCCTGCACCGGCGGGCGTCAGCCGTCAGCCACGGCGCATGGAGTCGTAGAAGTCGTTGTTGACCTTGGTGGCCTGCAGCTTGTCGAGCATGAACTCCATGGCTTCCAGTTCGCCCATCGGGTGCAGGAACTTGCGCAGAATCCACATCTTTTGCAGTTCTTCGGGGTCGGTGAGCAGCTCCTCGCGGCGCGTGCCGGAGCGATTGATGTTGATGGCCGGGTAAACCCGCTTCTCGGCAATGCGCCGGTCCAGGTGGAGCTCCATGTTGCCCGTGCCCTTGAATTCCTCGTAGATCACCTCGTCCATCTTGGAGCCGGTGTCGATCAGGGCGGTGGCGAGAATGGTCAGGCTGCCGCCTTCTTCGATGTTCCGCGCCGCACCGAAGAAACGCTTGGGCCGATGCAGGGCGTTGGCATCCACGCCCCCGGTGAGCACCTTGCCGGAAGACGGGATGACCGTGTTGTAAGCCCGTGCCAGCCGGGTGATCGAGTCGAGCAGGATCACCACGTCCATCTTGTGCTCCACCAGCCGCTTGGCCTTCTCGATGACCATCTCGGCCACCTGGACGTGCCGCTGTGCCGGCTCGTCGAAGGTTGATGCCACCACCTCGCCACGCACCGTGCGCTGCATTTCGGTGACTTCCTCCGGCCGCTCGTCAATCAGCAGGACGATGACGTAGCACTCGGGGTAGTTGGTTGTGATGCTCTGGGCGATGTTCTGGAGCATCATGGTCTTGCCGGCCTTGGGCGGCGAGACGATCAGCCCGCGCTGGCCTTTGCCCACCGGCGCGACGATGTCGATGATTCGCGCGGTCAGATCTTCCGTGGAGCCGTTTCCCCGCTCCATCCGCATTCGCTGATCGGCATGCAGGGGCGTCAGGTTTTCGAAGGGAACCTTGTTCCGGGATGCCTCGGGCGGCTCGAAGTTGATCTTGTCGATCTTCAGCAGCGCGAAGTAGCGCTCGCTGTCCTTCGGTGGGCGAATGGTCCCGGAGATGGTATCGCCGGTGCGCAGGTTGAAGCGCCGAATCTGGCTGGGCGAGACGTAGATGTCATCCGGCCCGGCCAGGTAGGACGCGTCCGCTCCCCGCAGAAACCCGAAACCGTCCGACAGAATCTCCAGCACTCCGTCGCCGTAGATCGACTCCCCGCTGCGGGCGTGGGCCTTGAGAATGGCGAAGATGACATCCTGTTTTCTGGCTCGACCGACATTGTCGATGCCCAGGCTTTCCGCCAGGTCGATCAGCTCGACGGCCGGCTTGCGTTTGAGTTCGGTGAGATTCATGAAGTCTGAGGACGTGCTTTGACAGGAACTTGGGTGAAGGACGATTCCCGGGGGCGGGAAAGCGCATGCCGCTCGAGCGCCGCGGAGAGCGGCTGGCGCGAGCCAAGGGAGGGAATCAGTGGATGATGCCACGCGCGGCGGCGTGACGACAAGCATTTTTTTCGGCCCGGGGCGGGGAGCCGACCGGGCCAGGGGCTGCGAGTGACTCGCGGCAGGAGAGTCAGATGCTGCTGTCGATGAAGGCGGTCAGCTGTGACTTGGACAGAGCGCCAACCTTGGTGCCCTCGGCCTTGCCATTCTTGAACAGCATCAGGGTCGGGATGCCGCGAATACTGTGTTCGCTTGGGGTTTTCGGGTTCTCGTCGATATTCAGCTTCGCGACCTTGACCCGGCCGTCGTACTCTGCCGCGACTTCCTCGAGGATCGGGCTGATCATTCGGCAGGGGCCGCACCACTCCGCCCAGTAGTCTACGAGTACGGGCAGGTCGCTGCGCAGGACTTCCGCTTCAAAGGTGTCGTCGGTGAGGTAAACGATTTTGTCGCTCACGGGTGTTCTCCCAATGGAATATGCATGAATCTGCGTCCCGGCTTCGGGCCTGGTCCCCGGATGGGGCGGCATGCATGGCAGGCCCGCCCGTGTGGCGCCCGGGATGCTCCGGCGTACAATCGAACCGGGAAATTGTACCGCGAGGCCGGGTCCGGTCATGTGCCGAACCCGATCCCTTTCACGCGAATCCCGAAATGGATTGCGCGAGGTCTCCCGATCAGATTGTCAACCGTCGATTGACGCATTGCAAGTACCACACCCCAGGACCCTTCGACCATGACCCTGACCGAACTTCGCTATCTCGTGGCCGTGGCGCGAGAGCGCCACTTCGGCCGCGCCGCCGAGGCCTGCTTTATCAGCCAGCCCACCCTGAGCGTGGGCATCAAGCGGCTGGAGGAAGAGCTGGGCCTGCGGATTTTCGAGCGGGCCAGCCGCACCGAGGTGCGCATTACGCCGGCAGGCGAAAAGCTCATCGAGCAGGCCCAGCGGGTGCTGGACGAGGCCGAGCGGCTCAGGGAAATGGCCAACGCAGCCAAGGACCCGCTGGTTGGCGCCCTGCGGCTGGGCGTGATCTACACCATCGGACCGTACCTCTTGCCCCGGCTGATTCCCGCGTTGCACGCGAAGGCGCCGGACATGCCGCTGCTGATCGAGGAGGGTTATACCGTCGAGTTGACCGGCAAGCTCTCTCGGGGCGAGCTGGACGCGGTGATTCTCTCCCTGCCCTACGCGGCCATGGGCGTGGAGGTCCTGCCAGTCTATCGCGAGCCGTTCGTGCTGGCGGCCCCGGCGACGCATCCTCTGGCTGATGCATCGCCGCTGGACATTGCCATGCTTGACCCGTCGGAAATGCTGATGCTCGGGCCCGGTCACTGTTTCCGCGACCAGGTGCTGTCAATCTGCCCCGACTGCGCGCGGACCACCGGCGAGGGACGTTTGCAGCGCACGCTGGAAGGGGGGTCGCTGGAAACCATCCGGATGATGGTGGCTTCCGGCTCCGGGGTGACCGTGCTGCCCTGCGGATCGGCCTCCGGCGCCGCGGGCGCTGCCAATGGCCTTGTTGCCTATCGTCCCTTTGCCGATCCGGCACCCTCGCGGGACGTGGCCGTGGTGTACCGTCGGCGATTCGTGCGTCGCGAGGCGATTGACCTGCTTGCCGCCGTCATCCGGAACAGCCGCCCCGACTGCACCGAGGCGATCGCCTGAGGCGTGTTCCCTTTCGGATCGGGAATCCCTGCGATCGTGCAGGGAGATTGTGCTCCGGGAGGGCCTGCACAAGTGCCGACCTTCCAGTTCAGGGCACGGATGTCCTGCCGCACAATGGCGCAAGTCATTGAATTGAGGGGTATGACCCGGGCGTGAACCCGGGCAACGCCTGTTGGAGCGTTAAGCTGGCGCAAGCCCACAATTCCATGAATGTATTTGTACAGAGTTTCCTGAGAGCGCTTTTGCAAAAGGAAAGTTGTATGACCAAAGGTGGGCGAGGGGAGCGTTCCCCTTGGACCGCGCCGTGACCGATGCGCTCAGCGGAGGGTCAAACCGCCATGGATGGCGGTTTGAGGTCTGCCGGGACAGGACGTCCCGTCAGACCGGCGCTTCGATGAGCCTGTCGGGCACGGGTACCCCGAAGGGGCGCGGTCTTGGGGGCGCGTTTCTTTCCCCTATTTCTTTGCGCGCACAAAGAAATGGGGTCGCCCGCCTGTGATTTGGGCGGGTCGAAGTGCTTCGCGGTTAGCGGGCGAAACCACCCTCAAGCCTCGATCAACGCGCCTCCAAGGAGGCGGTGGAGCGGTTTTTCGCCCGCCTTGGGCCGTGTTGCTTCGAGCACGCGCACTTGCATTCAGCCGAGCTGCTTGGGGAATCTCTGCGCGAATGCAGAGATTCCCGCTTGGGGCATGGATGCCCCAGCGCGTAATGGTGCAAGCCCACCGGGCCATGCGTGTCTGAACCCGGGCAACGCCTGCTGGAGCGTTAAGCTGGCGCAAGCCCACAAATCCATAAATGCATTTGTGCAGAGTTTCCTTGCTGTGGTCTCAAAGCCTTGGCTGTCGTAAACACCCTCTCAGAGAAGGGTCACGTTCTCGGCCTGCGGCCCTTTGCGTCCTTCGCCGATCTGGTAGCTCACACGGCGGCCTTCGACCAGGCCTTCAGGCCCTTGCTCGTCCTCGATGGCGCGAAAGTGGACGAACAGGTCCTCGCCGTTTTCCCGGACGATGAACCCGAAGCCCTTGTCCACGTTGAACCACTTGACGGTGCCCGTTTCCTCGCGCCCGAGCGATTCGGCCGCTGCCGGCACTGTGTCGACAAGTTCGGCGGCCGTCCGGTCCGGGCCTGCTTGCGTCGCTCCCGCACGAGCCGGCAGCCCGGTCGGGCGCTGGCGAACGAAAAGGATGACCAGCAAAAAGGCGATGGTGAGCACCACGAAGGTGGCGCCGGCACGGGCCACGGGACCGGCGCCGTCCAGCGTGTTCTGGATCATGGTCACGGCCAGGGCGGTCAGCAGGCCGAGGCCGAGGGCGATGAATAGATGCATGGGGGCAAGGCTGGGATGTTTGCTTGTTTTCATTGGCTGGAGGTATTTGGTTGGAAGCGATCACTGCGCGCGGCGGCGGGTGCCGCCGGCCCGATATTCGGGCACCTCGAACGAGCCACTTCCCTGTGAGTTTTCGAGGTGCCATTCATGAATCCGTCATGCGACGGCCGCGCATTCTACATGCCGGGCCGTTGAATCGGTTAACCGGATGGGCACCTCGAAAAACCTTTCGAGGTGCCCTTTGGGGCAGGGATGCCCCAACGCGTCAAGCGCGTAAGCGGTTGAAATAGCGTGAGTCCTTCGCGGGTCTCCCGCGAAGGACGACCTCGAAAAACCACAGGGAAGTGGTTTTTTCGAGGTTCCCGGTTGTTGATTGGGGACTTGCGCCGGCGGGACGATCCGGGGGGCTGAGCGCGCAGCGGTGGCCGGCTCTGGCGAGGGGCTGGCAAAGCCGGTATCTTGTGGGCCCGGGCGGGATCCGGCCTGGGGTCGCAGAGCGCGCCGCCGGGAGGTTGTCCGGGGCGCGTTGTTGTCGAATTGTACCGATTCTTGGGGTGTGGCAGACGATGTCAAAGCTTGAAGGCGACTGGAAGTTTGAGGTGGTGGACGAAATGGGCGCGGCCTTTGGCCTGAAGGTGCGTGGCAAGCTTCATGATGAGCAGACGCCCTGGCAGCATCTGGAAGTCTACGAGACGGAGCACTGGGGCAACTTGATGGTGCTCGACGAGGTGTTCATGCTCTCCTCGCTGGAGAATTACCTCTACCACGAAATGATGTCCCACCCGGCGTTGTTTACACACCCGGATCCGAAGCGGGTGGTCATCATCGGCGGGGGAGATTGCGGCACGCTGCGCGAGGTGCTCAAGCACCCCGGGGTCGATTCAGTCACCCAGATCGACATTGACGAGGCGGTGACCCGCGCCTCGGAGCGGTTCTTTCCCGAGCTGTGCGATGCCAACGCCGATGAGCGCGCTACCCTGTTGTTCGATGACGGCATCAAGTGGATGCGCGAGGCGGCGACCGGCTCGGCCGACATCATTATTGTCGACTCCACCGACCCAATCGGCCCGGGTACTGGGTTGTTCGGGCCGGAATTCATCGCGGACTGTCATCGCGTGCTGTCTGAGCAGGGCATTATGGTCGGGCAGAGCGAATCGCCGTTCTATCACATGGATCTGATGCAGAACTACCACCGGGCCATGATCGCGGCCGGCTTCAGTGAGCGACGCTCCCTGCTGTTCCCTCAGCCGGTTTATCCCGGTGGTTCCATTACCTGCACCCTGGCCAGCAAGGGTCTGGCGCTGGATGACTTCCGCTTTGAAGAGGCCGCCGCCAAGAGCTTCCCGACCCGCTATTACAATGCGGAGATCCACCGGGGGGCACTGGCGCAGCCGGAGTTCATGAAGGAGGCGCTCGGCAGCCTCTGATGCGCGGTTTCGCCCCGGGCCTGCAAGGGGCGGCAAGCCCGACCTGGGGCCCCGTCGCTTCTGCGGTGGTTTTCACGTAAAATCACGCGCTTGTTTCTGATTTCTCGGGGATGGGCGCATGCACTATCCGGAAAGCTTCGATGTCATTGTCGTCGGCGGCGGGCACGCCGGCACCGAGGCGGCGCTGGCCGCGGCCCGAACGGGCGCGCGAACGCTGCTGGTGACGCACAACATGGAAACGCTGGGGCAGATGAGCTGCAACCCGGCGATCGGCGGGATCGGCAAGGGACACCTGGTACGCGAGGTGGACGCGCTCGGTGGCGCCATGGCGCAGGCGGCTGATCTGGCGGGCATCCAGTTCCGCACGCTCAACGCCCGCAAGGGCCCGGCTGTGCGCGCCACCCGCGCCCAGGCTGACCGGGCCCTGTATCGCGCCGCCATCCGCCGCATGCTGGAGCATGCGCCGAATCTCATGCTTTTTCAGCAGGGCGTGGATGACCTGATTGTCGAGTCTGGCCGGGTCGCCGGCGTTGTCACCCAGGCCGGCATCGTCTTTCGGGGGCGCAGCGTGGTGCTGACCGCCGGGACCTTCCTGGCCGGCCGCATTCATGTGGGGCTGGAAAGCCATGCCGGCGGACGGGCCGGAGACCCGCCGGCACAGCGCCTGGCCGACCGGCTTCGTGAGTTGTCGCTGGGCGTGGGTCGGCTCAAGACCGGCACGCCCCCGCGGATTGATGCCCGGTCGCTTGACTACGACGTGATGCAGCCCCAGCCGGGTGATCGCCCGACGCCGGTGTTCTCGTTCATCGGGTCGGTGTCAGACCATCCCGAGCAGATTGACTGTCACATCACCCACACCAACGCGCGGACGCACGAAATCATCCGCGCCGGGCTTGATCGCTCGCCGATGTACTCTGGCGTGATTGAGGGGGTGGGCCCGCGGTATTGCCCCTCCATCGAGGACAAGATCACCCGTTTTGCTGACAAGGAGTCGCACCAGATCTTCGTGGAACCTGAAGGGCTGACCAGCGCGGAAATCTATCCCAACGGCATTTCCACCAGCCTGCCCTTCGACGTCCAGCTTGCCTTGGTCCGCTCGATCCGCGGCTTCGAGCAGGCGCGGATCACCCGGCCCGGCTACGCCATCGAGTACGATTTTTTCGATCCGCGCGGCCTGCGACCGACGCTGGAAACGCGCGCCATCGAAAACCTGTATTTCGCCGGTCAGATCAACGGGACGACCGGCTACGAGGAAGCGGCGGCCCAAGGGCTGCTGGCCGGGCTCAATGCAGCGCGCCGTGCCGCGGAAAAGGATGAGCTTTCCCTGCGCCGTGACCAGGCCTATCTCGGCGTGCTGGTGGACGACCTGACCACCCAGGGGACCCAGGAGCCCTACCGGATGTTCACCAGCCGGGCCGAGTATCGGCTGATGCTTCGCGAGGACAATGCCGACCAGCGCCTGACCCCGCTTGGCCGGGAGCTTGGGCTCGTGGACGAGGTCCGCTGGCGCCATTACAACGAAAAGATGGAAGCGATCGAGCGGGAACGCGCCCGTCTGAGCGACATCTGGCTGCATCCGGGACACCCGGCAGCCAGCCAGCTACAGACGCCGATCAACCGCGAGGTTCGGGCCATCGAACTGCTCAGGCGCCCGGAAATGGATCATGGCAAGATTGCGGCCGTCCCGTCCCTTGCCCCGGCGCAGCCTTTGCCGCCGGCGGTGATCGAGCAGCTCGAAATCGAGGCCAAGTACGCCGGCTACCTTGAGCGACAGCAGGAGGACGTGCAGCGCCAGGCCCGTCACGAGGGCCAGTCGCTGCCGGCCGATCTGGACTACGCGGAAGTCGCCGGGCTCTCGCACGAGGTGCGTCAGAAACTTCAGGACCGCCGGCCGGCCACGGTGGGTCAGGCCGGTCGAATCCCGGGCGTGACCCCTGCGGCCATTTCGCTGCTGCTGGTGCATTTGAAGAAACGCGACCTGCTCAAGGCCAGCGCCTGATGGGTCGTGGCGGGGCAGCGGTCTTCCCGCGCGCCGAGCTGGCGGCCTCGCTGGCGCAGGGGGTGGCGCGTCTTGCCGAGCGCCATCCGGATGAGCCGCGCCTCGTCTCGCTGGCCGATTCGCCACGACAGGAGCGCCTGCTGGACTGGCTGGCCCTGCTCCATCGCTGGAATCAGGCCCACAATCTGACCTCCGTGCGTTCCCCTGCGCAGATGGTCGTCAGGCACCTGCTTGACTGCCTGGTCATTTTGCCCTGGGTGCGCGGGGGGCAGCCGCTGCTTGATGTCGGCTCCGGTCCCGGCCTGCCCGGTGCAGTGCTGGCCATTGCGGACCCGCAGCTGTCGGTGACCCTGGTGGATTCAAACCTCAAGATGACCCGCTTTGCGGAGCTGGCGGCGATGCAGCTTGGCTTGGGCAATATCGACTGCCTGCGGACGCGCGTCGAGGAGATGGAAGATCAGCGCACCTGGCCGCAGGTCGTCTCGCGCGCTTTCGCCTCGCTTGAGGATTTTTTGGCGCTTGCCGGGCCGCGCTGCGCCCCGGGTGGCCGGATGCTGGCCATGAAGGGGCGTCGGTCCGAAGCCCTGCCGCAGTCGTTGCCGCCGGGCTGGCAGGTCGAGGAGGTGGTCGCGCTCAACGTGCCTTTTCTGGACGCAGAGCGTCACCTCGTCATTATTCGCAAAGAGGAAATCTGACCGATGGCCTGGACGCTGGCGATCACCAACCAGAAGGGTGGCGTGGGCAAGACCACCACCGCGGTCAATCTGGCTGCGGCGCTGCACAGTTTCGGGCGGCGCTGCCTGCTGGTTGACCTGGACCCGCAGGGCAACGCCACCGTCAGCTCGGGGTTCGACAAGAACGCCCTGGACTGCACCGTGGCCGAAATGCTGGTTGGCGAGGCAGAGTTCGGGCAGGCGCGCCTGCAGTCGGAGGTGGGCGGTTATGATTTGCTGCCGGCAAACATCGATCTGGCCGGTGCCGAGTTCCAGCTGGTCACGCGTATCGGTCGGGAGACGCGCCTGCGCCACCTGCTTGCCCCCCACACCGGTGAGTACGATTTCGTCCTCATTGACTGCCCGCCCGCGCTCAACACGCTGACGCTGAACGCTCTGGTCGCCGCGGACGACATTCTCATCCCGGTGCAGTGCGAGTATTTCGCGCTTGAGGGGCTGACCGCCCTGCTTGAGACCGTCGAGCAGGTGCGGGCCGCTCTCCATCCCGAGCTGCGAATTGCCGGGGTATTGCGAACGCTGTACGATGCCCGAAACCGGCTGGCGCAGGAGGTTTCGGCCCAGCTGCACGCCCATTTCGGCGATACCCTCTTCGAGACGATCATTCCGCGCAACGTCCGGCTGGCCGAGGCGCCCAGCCACGGCATTCCGGCGATGTACCACGACCGGAGTTCGGCCGGTGCCGAGGCGCACATGCAGGCCGCGCGGGAGTTGATCAAGCGGGCCAGGGCTCGCGGGCGCCTCAAGAAGCGCACGGCCGATGCCCTGAACGACTGAACTGCTACGGAACACGCGGATGAGCACAAAACGCAAGGGGCTCGGCAAGGGCCTTGAGCAGCTGCTGAGCGCCTCGGCGCAGCGGGGTGAAGGCCCGGAGCTGCGCGAGGTCTCACTGGACCTGATCCGGCGAAACCCGTTTCAGCCCCGGCTGACATTCGACGAGCAGGCACTGGCCGAACTGGCCGATTCCATCCGTGCCCAGGGGGTGATCCAGCCCGTCGTTCTGCGGCGGCGTTCCGGGGAATACGAGCTGATCGCCGGCGAGCGACGCTGGCGTGCCGCGCAGCTCGCGGGCCTGGAGCGGGTACCGGCCGTCGTGCGCGAGATTGACGACGCGCAGGCGGCGGCCATCGCCCTGATCGAGAATCTTCAGCGAGAGAATCTCAACCCGGTGGAACAGGCGCAGGCCATGCACCGCCTGGTTGACGAGTTCTCCCTGACCCATCAGCAGGTCGCCGACATGCTCGGCACCTCCCGCCCGGCGGTCAGCAATGCGTTGCGGCTGCTCGAGCTGGCCCCGGAAGTCCAGGAAATGCTGCGCGGCCGGCAACTGGACATGGGCCACGCCCGAGCCCTGCTGCCGCTGCCGCTGGAAGACCAGCCGGAGTTGGCGCGCAAGATTGTCGCCCGGGCCCTGACCGTGCGCCAGGTCGAGCAGATGGTCAACCGCTTTCAGGCCGGGCCCTCCGAAAGCCAGCAGCCGGCGCCGGATCCCGACACCCAGCGCCTCGAGCGGCTTCTCAGCGAGACCACGGGGCTGGCGGCCCGAATCCGGTCGTCGAAGCGTGGCCGCGGGACGGTGACGCTCAGTTTCGACAGTCTGGACCAGCTCGACGGGTTTCTCTCGCGGCTGCGCTGAGCGCTGCCCCGCGCACGCAGAACGCCGCCGGGCGCGCCTGCCCACGGCGCTGGTTGCCCGGATGTGTTGTAACGCTTGCTGGTAGTCGTTAAACTCGCCGCTTTGCCTGGACTTGCAAATCGCATGAATGATCCGTACAAGGGGTTGCTGGGCATCGGGGCGGGCAATATGCTCGCCTCGATGATCATCGCCGGCTTCCTGCTCGGGTGGCTGCTGGATACCTGGTTCGGCACCACGCCCTGGGCGATGCTTTTGTGCTCTGCCCTCGGATTCATCGGCGGTTTCCGGCGCGCGCATGTGCTTGCGGGCATAAGCGAAGAGCGCCCTGAGACGGAAAGGGACACGGAGCGCCGGCCTTGACCGTCATGTCCGAACCCATTCGCAGGCGAGGGCCACGCATATTGCTCGCGCAGTTGCTGGTCCTCGCCCTGGCGGCCGGTGCGGGCGCCATCTGGTGGGATGGCGCCCGCGCGCTGGCCGCGGCGGCCGGAGGAGCAGTGAGCGTGCTGCTGCTCTGGATGCTGCGCGTGACGATGCAAAAGGCAGCCGAGACCGCGGCGGAAGATCCGCAGGGCAGCTCGATCCGCCTCTACATCGGCGCAGGCGTCCGCTTCGTATTGCTTTTGGTCCTGTTTGCCGTCGGCCTGGGCCTGCTTAGACTCGACCCGGTTGGCATGATTGCCGGCTACGTGGTCGTCCAGGCGGCTGGCGTGCTCGCTGCCCAGGGAAACCTGCGGCGGCCGGACATACCCGAATATTCAAAAAAGTGAGGTAGTTCATCGTGGCAGCGGAAGGCAGCGGCGGCACGCAAGCCGATTACATCAATCACCACCTGACGAACTGGAGCGTGGGCGAGGGCTTTTGGACCCTCAATCTGGACTCGCTGATCGTCAGTCTGTTCCTCGGCTTTCTGATCGTCTTCGTGGCCGCCCGGATGGGCAAGGCCCTGCGGGCCGATGCCCCGACCGGCATCCAGAACTGGGCCGAGGCGATTCTCGAGTTCGTCGACTCTCAGGTGAAAGGCTCCTTCGGCAGCAAGGCGCCGGCCCTGATCCCGCCCCTGGCGCTGACAGTCTTCCTCTGGATCTGGCTCATGAACTTCATGGACCTGATCCCGATTGACCTGCTCCCGGCCATCGCAACCGGCCTGGGCTTTGACTACTTCAAGTTCGTGCCGACCACGGATCTGAACGTGACCATGGGTCTTGCCCTCGGCGTGTTCATGCTGATCCTCTACTACAACATCAAGATCAAGGGCGTAGGGGGCTACATCAAGCAGTTCCTCTTCCACCCCTTCGGCAAGTTCTTCATTCCCTTCAACATCATCATGACGATCATCGAGGAGCTGGCAAAGCCCATCAGCCTCGGCCTGCGACTGTTCGGCAACCTGTTCGCCGGCGAGCTGGTGTTCGTCCTGATCGCGCTGCTGACCCTGGGTGCCAGCGTCAGTGCGGCCCTGCTGATCTGGTTCCCGCTGCAGGTCGCGCTGGATCTGGCCTGGATTCTGTTCCACATCCTGGTCATCACCCTGCAGGCGTTTATCTTCATGGTCCTGACCATCGTCTACCTGGGCATGGCGCACTCGGACGCCGAAGATCACTGATTTCGAAAACCCTTTGACAAACCTTGAACGAAACCTTGTAAAGGAGAACCTCCAATGACTGACATCCTCGCCAGCAACCTCGCCATGATCTACGCCTACACCGCCATTGGTGTGGGTCTGATTCTCGCCGCCGCCGGTCTGGGTTCCGCCCTCGGCTGGGGCCTGATCTGCTCCAAGACCATGGAAGGCATCGCGCGTCAGCCGGAAATGCGTCCGCAGCTGATGACCAACATGTTCATCTTCGCCGGTCTGATGGAATCCTTCCCGTTCATCACGCTGGCTTTCGCGATGTGGTTCGTTTTCGCCAACCCCTTCGTTGCTCAGTTCATGGGTACCATCGGTTAATCCTGCCTGTTCGAGCACGGCATGCCCGGCGTGTCCCCGACACGACCGGGCTGCCGGTTTGGCTTTAGTACAGGCGAAACAAGTTCGTAAAGAGGGATAGCCGTGAGTATCACCATTACCCTGATCGCCCAGATGTTGGCCTTCGCGCTGATGGTCTGGTTGGTCAACAAGTACCTCTGGGCCCCGTTGTCGAGCCTGATGGAGGCCCGCCGCGAGAAAATCGCCGAAGGGTTGTCCGCTTCCGAGCGCGGCAAGCATGAGCTCAAGCTCGCCCAGGAACGCTCCACCGAGCTCCTCAAGGAAGCCAAGGACAAGGCCCAGGACGTTATTGCCCAGGCCAATGCCCGCAGCAACGAGATCCTCGAGGAAGCCCGGGAGCAAGCCAAGGCCGAGGCCGAGCGCATCGTCGCCCAGGCGCACGCCGAAATCGACAGCGAGATCAACCGCGCGAAGGCGGATCTGCGCAAGCAGGTTGCTTCCATTGCGGTGGATGGCGCCGAGCGCATCCTCCAGCGTGAGGTCGACGAGAAGGCGCATGAAAAGGCGCTCTCCGATCTCGTCGCCCGTATCTGACCGGAGGCGTTATGGCGGAAGAAACCCAAGTCGCCCAATCCTACGCGAAGGCGGTCAACGCCCTCTGCACTGACCGCGCCAAGGCGGGAAGCTGGTCCAAGCACCTTGAGTTCCTGGCTGCCGTGGCCAACGATCCGTCGATGCGCAAGCTGCTGGAAGATTCCGGCATTGGACGCGCTCGGCAGACCGAGGCCATGCTGGCGGTGGTTCAGGGCAAGCTTGACGCCGAGGCGGCCAACCTCGTCCGCCTGATGGGCGAGAACGGCCGACTGGCGTTGCTGCCCTTGGTGCAGGCTGAGTTCGAGGTTCTGCGTGCCGAGGCGGACGCCCGCATCGACGCGACGGTGATCTCGGCCAAGGCCCTGACCCCGGCGCAGGCAAAGGAAATCGAGGCGGCGCTGAGCAAGCGACTCGACAAGAGCGTCAGCATCGAGTCGAAAGTCGACGAGTCCCTGATTGGGGGTGCCATCATCCACGCCGGCGATCTGGTGATCGACGGCTCGATTCGAGGCGGACTGGCCAAGCTTGCCAGCGCGCTGAATCGTTAAGGAGATCGAACGTGATCAATCCATCTGAAATCAGCAGTCTTATCGAAGAGCGCATCAAAAACTTCGAATCCGGAGCCGATGCGCGCACCGTTGGCACAATCATCAGTGTCAGCGATGGAATCATCCGTATCCACGGCCTGAACGACGCCATGCAGGGCGAGATGATCGAACTGCCCGGCGGCGCCTTTGGTGTGGCCATGAACCTTGAGCGCGACTCCGTCGGCGCCGTGGTTCTGGGCGAGTACGATCACCTGCGCGAAGGCGACGAAGCGCGCTGCACCGGCCGCATCCTCGAGGTGCCGGTTGGCAAGGAGCTCCTTGGCCGCGTGGTCAACACTCTGGGCCAGCCGATCGACGGCAAGGGCACCATCGACGCCAAGGAGACCTCGCCTGTCGAGAAGATCGCGCCGGGCGTCATCGACCGCCAGAGCGTCGACCAGCCGATCCTGACCGGGATCAAGGCGCTCGACACCATGGTGCCGATCGGTCGAGGCCAGCGTGAGCTGATCATCGGCGACCGCCAGACCGGCAAGACCGCCGTTGCGATCGACACCATCATCAACCAGAAGGGCAAGGGCGTGTACTGCGTCTACGTGGCGATTGGCCAGAAGGCCTCCTCCATCGCCAACGTGGTGCGCAAGCTTGAGGAGCATGGCGCGATGGAATACACCATCGTGGTCGCCGCTTCCGCCGCCGACCCGGCTTCCATGCAGTACCTCTCCGCCTACGCGGGTTGTGCCATGGGCGAGTACTTCCGTGACAACGGCATGGATTCGCTGATCGTCTACGACGACCTGACCAAGCAGGCCTGGGCCTACCGCCAGATCTCCCTGCTGCTGCGTCGCCCGCCGGGCCGCGAAGCCTATCCGGGTGACATCTTCTACCTGCACTCGCGTCTGCTCGAGCGTGCTTCCCGGGTCAATGCCGACTACGTCGAAGAGTTCACCAAGGGTGAGGTCAAGGGGCAGACCGGTTCCCTGACGGCGCTGCCGATCATCGAAACCCAGGGTGGCGACGTGTCTGCCTTCGTTCCGACCAACGTGATCTCGATCACCGACGGTCAGATCTTCCTGGAGACCGACCTGTTCAACTCGGGCATTCGCCCGGCGATCAACCCGGGTATCTCCGTATCCCGTGTCGGTGGTGCGGCGCAGACCAAGGCGGTCAAGAAGCTTTCCGGCGGTATCCGGACGGATCTGGCCCAGTACCGGGAACTGGCGGCGTTCTCCCAGTTCGCTTCCGACTTGGACGAGGTGACCCGCAAGCAGCTTGAGCGCGGCAAGCGCGTCACCGAGCTGATGAAGCAGAAGCAGTACAAGCCGCTGTCCGTCGCTGAAATGTGCCTGTCCCTGATGGCCGCCAACGAAGGTCACCTGGATGACGTTCCCGTCGAGAAGGTGGTGGATTTCGAGGCGGCACTGCATGCCTACGCCAACACCAATGCCAAGGACCTGATCGACCAGATCGGATTCGAGGGCAACTACAACGATGACATCGTTGCCGGGCTCAAGAAGGTGATCGAGGACTTCAAGACCAACGGCGTCTACTGAGCGGGGGCGAGACCATGGCAGCAGCCAAAGAAATTCGCACCAAGATCAAGAGCGTTCAGAACACGCGCAAGATCACGAAGGCAATGGAGATGGTCGCCGCATCGAAGATGCGGCGTGCCCAGGAGGCAATGGAGCGTACGCGCCCCTACTCGGACAAGCTCCGGGAAGTGGTCGCGCACATCACCAATGCCCATCCCGAGCATCGCCATCCCTTCATGGTCGAGCGCGAGGTCAAGCGAGTCGGGATGGTGGTCGTGACCACCGATCGCGGTCTCTGCGGTGGCCTGAACGTCAACCTGTTCAAGCAGGTGCTGAAAAAGATCAAGGAATACAACGCCAACGGTGTCGAAGT
>JBNGDJ010000006.1:44456-47219 GCA_049974825.1 Halothiobacillaceae bacterium | reverse complement strand
TTTCAAAGGAAACTCTGCACAAAGCCATCCTTGGCTTTGTGGGCTTGCGCCAGCTCTAACGCGTCAGCAGGCTTTGCCCGCGTTCACGCCCGCGCCATGCTCCGCAATTCAATGGCTTACGCCATTGAGCCTTGGGGCATCCGTGCCCCAATCGGGAATCTGAAGCATTCGTGCAGAGATTCCCAAATGAAGGACAAAAAAAGCCCCGGGCAGCAAGCCCAGGGCTTTTGTCCAAGGAGCCTTGAAAGGTTTCATCAAGACACCCTTGTGTAAAAGTCGCTTTTCAAATCAACTGGTCGGGAACCGTCGCAGGCTGCAACCCGCCGGATGACGAAACGCAGTCAATACAGGCCGTACCCCAAGGCAAGGCCCGCATGGGAAGGTCTGTATTGGTGCAGACCTTCACGAAAAGTCAGTCAAAAACCTGCGCCGGGTTGACCATGTCCACGTCATCCTTGGTGTACTCGTGCATTGACGCATCGTAGAGCGTGACGTTCTTGTTGCCGAGCAACTCATGCATGATGAACCAGGGCGCGGAGGCCACGTTGCCGGTGTTGCAGTAGGTAATGGCCGGTGCTTTCACGTCAATGCCGTTGGCGGCCATGAGTGCCTGGTAGGAGGCTTCGGGGAAAAACTTGGCCGAAGCACCGTCTGCACGGGTATAAAGCTCAATCGGGAAAGGATGGGAGCCCGGAATATGCCCGGCCTTTTCCACTGAGCCGCTCTTGGCAACGCCCAGATGCTGGGCATAGGACCGCCCGTCGATCAGCTGGATATCCCCCCCTTTGGCCGCGTCGGCCACCTGCGCCTTGGTGGCGAGCAACTCGTCCCGCTGGGCAGTGGCCTGCCAATTGCCCGGCTCAACCGCCTCGGCATCCGTGGTGGCCTCGTAGCCTTCGTCGAGCCAGCGCGCCAGACCGCCATCAAGGATTGCCATGTTGTCGTGGCCGAAATACTTGAAGGTCCAGTAGGTTCGGGTGGCGGAGGTCACGTCCCCGCTGGACAGCCCGTCGGACACGATGACAATGGCATCATCCTGGTCCACGCCCCACTTTTGAACCTTGGCTTCCCAGTCTTCCTTCAGCGGGACCAGTCCCTTCAGTCGCTGGCCGTCGAGATCACGCTTGACGCGCACGTCTTCACCGTAATCAACAAAGACGGCCCCGGGAATATGTCCGGACACGCGGGTCACAAAGGTCTTGCCCGTCTTTTCGTCCTTGCCGAACTGCGGGGGCATGACGAAGGCATCTGCCGAGGCGGTCGTCTGCAGCACCACCACGTCGTCCTTGTGCTTGTCCAGCCATTCGGGGGTCACCAGTGGCCCGGGGACCTCGATCGCCTGAACGGCGCCGGCCGCGAACAGCATCGCTGCTGCCACGGGTGTCATCAACATCGCCTTTTTTTGCATGGTGTTCGACTCCTTCTGAAATAACGCGGGGCCCTACATACGCAACCCCGTCTGTTTGGAACAGGCCCACGCGGATGCAGCCGGTTCCACCAGGCAAGGCCCGCACAACGACAGACCTTCCCGTGCAGGGCATGAATACCCCAGCACACAATGGCGCAAGCCATTGAATCGCTTGGCCCGGAGCAGGCATTTACCGGCCCGGGCATTGCTGAACGCGGGCAAAGCCTGCTGACGCGTTTAGCTGGCGTTAGCCCACAAGGCCATGAATGGCCGTGTGCCGCGTTTCCTTCATGAGCAGGAACGCCCCGAAAACCGGTGACCGGAGCGCCACGACCTTCAGGCCAGTCCTCGGTCGATCGCCACTGCCTCGGCGATCTCGATGGCCTGAAAAAGCGATACGGCCTTCTCACTGACCACATGGCGTCCCCGGTCCTCGAGCACCGGGGATGATTGCGGCATGTCAGGCAACCCTTCCAGGCCCAGAACCCGGTCTCGCTGGATCAGCAGCGCCTCGATACGAGGGCGAAACAGCGCCAGCACGGCCTCAAGCCACTGCGAAACAAGCCAGGAAGGTCTCACCCGCGCCACCGAAAACGTCTCCAGGCGTGCAAGCACGTCACCTGCCGGGCGGATGCGCTCGTCAGTCACCCAGCGATTTGTCGTAAACAAGCTGAGCGGCATGCCCCGGGCATCCATGGACACCGCCACGACATGGTTGAACCCTTCACCCTCCGGATCGGCCAGGAAGGAATGGAAGTGCCCATGCTCATCTTCGGGGCGCTCCATCTCGTCATGCGCGTGGTAGTAGTACATGGCTCCGGACTGGGGGTCCGTAGCGTCATTTTCCGGGTAGTGCGCCCAGCGGTGAAAGGCCGGTTCTTCCCGGAACAACTCGGCCACAACACTGCTGCCGTCATTCGCCAGAGCTTCATGGATGGCCACCAGCCGTTCAGCCGCAGATAAACAGACGGAGAGCTGATGATCAGTCAGCGCCGCGTAATCCGCGCGCAAGCCAGCCGGATCAGGTGGCGAAAACCGGTTTGCGACCGTCACGAGGCTTAGCGTCCCCTTGGGGCACAGGGATTGCCGCCACGGCCTGCCGGGGCGCAGGGGTTGTTGCCGCCACGCGCTGCCGGGGCGCAGGGGTTGCCGCCACGCGCTGCCGGGGCGCAAGGATTGCCACCACGGCCTGCCGGGGCACAGGGATTACCGCCACGCGCCGCCGGGGCACAGGGGTTGCCACCACGCGTCGCCGGGGCACAGGGATTGCCGCCACGACCTGCCGGGGCACAGGGGTTGTCACCACGACCTGCCGGGGCACAGGGGTTGCCACCACGACCTGCCGGGGCACAGGG
>JBNGDJ010000006.1:0-44356 GCA_049974825.1 Halothiobacillaceae bacterium | reverse complement strand
CACCACGACCTGCCGGGGCACAGGGGTTGCCACCACGACCTGCCGGGGCACAGGGGTTGCCACCACGACCTGCCGGGGCACAGGGATTGCCACCACGGCCTGCCGGGGCGCAGGGGTTGCCACCACGCGCCGCCGGGGCGCAGGGGTTGCCGCCACGCGCTGCCGGGGCGCAGGGATTGCCACCACGGCCTGCCGGGGCGCAGGGGTTGCCACCACGTGCTGCCGGGGCGCAGGGGTTGCCGCCACGCGCTGCCGGGGCGCAGGGGTTGCCGCCACGCGCCGCCGGGGCGCAAGGATTTCCCGCTGCCTGCGCCTGTTCAATGGCCGAGAACGCGGACAGCGGTGCCGGCATGGGCGCCGTGCTCGCCGCAGCCACGGCCAGTGCAGGAAGCGAGGCGGCGAGCAGCCGCCGGGAACCATTTCTTGCTTTCATCTTGCTTTCAAGCCTCATCAGGAAATTCAGGAAAGTTCGCTTGTTGCCGCCCGTCCTTGGCCAGACGAGCTTTCGTCCGCTGCGGCTCGGGTCGTCGTTCCATCGGTTGCCGGGCCAGCTCCCTCACGGATGCTCTCGGCGGTCAACGGGCCCTCGCCCCGCCGCTCCAGACGCGCACCCAACCAGAATCCACCGACGGCCATCAGCACCAGCGCCACCAGCACCAGCCACTGGGGAATGCCGAACAACTGCGACAAGGTCTGGGCTTCTGGTCCCTGGCCAGCATTCAGGATGGCCTGGATGATCGCCGTGTCATAAACGCCGGCAAATCCGGCCACACCGACAAGCATGCCCAGCATGAACACCAGCGCGTCGAGCCGCCCCGAGAACAGCCCGACTACCGAGGTCCCCGGGCAGTAACCCCCGATGGCAAAACCGGCCCCGATCAGGGCGCCGCCGATCACTATGGCCCAGAAGTACACGGTCGGAATATAGACCGACTGCATGTTCAGTGCGCCCAGTCCGGAAAGGACTGCCAAACCCACGGCGCACACGATGATGGCCGTAAACATTACCTTGAATACCGACCAATCGGTCAGGCGAAACTGCGCGGTCAGCTTGCAGGGGCTGCCGAAGCCCGCCTGCTCAAGAACGTAGCCAAACAGGATGCCGCTCAGCAGACCGGAGGCCATCCCGTAGTCGAAGACAGGAAGATTCATTTACCAGGCCCTCCGCATCAGGTAACCCACCGCCAACCCCACGGTGAAGAAGGCGATCAGGAAGAGAAAACCGGCGACTGCCAGTGTCGCCGAGCCGGAAAGTCCGAGGCCGCTGGTACAGCCTGCCGCCAGGCGGGAACCGAACCCGGCGATCACGCCACCCAGCAGTGCCAGTGCCAGGCGAGGGGACAAACCGATTCGCCGGGAACCATCGACCTGAACGCGGAAACGCCCCGCCGCCGTGGCGGCCAGCAGGGCGCCGATCGCCACGCCAATGACCTGCCAGGTAATCCAGGAGTCAAGCGGGTTCGCGCCACCAGCCACCATGCCGCCAAGGTAGCTGCTGGTCGCCGTCGCTTCCGGCGCGACGCCATTGCCAAGCCAGGCAGTCAGCCGCGTAAAGAACCCTGTTGCGCCCAGACCATGCCCGGTCAGCGCGAACACCATCAGCAAAACCAGCCCGAGCAGCACACCCGCAACCAGCGGGGGCCAAAGGGGCCTGATCGTCGTCGACATCAGACTGCACTCCTGTGTTTTTTCGTTCTGTCTTGCACGAGCCCTTCGATGCGAGAGCCCTGAAGTCATTGCATATTAGGGTTTAATGAAATTCCAATACTGAATCTCGATGCATCATTTCAGTGCTTTATGCACCGATCCGGACGTCGGCTTTCAGCCCGCGATGAAGCAGGCCCTGCTCCGCTTGGGGAAACTTGCACAAAGCCATCCTCGGCAGGATATTGAAAAAGGGCTTTCCTGCCCTTGAGGGTTGGAGCATCCGTCCCCCAGTCAGGTATCCACCCAGAAACACAAAAGCCCCGGGCAAGGCCCGGGGCTTGAAGATTCCGCTTCGAGCAGAGGGCTCGAAGCATGGCAGGGTTCACGGTTACTTGTTGGTGAACTCGGGATAGGCCTCCATGCCGCATTCGGCCGCATCGACACCTTCCATCTCGTCTTCCTCGTTGATGCGGATGCCCATGACCGCCTTGAGGATCAGCCAGACAACGAAGCTTGCGATGAACACGAAGCCGCCAATCAGGGCCAGACCCGCCACCTGACCGAAGAAGGTGGCGTCCGGGTTGGACAACAGCACCGCCATCACGCCCCAGATGCCGACCACGCCGTGGACCGAAATGGCACCGACCGGGTCGTCGATCTTGATCTTGTCGAAGGCAAGGATGGAGAAGACCACGATCACGCCACCAATGGCACCGACAATGGTTGCCAGCAGAGCGGACGGAGAAGCCGGGTCGGCCGTGATAGCCACCAGGCCCGCCAGGGCACCGTTGAGCACCATGGTCAGATCCACCTTGCCAAACATCAGCTTGGATGCAATCAGGGCCGCGACCACGCCACCGGCAGCCGCCAGGTTGGTGTTGACGAAGACCTGGGCGACCGCATTGGCGGAACCAACGTCAGACACTTTCAGTTCGGAACCGCCGTTGAAGCCGAACCAGCCGAGCCACAGGATGAAGGTACCCAGTGTGGCCAGCGGCAGGTTGGCACCCGGCATGGCATTGATCTGTCCATCCGGCCCGTACTTGCCCTTGCGCGGACCAAGCAGCAGGACGGCTGCGAGCGCGGCCATCGCGCCGGTGAAGTGGACGATGCCAGAGCCAGCGTAGTCGGAGTAACCGATCTCGGAGAGCAGACCGCCGCCCCAGCTCCAGTAGCCCTGGATCGGGTAGATCAGGCCGGTCAGCACCACGGCAAACGCCAGGAAGGCCCACAGCTTCATCCGCTCGGCGACGGCACCGGAGACAATGGACATGGCAGTGGCCACGAACACGACCTGGAAGAAGAAGTCAGACAGGTTCGAGTAGTAGATGTCCCCGCCGGAGGCCACTACTTCCTCAACGCTGTTGTCTCCGCCGATGAAGAACGACAGGCCCGGGATCAGGCTGGAGACCCCGTCGCTGTACATGATGTTGTAGCCGATAAACATGTACATGATACAGGCCACCGAGAACAGCGCGATGTTCTTGGTCAGGATCTCCACCGTACTCTTGCTGCGGACCAAGCCGGCCTCAAGCATGGTGAAGCCTGCCGCCATCCACATGACGAAGGCACCGGCTATCAGGAAGTAAAAGGTGTCGAGGGCATAGCCCAGTTCAATCACTTGCGTTTCCATTTCAGGCCTCCTTACAGGGCATCGACACCGGTCTCGCCGGTACGAATGCGAATGGCTTCCTCAATCGGCGAGACAAAGATCTTGCCGTCACCGATCTTGCCGGTACTGGCGGCCTTGGAAATGACATCCATGACGGACTCGACCAGACCGTCATCGACAACCATCTCCAGTTTGACCTTCGGCAGAAAGTCAACGACGTATTCCGCACCCCGGTACAGTTCGGTGTGCCCCTTCTGGCGACCAAAGCCCTTGACCTCGGTCACGGTAATACCCTTGACTCCGACGCCCGAGAGAGCCTCGCGGACGTCATCGAGCTTGAAGGGCTTGATTATCGCGGTAATCAGTTTCATGAAATTCTCCCGGGCGTACCCGATTTTTCGGATCAGAGATCAGAATGAGGCATTCAGAGCTGCCACAAAGCGGGTGTCCTGATCATCGTCATCCACACCGACCACAAAGCCTGCGACAGACCAGGTGTCCGTGAGCACGTAGTCCATGCCGATCGACCAGTCGGTATAATCCGGATCAGGACCTCCGGTAACCTTGACCTTCTGGTAACCGACGCTGCCGAAGGCAGAAAGCTGATCGGTAATGGGCAGGCTGGCCCCCAGGTTCAGGTAATAGGAGTTCTTGCCGTCATCGCCGAAGAAATCGGTCACTGCGTGGTAGTAATACAGGCTGAACCATTTCCAGTTGGCACCTGCATAAAGCTCGACCGTGTTCAGGTCACTTTCGCCCGGATAGGCGTAGTAGATACCCCCGAAATCAAGATCGAATTCATCGCCGAGGGTCAGGGCGTAACCGCCGTAAACATCAATTTCAACGCTTTTTTCGGTAAAGCCGACGTTGGATGCCCAGGTACCGGCGTAGAGACCACTGGAATGTTCAAGGTCGATACCGCCCTGAATGGCCGGACCGTTGTCAGTTTGGGTGAAGCCACGAACGAAGTAGTCGCTCGCCAGGGTCATGTTGCCGGAAATCTCAAACTCGGCCATCGCCGGAGAGGCCACGAAGGCGGAACTGCCAACGATGGCGGAAGCAAGTACGGAACGGGCAAAAATGCGCTTGGACATGATGTGTTTCTCCAACTGTGGGACATGTTTATCTGCTGTTCGCAGCCAATTGGAAAACAGAAACTGTGCCACATCACTTTTTGCCATTAATATCAGCAACTTGACCCAAATAGAGCGGTGCAACTAACTGAACATTTCCCTTGCCGGGCACGTCGTTGGTGCACCGTGCCGGCACCTGCCGCACTGCAGTGGTGCATGACCCTGCGATGCAGAATCCACTAATCTCCAGGGTCGAAGAACATGCAGCGATGCGACTCGGACCGGGCGTGAGGCAAGGAGAAACGGCAGACGGCGAGACAAAATGACCAGCGCCCGTCCCGCAAGTACCGCAAGGAAAACGTCAGGCAGATGTGTTTGCGTTTTTAAGGCACAAAAAAACCCCGACTGTTGCAGCAGCCGGGGTTGCGAGGACACGTCATTCCAAGCCTCGTCCGGTTGCGGCAAGTCCATCCGGGGACCGCTCGAACCGGGCAAGCAGACCGGGGAGCCAGTCTGCCGTGGAAAGGACTCCTGTCCTTCCGGGCCGATAGCCGAACCGATTGGCACAAGCCCTGATTCGGGTTATCGGCAGGGAAGCTCCCGCCTTGATACGCAGATAGCGCAGCCGGTGTTCCCGATCACACAGGCAAGCAGAATACATGCCATGACCAGGTCGCCGCTGCACGGCAGGCGAGAAGCAGGACAAGAACGCCCCGTCTTGCACACCTGAGATTTGGCCTTTGCAGGCAAAATCGACCTGGAACATGGATTCACAACCTGCTTCAAATCCTTGAATTGGGGCAATCACCCTGAAACCGGAACTGACCGGCCGGACCAGACAATCCAGCCCCCGGCACGAGTGCATCGGACGCCGCATGACGCAACGGCATCACCGTACTGGAAACCGGCCGGGACATCATCCGGGATGCCGGGCATGCACGTTCTGCCACAAACCGCACCAACGAAGGGCGCAGGATACTGTCCATGCACCAGAAGCAGGCGCCGAAAGCCTGGCTCGGCCAGGACTGCCGGGCACGAACCTGAGGCACATCAGAACCAGCGAGGGCACTGGAGCGACTACTTCCTCAACGAGCCTGCACAGCGGTTGCAAGCCGCGAACGCCTGGACAACAATCAGTCGGCGACCTTGAACGGCGCGCCCGGACCGACTCACAACCGCTGCAAGCGAGGCCCAGCATGTCCATCGCACATACCATCGACGAGATCGCCCAACGTATTGAACAGTCGCTGCCCGAAAGCATGCGGCATGCAAAACAGGATGCCGAAAAAACGGTTCGGGAAGCCGTGATGAATGGATTCCAGAAGATGGAACTGGTCACCCGGGAGGAATTCGACATCCAGACCCAGGTTCTTGCGCGGACCCGCGCGCGACTGGAGGCGCTGGAGACCCGTGTCGCCGAGCTTGAACAGGCCGGCAGCGAGCCAGACGAGTCGGATGCCCCGCGCACGGAAGGCTGACCTTCGAGGTGGCATTGGCGCAACTTCACGCCCGGGCACTCGCCGGGCTCGAGGCACCCGAGGTCACCGTCGAGGCACACTCGGCGGGCGGCCTGCCTGGCATGACCCTGGTCGGGCTGCCCGAAACGGCCGTCAAGGAAAGCCGCGACCGGGTGCGCGCGGCCCTGCAGTCTGCGGGGTTCACCCTGCCCGCCAGCCGCTTCACCCTCAACCTGGCGCCAGCGGACCTGCCCAAGGACGGAACACGCTTCGACTTGGCCATCGCCCTGGCCCTGCTGGTGGCCACGGACCAGCTGCCCGCCGAGGCGCTCGAAGGGCACGAGCTGATTGGCGAGCTCTCGCTCTCCGGTGCATTGCGACCGGTTCCGGGGGCCTTGCCAGCCGCACTGGCAGCCCGCGACAGCGGGCGAGTACTTGTCCTGCCTGAAGCCAGTGTGGTCGAGGCGCGGCTGATTCCTGGTGCCCGACTGCTGCCGGTCGATCACCTCAACCGCCTGGTTGCCCATCTGAACGGGCGGGCCCGGCTGGAGCCGGAGATCCCCGACCCGCCGCCGGTCGCGCCAACACAGGGCCCGGACATGGCGGAAGTACGAGGCCAGCACCGGGCCCGGCGCGCTCTGGAAATCTCGGCAGCCGGCGCCCACAACCTGCTGATGATTGGCCCGCCAGGGTCGGGCAAGAGCATGCTCGCTCAGCGACTGCCGGGCATTCTGCCGACCATGACCGAACAGGAAGCCCTGGAAGCCGCGGCGATCGCATCGGTCAGTGCCCAGGGCTTCAGTCCCGAACGATTCGGCTGCCGACCCTTCCGGGCGCCGCATCACTCGGCATCCTCGGTGGCACTGATCGGGGGCGGCTCCATACCGCGGCCCGGGGAGGTGTCGCTCGCGCACCGAGGCGTGCTTTTTCTCGATGAGTTGCCGGAATTTGACCGCCGGGTGCTTGAGGTCCTGCGTGAGCCGATGGAATCCGGGCAGATCACGATTTCCCGGGCCGCGCGCCAGGCCGACTTCCCCGCCCGCTTCCAGCTGGTGGCCGCCATGAACCCGGCCCCGAATGGCGTTGACGAACACACGGCCGAAGCGGCCCGATATCGCGCCAGGCTGTCCACGCCTCTGCTGGATCGCATCGACATGCACCTGGAAGTCCCCCGGGTGCCGGCCAGTGAGCTTCGGGCAGACAGGCCGGCCGACGGCGAGTCCAGCACCAGGATTCGGCAGCGGGTGGAGCAGGCAAGGCAGCTGATGATCGCCCGACAGGGCGTGGCCAACGCCGAACTCGACAGCCGCGGGGTGAATCAGCACTGCCGCCTGGGGCAGTCCGAGGCCCGGCTGCTGGAGCAGGCCATGGAGAAGTTGCAACTCTCGGCACGCGCTCGTGACCGGATTCTCAAGGTGGCAAGAACCATCGCGGACCTGGCCGAAAGCGAGATTATCGCCGCCAATCACCTGAGCGAGGCGATCAGCTACCGCGGTCTTGATCGGCTGCTGCCGACACGCTGAGGCGCCCCAAGTCACCAGCCGCGCGCCGGCTTTGGGCCGCTGCGGCTTTGGGGGCTCTGCTTGGGAAGCTCTGCACAAATCCATCCATGGATTTGTGGGCTGGCGCCAGCTCTAACGCGTCAGCTGGCGGAGCCCGCGTTCAGCAACGCCCGGACCGATACATGGTCCGCCCGGGCTCCGTGATTCAATGACTTGCGCCATTGTGCGGCAGGGCATCCATGCTCTGCTGGGGAACCATGCACAAGACCACCCCTGCCCCAATCAGTAACTTTCCCCTGCAAACCGCCACCGACGGAAAGCCAGGGGCAGAATGACAAGCAAGCCCAAGACGCCTCCCCAGGCCCCACCCCCGCCATCGTCTGGCTGCGGTTCGGGCTTCGGATCAGGCTCTGGCTGCGGCTCAGGTTCTGGCTGGGGTTCGGGCTCTGGTTCCGGCTCGGGCTTTTCACCCGCCAGGTAGGCCCGGGCGGCGGCCAGATCAATGCGCGGCTTTGCGACCAGCGCCATGCCGATCTCGTCGCGATCGACCATCACGCCGGTTTCAACCAGGGCTGCCAGCAGCTCGTCGACCGAAGCCTCCGGTGCCACCTGCCGAAGCAGGGCAAAGGCCCCCGCCACATGCGGCGCCGCCATCGAAGTGCCCTCGTACACTTCGTAACCGTAATCACCCTCCTCGTGGTCAAAGACCGAGGACAGGATCAGATCCTCTTCGTCAAACGCCGTAGCGCCTGCCCCGCCGGGCGCGAGCAGGTCGATCAGGTCGTTGTGATTGCTGTAGCTGGCAATCCGGTCCTGCTTGGTCACCGCGCCCACTGCCACCGCGTCGCTCAGACAGGCCGGGGCGATCACGCCGGTTTGGGGGTTGCCTCCCGAAACCGGCAGACCGTACTCGTCCCGCTCGTTGCCGGAGGAAGCGATCACGGCAATGCCCCGCGAGCGCAGCTGCGCGAGCAGCTCCGGGTAACCGGCCACGAAAGGCGAATCGTCGCAGGGTTCGGTGTAGTAGTAATCGTCCCCGAAACTCATGTTGATTGCCGCCACCCGGGCCTGTCCGCTGTCGTGGAGCGCCATGACATGCTCGATTCCCTCGAAGATCGCGCTGTCGCTCAGGTCCACGCCAATGGCGATGATGTCCGCGTGGCGGGCCACGCCGGAGAACTCCGCCACCCGTGGATGGGCACCGGCCGCGATGCCAGCCACATGGGTGCCGTGGTTGCGGTCATCCTCGGCGACTTCCTGGGGACTCAAGGGCGGCGGCGTGGCTTCCGATTCGCTGCGGCAGTAATCCGCCTCCTGCGCAAAACAGGCCTGATGCGTCACGCGCCCACCCAGAAAGGGGTGGTTCACATGCACGCCGTCATCAATAATGGCCACGGCCCAGCCCCGACCATCGAAACCTTCGGCAAACAGTTCGTCGGCACGGATCTGCGGCACGCTCTGCAAAAGCCGCGGCTGCATCCTGCGGTCAGGCCGGATCGCGACTACTTCGGGAAGCTCGGCCAAACGCGCCAGCTCCTGCTCGGTAACCGTGAGCGCCATAAAGGGAATGCTGTCGAATCGTCGCAAGCCCTTCCCATCGAAGCGACCCAGCGCAGCCAGCACCCGGTCCTGCACCGCGTCGATCCCGGCGCGCTGCGCCCGCTTTTGCATGGTACCCATGCGTCCCTCTGCGCCGATCGTCATGCCCGGGTCCAGTTCGACCAGCACATCGACGGTTCCGGTTTGCTGCAATGCGCCCTGCAGTTCAGCCTGCAGGGAGGCGCCTCCCCGGTCCTCGGCCTGCACGGCCATTGGACCGGACAGGAACAGGACAACGGCCAGCATGGCCGACAAAACCCATTGCCTCATATTCATCAAGCAAACCCCTATTTATAAGGTGTTCGAAGGGAATCTCGGCCCGATTGCCGGGATTCCCGATTGAGGCATCCATGCCTTGCACGGGAACGTCTGCATTTATGCACAGATTCCCTGCGAAACAGGCGCCCTCTTTTTTATAAAAAGACTACCGGCGTTTCATGGTGGACTCGGCCCGGATGTCCGCGACGTCTGGCAGGCAGGCCAGGATTTCCAGCCCCCGGGCATCCACGGCCACAAACAGCTGGGGCACGCTGCGCGGGCGATAGCGCAGGTCAAAATCGTGAGGCGCCAGGGCGGTAAGCACGCGCTCCTGCACCGCATGAATCGTCTCGGCATCGGGAACCGCCAGGGTAATCACCAGCGGCAGGCGCTGCTGGTCGGCAAGCTTTGCCCGAAGGATATCCAGACGTTCATCAGAGATCGCCCGATGAGCGCAATCATTCGGCTCAGGAGCAGCAGGCATGTTGTGGCTGCAGCCCACGGACAGAACCAGTGCAGCAGCCAGCAGGACCGGCATGCCGCCGAAAAGCGGGCGTTTCATGATCAGACACTCCTTTCGATACCCAGAGCATGAATCCCGCTAGAACCGACGACGAGCCAGCAGGATGGCACGTCGAGGCGCCGGATAGCCTTCCAGTGTCCGTGCGGGATTGGCCGGATCGAGAA
Source organism: Halothiobacillaceae bacterium (assembly GCA_049974825.1). Classification (GTDB taxonomy): domain Bacteria; phylum Pseudomonadota; class Gammaproteobacteria; order Halothiobacillales; family Halothiobacillaceae; genus JBKHDT01. The sequence goes on along the minus strand of JBNGDJ010000006.1, from coordinate 34,521 downwards.
AATCCGACAGCGAATGCCGGCCGGTCCAGTCGGTACGTCGCTGTTCTTCCGACGTCGTGACGGTCACATCAACGCATCTTGCGTCGGCGAATCCGGCGCGACGCAGCCAGATTTCCAGCATGGGCACGGACGGGATGAACCAGACATTGCGCATGCAGGCGTAACGGTCCCGAGGCATCAGGCAGCTTTGCTCGTCACCCGGGATTACCAGCGTCTCGAGAACCAGCTGCCCGTCCCGATCAAGGCATTCACGCAGTTCGGTCAGGTGGGCGATCGGGTCACGGCGGTGATAGAGCACCCCCATCGAGAACACCGTATCGAACACGGCCAGCCGCGGCAGGGCCTCAAGCGTGCAGGGCAGCAACTGCAGCGGTTGCGCACCCGCCAGGTGCCGAATGGCCGAAAACTGCACAAGAAAAAGGGGTGTTGGGTCCACGCCAACCACCCGGGCCGCTCCCGCACCGAGGGCGCGCCACATGTGATACCCGTTGCCGCAGCCGACATCCAGCACGAGACGGTCGTCCAGGGCATCGATGTACGCGGCCAGCCGGTCCCACTTGAAGTCGGAGCGCCATTCGCTGTCGACAGACACCCCGAACAGCCGGAACGGCCCTTTTCGCCAGGGTGACAGGGCACGCAGGCCCGTTTCGATCTGATCAACCACCGGCCCCGGCAAAGGTGTCTCGGACTCCACCGACACCCAGGCCCTGTCAAGCCGAGCGATCCGCCCGCCCAGGGTATCCTCGGCTGGCAACGCATCCAGTGTGCGCAGCCAGGCAGGCAGATCACCCTGTCTGTACGGATTGAGCAGCCCGACGATATCCGCGGGCAGCGCATCCTGCCAGGTCGCCAGCGGCGTCGCCGTCAGGCTCTCCCGAAACTGCTGATACTGGCTTTCCAGGCGACTGATCATTGATCGCTACGCTCTATTTGCACACTCAGCCCAAAGCCTCCCCTGGCTTCGCTCGGAAGCACCCGGGCCGATACACGCCCGGGCCATGCTCCGCAATTCAATGGCTTACGCCATTGAGCGTTGGGGCATCCATGCCCCAATCGGGAATCTCTGCATTCGTGCAGAGATTCCCTAAAACCGGTACCCCAGCCCTGCGGCCAAAACCACCGTGCGGCTGTCATAAAAGCGAATATCCGAGTCGCTGCGCGTGCCCAAGGCAAACAGGTTGAACTGGCCGTTCTTCCAGCCGAAAGGCTCCGCAAGGCTGTATCCGGCAACGAGCCCCCAGCTGCGCGCATCCCGAGACTGGTCGAACACGGGATTGCGGGCATCGTACCGACTGAAGGCGCCATAGGCAGTCAGGCTCACCTGATGCTTTCGGTCACGCCAGAACAGGTTGACCTGCGGACGAAGGACGTCCGCACGCTCGGCACGTCCCTTGGCCTGAATGCGCTCATAGCGCAGCGCCGGACGAAGCGAAACCCGCGGCGAGAGTTGCCAGCGATAATCGACAGTCAGCTGGTGGCGATTGGCATCACGGCGCAAGAGCGCCTGCTCGGCGGCATCGAGCCCAAGAAAACGACCCGAGTGTTCCCGATCAACCTCGTGCCTCAGGAAAGTGTAGTCCACCGACCACTGGCTGCCGCGAATGGCCGACCAGCCAAGACGCAGGCCCCGGTTGCTGGCCCGGGTCTTGTCACGGGCCTGACCGGTGACAAACGGGTCAGCCCACAGGCGACTCTCCAGCAGTTCAAAGGGGATCAGCCCGAGCCTCAGCCGCGAACCATCGGCCAGCTGCTGGCGGATACCGAGCTCCAGCTGGAAAGTGCCCTCGCCAACCCGCTCCGGCGGGGTGCCGAAATACAACTCGGTCTGTCCGGGTCGCAGGGTATAGCGCAGCATGCCAATCGCGGCCACCGCGGCAGACCGCTCCCGGGCTCCGTCCGAGTCGAGGCTTTCCAGCACCCGGTTGTCATCGCCCGTGTGCGTGGCGCTTTGCGTCGTCACGCTGGCCGGCAACACGGAAACGAAGCCGGAAAACCCCTTCTCCGGACTGATCGGGGCAGCTGCAGCCGGACCAATGAACAGACTCGGCAGCAGGGACAAACCCAGGCCCTTGCACAAGCGACGCAAACTCATGTTTCACCCCCGGGTGATTCTCGAAACATATCCGCCACACCAGCCCCGCCCAGGCCGGACGAGCATGATGAAACAGTGTCCCACAACCCCGGCCTTGCGCGCACAAACCCATGAGCGCATCAGGGAATTTAATCGGGACGCCCTGCCTTCGTGAAGCGTTTCCCTCAGGAAACTCTGCATTCGTGCAGAGATTCCCTCAGGATGTCTTGCGCGCCAGAATGGCCGCGAAGTTGTAATGCTGGCAAAGCATGGCCCGCTCCATGAAGCCGACTTCTTCCAGACGCCGGTCGTGCTCGGCCAGCGTATCGGTCACCAGCACGTTTTCCAGCGCCTGTCGCTTCTGGCTGATCTCCAGCTCGGAATAGCCCTGGTCCCGCTTGAAGTCCAGATGGACCTGCTGGATCAACGATTCCATGCCCGGCTGATGATGATGGACCTTCTCGGCCAGCACCAGGGCACCGCCTGGTCGCAGGCCGGAATGGACGCGCGCGAGAATGTCCGCACGCTCATCCTGGGGCAGAAACTGCAGGGTGAAGTTCATGACCACCAGCGAGGCGTTTTCGATGACCACATCCCGCAGGTCCGCCAGCGCCAGCTGAGCGGGTACGCTTGAGCGAAAGGCGGCGACGTGCGCCCGGGCCCGTTCGACCATTGCCGGGGAATTGTCCACCGCGATGCACTCGACCCCCGGCTGGTCGATCCCCGAACGCATGGCCAGGGTGGCTGCGCCCAGCGAGCAACCCAAATCGTAGACCCGGCTGTACGGTTGCACCAGCCGGCGCGCCAGGCGGGTCAGGGTTTCCAGCACGAAGGCATAGCCGGGCACGGAACGGCTGATCATGTCCGGGAATACCTCGGCCACACGCTCGTCGAAACGAAAGGGGCCCGGCTCGCCGGCCGACTCCGCGAATATCCGGTCGCGCTCGCCCATCACCGCAGCTCCACGCTCTGCGTGCTTAGGTAATGGGCAACCTGCTCGGGATCACCACGGAACACCACCCGATCCCGCTTGCGGTCGATCTGGTAGTCGTACATGGGGTCGTAGTAGTCGCGCAGCAACCCCGCGATGAACTCCCGGAACCCGGCATCGTCGGCCTGCTCCAGCCAGGCGGCCAGGGCCTCTTCGAACAGCGCCATGTAACGCTTGTGGCGCTCGCCACCCAGTCGCCGCTGCAACCGGGCCAGGGCGGAACGAAGATGCTCGCCAAAGGCTTCGTCCGCTTCCGGCACCGGCAACATGGCCCGATACTCGGCCTGCAGGTCGAGCACGTAGTCCTTCAAGCCCTGCTCGACCCGTGCATCCATGTCGGTCTCGACCAGGATCAGCGGCGCTCGGCGCATGCCTTCGAAAAGACCGAGCGGAATCTCGCGGCTGCCTATGCACCGCCCCTCGTCTTCAAGCAGGATCGGGCGCGCGGGCCCGGCATCACGCTGGCGCAGCAACGCAATGCTCATGGCATTCTCGATCGCGATCTGTGGTGGCTGGGGATGCGCGCGCTTGCCAAAGGCCGATCCGCGATGGGCCGCGATGCCTTCCAGATCCACCGCGCGGTCAAAGCGGTTGAGCAGGTCGGTCTTGCCGACGCCGGTCCTTCCGCCGAGCAACAACAATGGCTGCTCGCGCCCAATGGTTTCCAGGTTGTCGATCAGAAACCGGCGCATGGCCTTGTAGCCTCCGCGCACCCGAGGGACATGCACGCCGGCCTGGGCCAGCATCTGCTGCGTCAGGCGCGAACGCAGGCCACCTCGAAAGCAGTACAGGGCTCCGTCGGGATGACGGGTAAAAAAATCCCGCCAGCCGTCAATTCTCCGTGCCTTTTCCTCAGGATCGACCAGCTCGTAGCCGAGGGCAATGGCGGCATCCTGACCCTGCTCCTTGTAGCGAATCCCGACGCGGTGACGCTCCTCGTCCGTCAGCAGGGGCAGATTCTCCGCCCCGGGAAAGGCGCCCTGCGCGAACTCCACCGGCGCACGCACGTCCAGCAGCGGCACGGCGTCCAGAAAAAGCTGCTGCAGATCATCCCGCTGTTCCGGCACGTCACTCAAGGGACCAGCTCCAGCTCGGGACCTTCGCCGGCCGGCAGCATCTGGCCCACCGGGCGGTCATTCAGCCCTTCGGCGCGCAACAGCTCGGCGACTGCCTCCGCGCCCTCCGGTGCCACCGCCACCAGCAGCCCACCGGAGGTCTGCGGATCGCAAAGCAGCGCCTTTTCCCGCTCGTCCACCGTTGCCATTCGGTGCCCGTAGCTGGCATGGTTGCGTCCCGTTCCACCGGGGACCGCGCCCCGGGCAAAGTATTCTTCCACGGTCGGCAGAAGCGGCAGGGCGTTTCGTTCAACCCGGGCACGCAGACCGGATCCGGCACACATTTCCAGCAGGTGACCAGCCAGGCCGAAGCCGGTGACATCCGTCATGGCCTGCACCTGGGGCAGAGCCGCCAGGCGTTCGCCGACTCGGTTGAGCCGGCACATCCAGTCTGCGGCAATACCCTGATGCTCGGGCGCGAGAATCTTCGATTTCTGGGCTGTGGTGAGAATGCCGATGCCCAGGGGCTTGGTCAGAAAAAGCCGGGCGCCGGGCCGTGCGGTGTCGTTGCGCCGCAGACGCTCGCGGGTCACGCGGCCGGTGACCGCCAGACCAAAGATCGGCTCGGGGGCATCAATACTGTGACCGCCGGCAATGAGAATGCCCGCGTCTCGACAGGCCTGCCGCCCACCGTCGATCACCGCGGCGGCGACTTCCGGCCCCAGCCGGTCAATGGGCCAGCCCAGGATGGCGATGGCAACCAGCGGTGTGCCGCCCATGGCATAGATGTCGCTCAATGCATTCGTGGCCGCGATCCGTCCGAAGGTGAAGGGATCATCCACGATCGGCATGAAAAAATCAGTTGTGCTGATGATTCCGGTGCCATCGTCCAAGTCATAGACGGCCGCATCGTCTCGGCTGTCGTTGCCCACCCAGAGGCGTTGATCCATCTGTTGGGACGGCAGGGCCGAGCGCAGCATGTCATCCAGCAGGGCCGGTGCAATCTTGCAGCCGCAGCCGGCGCCGTGGCTGTATTCGGTCAGTTTGATGGTCTCGGTCATGAAAGCAGTCTTGTCGCCCTTGGTTTATTGAGGCTGTCGGGACACTGCGCAGAACTATCCGGCACCCCGCAGGTTCAGTCGCAGTCCCGCATCCGTCGGCCAATCAGCGCGACGACCTGACGTGCAAGGCTCAGCTTGTCTGCCCGGGGCAAGGGCTGCATGCCCCCCGGCCAGAGAACCAGCAGTTCATTGTCCGCCTGATCAAAAGCCTTGTTGTCGCCCACGTCATTGGCGCAGAGCATGTCCAGGCCCTTGCGTTCAAGTTTTGACCGCGCATGTTCCTCAAGCCGCTCGGTCTCGGCAGCAAACCCGACCGTGAAGGGCCGTGGCGTGCCGGATGCCACGCGCGCCAGGATATCCGGGTTCTCGACCAACGACAGCGTCAGCGGCGCTCCACCCTTCTTGATCTTGCCCCCTGCCGGCTGAGCCACTCGGAAATCCGATACCGCCGCCGCGCCGATAAACACGTCGGCAGGCAGGGCTGTCTCGACCGCCGCGGCCATCTGCTCGGCCGTCTCGACATCCACCCGAACCACCCCCGGCGGGGTCGACAGTCGCGTCGGGCCGCTGATGAGCGTCACCCGGGCACCCGCCTCGACCGCCGCACGGGCCAGCGCGTAGCCCATTCGTCCGGAGGACCGGTTCGCCAAGTAACGGACTGGGTCAATTGGCTCGCGCGTGCCCCCGGCGGTGATAAGCACATGAATCCCGGCGAGCGCGCCCGCAGGCGGGCTCAGGCAAGCACTCACCCGCTCAAGAACCATGGCAGGGTCGGACATCCGCCCGGCGCCCGTCTCACCGCAGGCCTGGGCGCCCTCGTCGGGACCGATCATCTGCACACCCCGCGCCTGCAGCCGCTCGACGTTTTCCCGCACCGCCGGATGCGACCACATGACGCGGTTCATGGCCGGCGCGACCAGCAGCGGCGCCTCGGTGGCCAGCGCCAGTGTCGTCAGCAAATCATCCGCCATGCCATGCGCCAGGCGGGCCAGCGTGTCGGCCGTGGCCGGCGCAATAACCAGGGCGTCCGCCCAGCGGGCCAGTTCGATGTGACTCATGCCTGCCTCGGCTGCCTCGTCGAAAAGCGCCACGCGCACCGGCTCGCCGGAAAGCGCCTGAAACGTCAGCGGCGAGACGAAGCGGGTCGCCGATTCGGTCATGACCACGCGCACCGAGCCCCCGGCATCGCGCAAGCGCCGCAGCAGTTCACAGGCCTTGTAGGCTGCAATTCCGCCACAAACACCGAGCAGGATGTGTCGACCTGAAAGATTCATCGTGGCATTTTAGCCCAGTCGGCCAGCAGAACATCCCTGTCCCTGCGCTTTCCCGCTTCTCCGGCAGATCAGCCCGGGCCGGCACACCTCCCATCGGCATGACAGACAGCCCTCCATGAGCGAACCTTCCCCACAAGACGAAACCACCCGCAGCCCCCGGCGCCCCCGTTGGTTGCGCTGGAGCCTGGAAATCGGCCTGGTCCTGGCCGCATTTCTGCTGGTGCGCGCCTGGATGGCCCCGGCCGTCACGCAGGGACCGGCCCCGCCGCTGTCGGGCACAGACCTTGAAGGCCGCACGGTCTCGCTGGCGGACTACCAGGGCGAACCCCTACTGGTGGTTTTCTGGGCCGAATGGTGCCGAATCTGCCGGCTGGAAATGCCCATGATCGAAGCTGTGGCCGAGGACTGGCCGGTGCTCACCGTGGCCATGCAGTCCGGAAACGAGGCGACGGTACGCCAGTTCGTCGACGAGTCGGGTTGGCGGGGCCTGCGCGTGCTCAACGACCCTCAGGGCAGCCAGGCACGCAACTGGGGCGTCAAGGGTGTGCCGGTCATGTACGTGCTTGACGGCCGGGGTGAAGTGCGATTTGTCGAGACCGGCCTGACCAGTAGCTGGGGGTTGCGCGCCCGGCTCTGGTGGGTTGCCCGGCAGGACAGTTGACCGCCATCGGCAAGACCCGCGAGGGCGCTGCATTCACAAAGGAAACTCTGCACAAAGCCATCCTTAGGCTTATGCAGACACGCCCGGGCTGATACATGCTCGGCCCGGGCTCCGCAATTCAATGGCTTGCGCCATTACGCGGCGGGGAAACCCCTGCAATCATGCAGAGACTCCTAGAAAGGAGAGGCGAGTCAGGGCCCGGGTGGGCAAGGCTCGTCGGACCAGCACAGCTGAACCGGCTCCTGAGGCCGGGCATGCAGGAAGGCCGCCTGCTGCCAGTCATTTGCCAGGGACTGCAGCCGGCACCGATCGACATCCAGCAGACAGAAGCCCCGTTCAACAGGCCAAAGACCCGCATCATCACCGCTGGAAGCCTCAAGAACCGACAGACCAAGCGACGCCACAATCCGACAGAGGCCGTCATGACGCCGCGCATTCTCGGCCGTCGGAAGCAAATGCGAGCCGGGGTTGAAAGCCGTCAGCCAGCCCCAGCCGCCGCAACCGGCCAGCGGCTCCAGGGCGTGAACCCGGTCACCGACACGGAAGCGGCAAGGCGTACCCTCCGGCAGAGTGACTTCATACCAGGCCGCCCGATAGGCCTGCGCCAGCTCAGGGCGTCCGCGCATCCGCGGGACGCTCGCGCCCGGGATCGTCGGCATCGGGGCTTGCCGGCACGGCATCGGATCGGAAGATCACGATGCCACGCTGGAAGATCCAGGCACCGGAAAAGGCCAGCAGGCCCAGCGCGATAAGGAAAAGCGAGTGATGCACGTAACCCAGCATGGCCAGTGCTGCGCCGACGAAACCGACGTGCCGGGCCATCACGGCCGCCAGACCCTCGCGCCGCACACCCAGCGAACTGAGCGCGGCCAGCTCCAGTGTCAACACGAGCATGAGCACCAGGGGAAAAGTCGCGTAATCCGGCCAGATCACGGCGGCCAGGCCCAGTCCGAGCGTGACGACCAGGATCACCGCCTGGACCCGCCGCTGCATGGGCGTGGGCACGGACTCCGGCAACTGGTCGGTCAAACGCAGCCAGACCATCAGGCCCGAAGCGAAAGTCCAGACGCCCAGAAACAGCCCGAGCACGGAAGTCAGCCGGGTGTCCCAGCCCTGGGCCACCGCCTCGGTTTCGACCAGACCCACCAGCCCCAGCAGGGCAATGGCCAGCCCCAGACTCGCGTTGATCAGCGCGACCCCGCAGAGCACACTGCGCCGGCGGCCGGAAAACCAAGGGGCGAGTGCCGCCCCCAGCACCACCATCGACACCACCAGCAGCGCGTTGCGGAAGTCATGGTGCCAGAGCACCGCCAGGGCAATGCCCACCATGGCCGCGAGAATGAGCAGCAGCCCCACCATGCCCGTGCTGCGACGCTTGAGCAGGAAAAGCCCCGCCAGCACGGCAACCAGGCCAAACCAGCCGAAGAGGTCAAGGGCGTTCATCTGCAGGTTCATGCCGCCTCCTCGTCGTTCGGAGTGGTCCTGCCCGGCTGGTCGTCCGCCTGCATCTCGCGCCAAAGCAAGACGAAGGCGGCCGTGGCCCCCTGTGCGCCGAACAGGACCGCCAGCGCCGCAAGCACCTGGCCAAAGACTTCTTCGGCACCCGCCAGACCATGAATGCCGGCCACCACAGCAAAACTGGCCAAGGCGGCCGATACCAGGACAATGCGCGCCTTGCGCGGCCGCGCCCAGTGCTGAAAGAGCACCAGCCCAAGGCTGCCGGCAAGGACGATCACGTACAGTGCGTCAGTCAATTCCATGCGTCTTCTCGATGCGCGACCAAGTCGCGCGGGTCAGTCGTCGCCCTCGGCCTGCTCCAGGAAATTCTTGGCATCCAGCGCCGCCATGCAGCCGGTGCCTGCCGAAGTAATGGCCTGCCGGTAGACATGGTCCATGACGTCCCCGGCGGCAAAGACACCGGGAATGGAGGTTGCGGTGGCATTGCCCTCGCTGCCGCCCTGCACTCGAATGTACCCGCCGGCCATGTCAAGTTGCCCCTCGAACAGACCGGTATTGGGGCTGTGGCCAATGGCGATGAACACCCCGTGCACGTCCAGATCGCTCTTGCTGCCATCGCGGGTATCCCGGATACGAAGCCCGGTCACTCCGCTGTCGTCCCCGAGCACCTCGTCGACCTCGCTGAACCAGTGGATGGTCACATTGCCCCCGGCATCGTGCGACTTGGCGTGCAGGCGATCGGAAAGAATCTCTTCGGCCCGGAAGCGGTCACGACGATGCACCACGTGCACGTGCCCGGCCAGGTTGGAGAGGTACAACGCCTCCTCGACCGCCGTGTTCCCGCCGCCAACGACCGCCACGGTCTGCCCGCGGTAGAAGAAGCCGTCGCAGGTCGCACAGGCGGAAACCCCCTTGCCCTTGAACTTTTCCTCGGAATCAAGACCAAGATAGCGGGCGCTGGCGCCGGTAGCGATGATCAGGGCGTCCGCCGTGTATCGGCCGGAATCGCCCTCAAGCACGAAAGGACGGCTGGAGAGATCCGCCTTGTGGATATGGTCGAAGATGACCTCGGTATCGAAGCGTTCGGCGTGCGCCTTCATCCGCTCCATCAACCCCGGGCCGGTCAGCCCCTCGACGTCGCCCGGCCAGTTGTCGACCTCGGTGGTGGTGGTCAACTGGCCGCCCATCTGCAGCCCGGTCACGAGCACCGGCTCGAGGTTGGCGCGGGCAGCGTAGACGGCGGCAGTGTAGCCGGCAGGACCGGAGCCGAGGATAAGAAGGCGGCAGTGCTTGGTTTCGGCCATGTCTGGAACAGCGCTCCCTGAGGCTTGAATGTAGAATGATCATAACGCGACAGGGGTTCTGGATGCCACGGGCCCGTGACCCCGTCGATTCACCTGCGCCATGCCCCGACAGGGCGGGCCGGGGTCCAGGCCGGCCCCACCGACCCGAAACCACGAGGAACGACCCGAAATGAAATACCAAGGCGAACCGGAATACCAGCACGGCAGCCCCGAGCGCGTCGGCATCCTGCTTCTCAACCTCGGCACCCCGGACGCGGCCGACACCCCGGCGCTCAGGCGCTATCTCAAGCAGTTTTTGTCCGACCCCCGCGTCATCGAACTGCCGAAGTGGAAATGGTGGCCGATCCTCAATCTCATTATCCTTAACACGCGGCCCAAGCGCTCGGCCGAAGCCTACCAGGAGGTCTGGGACAGCGAGGGCCCCGGCTCGCCTCTGTTGAACATAGCCCAACGCCAGATGGCCGGCATCGAGGCACGACTGAAGGACCGCTTTGACGGCCCGGTCAGCGTGGCGCTGGGCATGCGCTACGGAAACCCTTCCGTCGCCAAGGCCCTGGCAGAACTGCGCGACGCCGGCGCCCGCCGGGTTCTGGTCCTGCCACTCTACCCCCAGTATTCGGCGACCACCACGGCGTCGACCTTTGATGCGGTCGTGGACGAACTCAAGACCTGGCGCTGGATTCCCGAACTGCGCTTCATCAACCACTACCATCGCCACCCGGGCTACATCGAGGCGCTGGCCAACTCCATTCGCGAGCATTTCGAGGCCCATGGCAAACCGGACCGGCTGATCCTCAGCTACCACGGGGTACCCAGGCGCTACCTGCTTGATGGCGACCCCTATCACTGCGAATGCCACGTGACCACCCGGCTGGTCGCCGCGCGGCTGGGTCTTGCGGAAGGGGAGTACATGACCACCTTCCAGTCCCGCTTCGGTCCGGAAGAGTGGCTCAAGCCCTACACGGACGAGACACTCAAGTCGCTCCCGGGGCAGGGAATCAAGCATGTGGCGGTCGCCTGTCCGGGCTTCTCGGCAGACTGCTTGGAGACCATCGAGGAAATCGACGGGGAAAACCGGGAGTACTTCGAGGAATCCGGCGGGGAAACCTATCATTACATCAAGGCGTTGAACGACCGCCCGGACCACCTGGATGCCCTGGCGGACCTGCTGGCGCGCCACGCGCAGGGCTGGTCGGAACTTGACGACTGGGACGAAGCCGCCGATCGGCAGGAACGCGAAACGGTCCGCAAGAACGCGCTCGCGCTGGGGTCGCCCCGGTGACGACGGCCAGCGGCACAATTCCGACCTTCGGGGCGATCGTCATCGGGGACGAGATTCTCAGCGGTCGCCGGCAGGACCGGCATGTCCCGGCCGTCATCGAACGGCTCAATGCACGCGGCCTGCGACTTGGCTGGGCGATGATCATCGGAGACGACCCTCTGCAGATCACGGCCACCCTGGAGCGGAGCATGCAAGCCGAGGATATCGTCTTTTGCTTCGGCGGCATCGGCGCCACCCCCGACGACCTGACGCGCGAGTGCGCCGCGGCGGCGGCCGGTGTGCCACTCACCCGCCATCCCGACGCCGTGGCCGAGATCGAGGCCCGGTTCGGAGAACAGGCCTGGCCGCACCGGGTTCTCATGGCCGACCTGCCGGAAGGTGCCGAACTGATTCCCAACGACTTCAACCGGGTGCCGGGATTCTCCATACGGCAGCACTTCTTCATGCCCGGCTTCCCGCAGATGGCCCATCCCATGCTCGACTGGGTACTTTCCGGGCCGCTGCGCGCCCTGACTGACCCGGACCACATTGAGCTGGCGCTGCTGGTCCATGACGCCAGCGAAAGCGACCTGCTGGAGCTGATGCGGCGCACCACCGAAAAGTGGCCGGCATTGAAACTGTTTTCCCTGCCCATAATCAGGGAACAGGGACGCTTGCTGGAACTCGGCCTGAAGGGTCCGCGCGGGCTGGCACAGCCGGCATTCGAAGAGCTTGAACATACCCTTGTCGGCCTGGGACTGAACTGCCACCGGCTCGACCAGTCGGAACAGGAATCCGCGCACGGCTGACCAGCCGTTGGGCTGCTGGCACTGCTGCAGGGTGCCGATCGCATGCGGCCGGCGCGCGCCCATTTTGCTGATCGCTCAAGGAGAAACCTTTGAAGATGCATGCAATGATCCGTACACGAAACACCCCGACCGCAGGCCTGAAAGGCTCAAGCACTTCTGCGCTCCTCCTGTCGCTGGTGCTCCTACTCGCCCTCGCTTTCGCACTGCCCGTGCAGGCCGACCGAGGCGAGGCACCCGATTACGTGAAGCTGGTCGAGGAAACGGCAGCCGCCGTGGTCAATATCCGGACAACGTCCGAACCGCCGCAAAGCATGGGCATGGCACCGGAGATTCCCTTTCCGGAAGATTCGCCTTTCGGGGAGATGTTCCGCCACTTTTTCGGCCAGATTCCCCAGATGCAGCCGCGCCAGCCGCGCCGCCCGGCCCAGTCGCTGGGTTCAGGCTTCATCATTTCCGAAGACGGTTACATCCTGACAAACGCCCATGTCATCGATGGCGCCGACACCATCACGGTGCGGATGCAGGACCAGTCCGAACACGAGGCCGAGGTCATCGGCCAGGACGTCCGGACCGACATTGCCCTGCTGAAGGTCGATGCCGATGATTTGCCCACGGTGGAAATCGGCAACTCCGAAGATGTTCGGGTCGGTGAGTGGGTGCTGGCCATCGGCTCGCCCTTCGGCCTGGAGCACACGGCCACGCATGGCATCGTGTCGGCCATCGGGCGCAACCTGCCCAGCGAGAACTACGTCCCGTTCATTCAGACCGACGCGCCGGTCAACCCCGGCAACTCAGGCGGTCCGCTGTTCAATGCCGAGGGCGAGGTGATCGGCATCAACTCGCAGATCTACACCCGCTCGGGCGGGTACATGGGCCTGTCCTTCGCCATCCCGATCGACGTGGCGATGAACGTGGTCGACCAGCTGCGCGAACATGGCAGCGTCACCCGCGGGTATCTCGGCGTGCTGCTGCAACCGGTAACGACGGAGCTGGCCGAGTCCTTCGGGCTTGATCGCCCCCGCGGGGCGCTGATCGCCCAGGTACAGCCCGACAGCCCGGCCGATGCCGGCGGCATACGCCCCGGCGACATTATCCTGCGCTATGCCGGCAAGGACATTGACCAGTCCAGCCGCCTGCCCTCGCTGGTCGGCGAGACCCCGGTCGGTGAACGGGTAAAAATCCTGCTGCTGCGCAACGGCAAGGAGCAGAGCGTTGAAGTTCAAATCGGTCGCCTTGAAGAAGATGCCCCGCCGGCAGCGCCCGAGCAGCCTGACGGACAGTCCACCCTCGGTCTCGCCCTGGAGCCGCTCAACGAGCGACAGCAGCGCGAGCTGGGCATTGCCCACGGGCTGGTGGTGATTTCCGTCACTGACGGCCCCGCTGCCCGGGCAGGCGTTCGGCCGAACGATATCCTGATGGACCTCAACAACCGTCCGCTGGAGACCGTTGCCGACCTGCGCGCCGCGATCAGTGAGGCCCCGCAAGGCCGCCCGCTTGCCCTGCGCCTGTTGCGTGGCGGCCAGCCGATGTTCCTTGCCATTCCCAGGGAGTGACGGCGACCCCGGCACAGCCGCACTCGGACAGGGGGTTTGCAAGCAACGGTCCGGGCGCAACGCGTGCCGGGGAACTTCCCCGTTGGGAGGTTGTCTATGGTTTCAGTAGCCGGAAGGGGCTTTCCAGTCCCGGATGGCGACCACCTGTCGTTGCAAGCTCCTCATGGACGACGATTTTTCAGGCCCCGGATGGGGCCTTTTTTTCGTCTCGGCGACGGGCGCGCGCTGCAGCCTTTGGAAAATGTCACGCACTGTCATTCATGACTGCCTTAAGCCATGAGCCCTCCCGGCAGAACGTCGACCCGACCGGCCGCCACATGGCATCATCCGCCCCCGATTCATGACAATGGCACCCGACTCATGCGTGTAATCAGCTTCAACGCCAATGGCATCCGGGCCGCGGCACGAAAGGGGTTTTTCGACTGGCTGGCCGGCCAGGAAGCGGACTTCGTCTGTATCCAGGAGACCAAGGCGCAGGTCGAACAGCTCTCAGACCCGATATTCCACCCGGAGGGCTACCACTGCTTCTATGTGGATGCCGAACGCAAGGGCTACAGCGGGGTGGCGCTCTACAGCCGCGCTCGACCCGATCGGGTCATCACGCAACTAGGCCTGGAGGAATTCGACCGCGAGGGGCGCTACGTGGAAGTTCAGGTCGGCGATTTGGGCCTGGCCTCGCTCTACCTGCCCTCGGGATCAGCCGGCGACCACCGGCAGGCATCCAAGGACCGGTTTCTCGACGCGTACCTGCCCATGCTCGCCGAGAAGAAGACCGCGGCCGGAGAGTTCATCCTCTGTGGCGACTGGAACATCGCCCACCGGGAGATCGACCTGAAAAACTGGCGCAACAACCGCAAGAACTCGGGATTCCTGCCCCACGAGCGGGCCTGGCTCGATCGCGTGTTCGACGAGATCGGCCTCGTGGATGCCCACCGGGTCGTTGAACCCCAGACCGAGGTGTACACTTGGTGGTCCAACCGCGCGAACGCCTGGGCAAACAATGTCGGCTGGCGGATTGACTACCAGATCGTGACGCCCGGGCTGAAGGACCGCGTGACACGTGCCCAGGTATACCGGGACGAGAAGTTCTCGGATCATGCGCCATTGATCATCGATTACAGCCCCTGAGCCCGGTCTCGGCCGTGCGAGGTTCCGGCCCATTGCGCCCCTGACCTATAATCGGGTATCAGGAGGTTTCTTCCCATTTCCAGCAAGTGGTGAAGCCCGTCCTGATTCGGAACCCAGACCTGCGGAGTGCCCCACCATGAACCGTAAAACTTTCCTGTCAACCCGGCTTGCGCTCGTGATCATGGCGATGATTCTGCTTTCCGGCTGCGCCAGCAGCCTGTCAGGAAGCGCCTACAACCGGGCGGAGGCCCGCCAGGCCATGACGGTCGAGTACGGCACCGTGCAAAGTGTGCGCCCGATCCTGATCGAGGGCACCAAAACGCCGATCGGGGCCGGAGCAGGCGCTCTGGCCGGCGGCATTCTCGGCAGCACCATCGGGGGCGGCACTGGCCGGACCCTGGCCACGGTCGGTGGCGCAGTCGCCGGGGGCATGGCCGGCGCCGCCATCGAGGAAGGCGCAACCCGTCAGCAAGGCCTGGAAATCACCGTACGGCTCGACAGTGGCCGCACCGTGGCGGTCGTTCAGGCCGCAGACCAAGCCTTCAGCCCCGGCGAGCGGGTTCAGGTCAGCACCGCGCGCAACGGCACTGCCCGGGTCAGCCGATAACCGGGGCAACAGCCTACAGGGCTGGTCGCTGCACGCTGGCCGCCGGTCCGGGGATTCCCCAACGGCTCAGCGGCCATGTTCTCCCCGCGAAACCGGGCCCCGCATGCCCGGGCACAGCGGCACCGCCGCGCGCGGCGCCATAAATCCACATAAAACGCCAACGGCAGGAATCCCCTGTGAGTCAAGGTACGCTTTTCATCGTTTCAGCCCCCTCCGGCGCCGGAAAAACCAGCCTCGTTCAGGCGCTCGTTGCCCGCGACGAGCGGGTCAGGCTGTCCGTATCACACACCACGCGCGCACCGCGGCCGGGCGAGGAAAACGGGCAGCACTATCATTTCGTCGACGAAGTGACATTTCGCGAAATGATCGACCAGGGGGCATTCATTGAGCATGCGCAGGTATTCGACAATTTCTACGGCACTTCCCGAGACGCGGTGACCCGCCCAATGGATGAAGGACTCGACGTCGTACTGGAGATTGACTGGCAGGGCGCCGAACAGGTGCGTCGGCAGTTCCCGGAGGCGCTGTCGGTGTTCATCCTGCCACCGGGGCGGGACGCCCTGCGTCAGAGGCTCCAGGGGCGCGGGCAAGACCCCGAGGAAGTCATCGAACGACGGATGCGCGATGCCGTCGCGGAGATGAGCCACTACGGGGAGTTCGACTACCTGATTGTCAACGACGACTTCGAACAGGCCGCCGCCGAGCTCGAGGGCATCGTCACCACCCAGCGCCTGCGCTGCTGCGCGCAGTCGGCACGCCATTTCGACCTGATCCGGTCATTGCTGGGCAACGACTGAACGGACGCGCGCAGAAGTGATCCGCCCCGAAAAGCCGCCCCCGGCACTGGGGAAAATCCGGTGAATTGTCGTACAATGCAAGGTTTGCGCCGGCGCGCCCAAGCGTCGGATCCGACAGGCATTTGAAGGAGTTTCATCCCAGCCATGGCAAGAGTAACCGTCGAAGACTGCATGCACGCAGTCGACAACCGATTCGAGCTCGTCCTGCTCGCGGCCCGTCGCGCCCGCCAGATCGAGCGCGGCGCCGAAGCCTTCGTGGAGATGGGCAAGGAAAAACCGACGGTCGTGGCCCTGCGCGAGATCGCCGAAGACAAGGTGGATCGCGAGCAAATCGACCGGATCGAGGCCAGCCAGACACTGGCCCGCTCGCAGGTTAGCGAGGCCGAGGTTCGTGCCGAGCTCTCCCAGTTCAAGGACGACGAGGAGCCCGCGGCCGCGCGTCGTGCACCGGCCGACCCCGCGGCCTGACCCGGAACGCGCCCCATGTCGGCGACCGTCGAAAAGGCCCCGGTTCAAGATGACCGATACGAGATGGACGACCTGTTCGTCCCGCTTGAGCGGCACCTGGCCGAATACCTGGATGCCGAGCAGATCGCCCGGGTCTGGGATGCCTTTCGATTCGGCGCCGAAGCCCACGCCGGCCAGACGCGCAAGTCCGGCGAGCCCTACATAACCCACCCGGTCGCTGTCGCGCACATTCTGGCCGACCTGCGGATGGACGAGGCCACTCTGGTCGCCGCCATCCTGCACGATGTCATCGAGGACACGCCAACCGCCCGCGAGGAAATCGTCCACCGCTTCTCCGAAGAGGTCGCCAGACTGGTGGACGGGGTCTCCAAGCTCACCCAGATTCGTTTCAAGTCCAAGGCCGAACAGCAGGCAGCCAACTTCCGCAAGATGATGATGGCGATGGTGGAGGATGTCCGCGTCATCCTCATCAAGCTGGCGGACCGACTGCACAACATGCGCACGCTGGGCGTCATGCGGCCGGACAAGCGGCGACGGATCGCCCGGGAAACGCTGGAGATCTACACACCCATTGCCAACCGGCTGGGGCTGAACGCGCTGCGTCACGAGCTGGAGGATCTGGGGTTCATGGCGCAGCACCCGCTGCGCTACCGGGTGCTGGCTCAGGCCGTCAAGAAGGCCCGGGGAAACCGCAACGAGGTGATGCAGGAGATCCAGCACCGCTTCGAGAGCCGTTTCTCCGAGGAGAACCTGGCGGCCCAGATCCAGGCGCGTGAAAAGCGGCTGTACAGCATCTACCGAAAGATGCACCAAAAACGCCTGCCGTTTTCAGAGGTCTTCGACGTCTTTGCCGTGCGGATCGTCGTGGAAAGCGTCGACGACTGCTACCGCGCTCTGGGTGTGGTGCACAACCTTTACAAGCCGCTGCCGGGCCGCTTCAAGGACTACATCGCCATCCCCAAGGCCAACGGATACCAGTCGCTGCACACCATCCTGTTCGGCCCCCACGGCATTCCGCTTGAAGTGCAGATCCGTACGCGTGAGATGCACCAGTTCGCCGAGTCGGGCATTGCCGCCCACTGGCTGTACAAGTCCCAGGGCGACCACGGGGCGGTCACCCAGGCCCGGGCGCGGGAGTGGCTGCGCGAGCTGCTGGAAATCCAGCAGAAGGCCGGCAACCCGCAGGAGTTTCTCGAGTCGGTCAAGGTGGATCTCTTCCCCGACGAGGTCTACGTGTTCACGCCCATGGGGGAGATCTTCGAGCTGCCCCGTCGCGCCACGGTGGTCGACTTCGCCTACGCAATCCATACCGATGTCGGCAATACCTGCGTCGCCTGCAAGATCGACCGCCGGCTGGCTCCGCTGTCCACGCAGGTGCAGAACGGGCAGACCATCGAGATCATCACCGCCAACGGAGCCGAGCCGAACCCGAACTGGCTTTCCTTCGTGGTGACCGCCAAGGCCCGCACCAACATCCGCAACTACCTCAAGCACCTGCAGGACGAGGAAGCCATTCGCCTGGGCCACCGGCTGCTGACCAAGGCCATGCAGCATCACGGGCAAGAGCTTGATGCCGTGCCCTCCGAACGCGTGGAAGCACTGCTGACGGAGTATCATTGCGGCTCGCTTGGCGACCTGCTCAGGGAAATCGGCCTGGGCAACCGAATGGCACCGCTGGTCGCCAGGCTGCTGGCAGGCGGCGAGCAGGAGGAATCCGGCGAGATCAGTACGGCGGTGCACGGCCGGCAGGCGGCAGTCACCATTTCGGGGACCGAAGGCCTGGTGGTTACCTTCGCCAAGTGTTGCCACCCGATCCCGGGGGACGACGTGGCCGGCTTCCTGAGTACGGGCCGGGGCATTGTCGTGCACCGGCGCAGCTGCCCGAATGCAGCCGACCTGGGTGAACACCCGGATCGCTGGCTGGACGTAGACTGGGCGGAGGAATACGCCGGCGAATACCAGGCCCAGATCACCATTCAGGCCAGCAATGTCCGCGGCGGCCTGGCGCGCATGGCCGGCGCGGTCGCCGAAACAGGGGCCGACATCGACGATGTGCGATTCGACGACCGGGACAACAACATCACCGTCATCAACTTTGTCCTTCGGGTCAACGACCGGACCCACCTGGCCCGCGTGATGCGGCGCGTGCGTCGGGAAGAAGGCATTATCAAGGTAGCGAGGAGCTGATCACCATGACCGACCGGACCATTATCGCCACCGAGCGGGCCCCTCAGGCCATCGGCACCTATTCCCAGGCCGTGCGTGTCGGGGAGACCGTCTACCTTTCCGGGCAGATCGCCCTGGACCCGGAGCGCATGGAGATGGTGGCGGATACCATGGAGCAGGAAATCCGGCAGGTATTCGACAATGTCCGGGCTGTCTGCCAGGCAGCCGGCGGTGATCTGCAGGACCTGGTCAAGCTCAATATCTACCTCACCGACCTGCAACACTTCGGCCTGGTCAATACCATCATGGCCGAGTACTTTCAGGCACCCTACCCGGCCCGAGCGGCCATTGGCGTGGCCAGCCTGCCACGCGATGCCCGGGTCGAGGTGGACGGTGTGCTGGCAAAAGCCTGAGCCGGAAGGACCGACGGTCATGTACCGTCCTGCCCCTGTTGTCCCTCTGCCTTCCCAGGCGCCTCGCCGAACCACCGTATCGGCGCGGCGGACTCGAGCAGACGGGCGCACCCACGGCGGAATGTTCTCAAACCCCTTGACGATCGGTTTTTGGGTCTGGGCACTGCTGCTGGTGTGGTTCGGGCTCATCTGGCCGTCCGACTCGGTCGCCAACGCTGATCCGGGGACAGAAAAAACCCCAACCGTGGTAATGGACTTCTACTGGACGGAGCACTGCCCGCGCTGCCGGGATGCCCGTCCGTTTGTTGCGGGCCTGGATGCCGAACTGGACTGGCTGATCGTGCGCTCCCACAATCTCAGCGCGGACCCGGAGGCCGGCAGGCAGTACATCGCCCAGGCCGCCGCGCTGGGGGAGACGGCGCGCGCGGTCCCCGCGTTCCTGTTCTGCGGCGCCATGCGCGTGGGTTACGATCGGCCGGAAGGTGCCGGGGCTGAACTGCGCGCCCTGCTGACCCGCTGTCACGAGCGCATGCTGGCGGGCGAGGCAGACCCGCGGCTCGAACCGAGCCTGTGGCGCGATCACGGATCGCTCAGCCTGCCCGGCATCGGGACGGTGTCGCTGGGCGACCTGTCACTGCCCACGCTGACGGTGCTGGTAGCCGGCCTGGACGCCTTCAACCCCTGCGCGTTTTTCGTCTTGCTGTTCCTGCTAAGCATCGTGGTGCACACCCGCAGCCGGGCGCGCATCCTGCTGATCGGCGGAAGCTTCGTCACGGTCTCTGCCCTGATCTATTTCATGTTCCTGGCCGCCTGGCTCGGCCTGTTCATGACCTTCGGGGCGATGACCTGGGTCACGCGCCTGGCCGGTCTGGTGGCGGTGGGCATCGCTGCAATCCACGTCAAGGACTATTTCCGGTTCCGGCAGGGCCTGACACTGAGCATTCCCGACTCGGCCAAGCCGGGGCTGTTCCAGCGCATGCGCCGTCTCACCGAACACCGGCAGTTCGGCTGGGTGCTCGCCGGGACACTGGTGCTGGCTGTGATCGTCAATCTCTACGAGCTGGCCTGCACGGTCGGCCTGCCGATGGTCTACACGCGGATTCTGGCCGACCACGCGCTGTCAACGGCCGGTTATTATGGCTATCTGGCCCTGTACAGCCTGGTCTATGCCCTGCCCATGCTGGTCATCGTGGGCCTATTTGCGGCCACGATGGGCGCCAGGAAGCTCCAGGAGTCGGAAGGCCGCACGCTGAAGCTGGTCTCCGGCATGATGCTGCTGGGACTCGGACTGCTGTTGCTCGTCGCACCGCAACAGCTTTCGAACCCCGGGGTGGCCATGGCGTCGCTGGCCATCGCGCTGCTGGTGGCCGCCTGGCTGCGGCTGCGCTATCCTCCCGCAGCTCCCCGGACAGAGCATTGAACCCGCCGGGCGCGGCTCGCGGCTGAGCCGCCACACGCGCTATTGCACCCCGCTTTCGGAATGCTCGGTAGCCGTTTCGCCAAAATCAGGAAAACCAAATGTTGCAGATCAACGAACACCATGAAGGTCGCGTCAAGTCCATCGGCTTCGAGACCGCGACACTGCCGGCCACCGTCGGGGTCATGGAGCCCGGGCAATACCGCTTCGAAACCCGGCGCGCGGAGACCATCCACGTGATCAGCGGGAACATGCAGGTTCGGATCGGGGCGGACGCGCAGTGGCAGGTATATGACGAGGGCGACCGCTTCGACGTGCCGGCAAACAGCCATTTCGAAGTCTCGCTGGAGCAGCAGACCGCCTATCTTTGCCTGTACCGCTGAAGCTGGGGGGCAGTCACCACCGCCCGGCGAAACTTTCCGCGTCCACGAGCTGACCATTCAGCCACCAGCTTCCATCAAGCCGATGAATGGAGCTGATCCAGTCCCCCTGGTCAGCCGCGATCCAGCCTTCGCGACGCAACCGGTCCATGATTCGCTGCCCCAGGCGGGCATCCGGCTCGATGCCGGTCCCATCCAGCCACTGATCGATTCCCTGCTCCAGCAAGGCTGGGGACACCCGCATTTGCCCGGAAATCCGCCAGCGATCCTCGCTCCGGTCGTAGAGCGGGTCCCGATGGGCCGGCCCGACGATATCCCCGTGAAGATGCAACCCACCCTGAGCTAGGTTGAGTTGCAGGGCGTCCAGGTTCAAACGAGCTGACTCAAGCGATGCCAAAAAGCCGGACCAGTCGGTCGCCACCAGAGTCTGGGGAAGCGGTGCCCCCGCTTCCAGCGCCTCCATGACCTCGAGCACGAGATCTTGAGAAGCCGCCCAGAAGGGTGATGCGATGCCCCGGGCACCCACCAGCAGGGCAAAGGGACCGACGGTCTGACCGGAGCGGGAAAAGCTGTCAAGCGTGAAATTGAACTGCAGATCCTCGCCTGAGGCCGTGAGCAGTCTCCGCAATCTCAGGGAAACTCCGTCCGCCAGCCATCCGCGCGTCTCGCGCGCCAGGCCCAGTCGCGAGACACCCAGCCCGAGCTCGCCCGCCCAGTCACCAGAAACCCGATGCAGGTCCATGTCCAGAGTCGTCCGGCCGAAGACCAGGGACTGGGTTGGAGTCGTCACGCGCAGGCCGGTCAGCGCGACCAACCCGTGGAGAGCACCGCGGATCGCATCGTACCGAATCACATCACCGGCTGGCGCCTCGTCGCCGCCATCGGCCAGCCGTACCGGCTGCAACTCCACCGTCCCGGCAGGTGCCGCGCGAAGCCGAAGCTGCCAGTCAGCCTGGTCCTGCCAGTCGCGCACCTGCACCGGGCTGTCGTCGGTGACCCGCACCGTGCCGAAAAGCCAGCCGAACTCGCCCGACTCGATCCGGGGCCCGTGCCGAATGTCCAGCTCGAGACGCAGTGGGTGTTCGCTGCCTCGAATGGACAGCTCAACAAGGTGGCGAGAGGCGTGCCAGTTCTGATCACTGGCGACCAGGCGCCAGGGCCCGGTCTCCGCCTGAAGCGCACGGGCCGCCAGCAGGCCAGCCTGATAGGGCAGCACAAAGATCGCGAGCACCGACAGTACCGCGATGATCAGGACAGCACGGGCCAGGGTCATGCGCGAAACGAGGCGAGTTCAGACCGGGCCCGGACAGGTCAGGGCAACTCGACCCGAACCAGGGTGCCATCGCGCCCGAGGGCGAGCAAGGATTCGTCCATGGCGACCAGCGGGCTGACGATGTCCCGTGCACCACTGCGCACCCGGGCCACGAGTTCCCCGGTCTCCCGATCGAGGAAATGGACATAGCCTTCGAAATCGGCCACGGCCAGCCAGGCACCGACCCGCACGGGGCCGGTCAGGAAGCGATTGTTCAGCGCCTCCTGTCTCCAGAGACCGTCCCCGCTGCGCCGGTCGACCGCATGGACAACGCCCTCGGCATCGGTGATGTAGAGCGCCTGGGCGTCCCCGGTGAAGTTCTCGAAGCCGCTGAACTCCCGGCTCCAGAGCGTGCGGCCACTACGCACATCCACTGCGGCCAGATTGCCCTGGAAGGCGAGCGCGTAAACCACGCCGTCCAGGAACAGGGGCCGAGCATCGATGTCCACCATCCGGTCGATGTCCGTCCGCCCGCGCGGCAGGGCGACCTGGTTTTCCCAGAGAACCCGTCCGTCCGCAAGCGTGTGGGCGACCAACAGACCGTTGTCATGGCCGACGATCACCGCGTCCACCCCCGCCAGCGGACGGCTCTGGCCCTGCAAGGTCAAGGGCGGAACCTTGCGCCCGTCCACCCAGGCGCGCAGTCCGTCCGCCTCGTCGAGGGCGAAGATCCGGCCGTCACCCGCGCGCACGATGACATAGCCCCCGGCCATGACAGCCGGTGCCGCGGCGGCCGTGGTCAGCTCGGCCGTCCATCGCGGCCCGGATGCACCCGGCTCGATGGCCAGCACCCGACCGTCCGTGGTACCAACGACCAGCAGCTCGTCGGTCGCCGCAATGCCGGAACTGACCGACTCCTCAAGGGCGAGTTCGTACTCCAAGGCGCCGGTCTGGGCATTTCGCCCCTGGATCAACCCGTCCGGGTCGACCGTGTAGACGCGCTCACCCGCCTGCTCCGGCACCAGTCGGGACAAGCGCGAGGGTTGTGCATCACCCACATCCACGGACCAGCGCACCACCGGGGTGAAGCGTGCGTCGATGGCGGTCAACTCTGCCGGGGGTGCCACATGATCCGTCCCCGCGCATCCGCCAATCAAAAGAGCGCCGGACAGGGCAATGGCCGAGGCCAGGGGTTTGCAACGGAGGATGGATCTCAAGCAGTTCATTCGGATTCTCTCCTGGGAAAACTCTGCACAAAGCCATCCTTGGCTTTGTGCAGACACGCCCGGGCCGATGCGCGCTGGGCCCAAGCTGCGCGATTCAATGACTTGCGTTACTTTGCTCTGGGGCATCCACGCCCCAAGCAGGAGTCTGAGGCAATCGTACCGGGATGCCTTGACCAGGCAGTACAGTCTCCGGTCGCGCTGCCTGGAGCACAAGCGATCAGCCGGCGGGCAGGTCGTCCCGCTTGAGACGCAGCAGGGCGACATCGGCCGTTTCCGGCGCGGCGGCCAGTGCACGGTCATAGGCTGCGCGCGCAGCCGCGAAGTCACCCTGGGTCCGAAGGATGTCCCCGCGCAATTCTTCGCGCTGTGTCTGGAATGCCTCGGACATGGGCCCATCCAGCGTGGTCAGGGCTTCTTCCGGACGGTCTGCCTGCCACTGCATCCGCGCCAGGCGCAGCCGGGCGATGTCCCGAACCGGTTTCTGGCGCGCATCGCCGGCCAGCTCGGCGAGCACGGCCATCGTCGCGTCGGCACCCTCGGCATCGTAACGCAGGCGAGCCTCGGCCAGCCGGGCCAGGTCCGCATAGGGCGTGCTTTTATAGCGATCCGAAAGCGCTGCGGCCTGATCAACCGCTGCCGTGTCGCCGCGCTCGATCGCGGTCTCCAGCTGCTGCCAGGCCAGTGCCGCCTGATTAAGAGTATGCTCACGCCACTCACCGTAGCCGGTCCAGCCAACCAGGCCGGCCACGGCGAGAACCACCCCGGCAATCACCGAGCGGCCATTCTCCGCCCACCAGGCTCTGAGCGCATCAAGCTGTTCGTCATCGGTTCCGATATCACGCATGGTCTTGCCAGACTCCAAAAATCATGAGTTCTGCCCGTTCCGCGGTCGGACAGGTTTGCCGGGTTGATGCCTCATTGTGCCACAGCCTGCCAGCACGCGACCGTCCGGGCCGAATCAGCGACCGGCCTCGCGCGCCAGCCAATTGGGCAGCTGATCGATGGCCACTGTCTGCTGGGGTGCCTCACTTCGCAGGGGCTTGACGGTCACCACGCCGCCCGCACGTTCGGCTTCGCCCAGGACCAGGGCATGCCGGGCCCCGCTGCGATCGGCCCGCTTGAACTGGGCCTTGAGGCTGCCGCCGTCGAAGTTGACCATTACCTGCAGGCCGGGTACCTCGTCGCGCAGTCGCTCAGCCAGTCGCAGGGCCTCGCTCTCGGCCTGGGAGTCAGTCGCCAGAAGGTAGACGTCCGCCTGGGGTGGTTCTTCCTGCCCGACAAGGGATTCGATCAGGGCGACCAGCCGCTCAAGACCGATGGCAAAACCTGCCGCCGGGGTGTCCCGCCCACCCAGCTGGGTGACGAGCCCGTCGTACCGGCCTCCGGCACAGACGGTGCCTTGGGCGCCAAGCTGGTCGGTCACCCACTCGAACACCGTCTTGTTGTAGTAGTCCAGCCCGCGTACCAGGCGCGGATTGACCCGGTAGGCAATCCCGGCCTCGTCCAGCAGGGCACGCACTCGGTCAAACTCGGCCTGCGCGGCCTCGTCGAGATAGTCAGCCAGCCGGGGCGCGTTTTCCGCCAGGGCCTGCAACGCAGGATTCTTGCTGTCCAGCACGCGTAGGGGGTTGCTGTACATGCGCCGGCGACCGTCCTCGTCGAGAACGTCCACGTTCGCTTCCAGGTACTCGACAAGGACGGCCCGGTGCGCCAGACGAGCCTCGGTGGTCCCAAGGGTGTTGATCTCCAGACGGATATCGTCGAGCCCAAGCTGCCGCCAAAGGCGTGCGGCCATCAGGATCAGTTCGACATCCAGCTCGGGGCCGGCCATGCCGAACGCCTCAACGCCGAACTGGTGGAACTGACGGTAGCGCCCCTTCTGCGGCCGCTCGTGACGGAACATCGGACCGATGTACCAAAGCTTGCGCTGGGTGTTGTGAATCAGCCCGTGCTGCAGACAGGCTCGAACGCAGCCTGCCGTGCCCTCGGGCCGGAGAGTCAGGCTTTCCCCATTTCGATCGTCGAAGGTGTACATTTCCTTCTCGACGATGTCCGTCACCTCGCCGATCGACCGCTTGAACAGCGCGGTATCCTCGACGATCGGCATCCGTATCTCGCGATAGCCGTAAGACTCGGCCACGCCGGCCAGTGTTTGTTCGACCCGGCGCCAGAGCCCCGAGCGATCCGGGAGCAGATCATGCATCCCGCGAATGGACTGTATCCTGCCGCTCATTATCCACCGTTCTTTGCCGCATCCACCCGGGCGCGGATCTGTTTTTCCAGCTCGTCGACCAGCCGGTCGGAAGCGACCTTTTCCCGCGGCTTGCCGTCGACATACATCAGATTGGGCTGCCCCCCGGTCACCCCGATGGCCGCTTCCCGCGCTTCGCCGGGGCCGTTGACCACGCAGCCGATCACGGCCACGTCCATGGGGACGTCAATGTCCTCGATCCGTGCTTCAAGCGCATTGACCGTCGAAATCACGTCGAAGGCCTGCCGGGAGCAGGAAGGGCAGGCCACGAGATTCACGCCCCGCGTGCGCAGGTGCAGGGCCTTGAGGATATCCCAGCCGACCTTCACTTCCTCGACCGGGTCGGCGGCCAACGAGACCCTCAGAGTGTCCCCGATCCCTTCGGCAAGCAGCATGCCCAGACCGATGGCTGACTTGACCGAACCCGAACGCAGCCCGCCCGCCTCGGTAATGCCCAGGTGCAGAGGCTGCTCGATCTGACCGGCCAGCTGCCGGTAGGCCAGAACGGTCATGAACACGTCCGAAGCTTTCAGGGAAACCTTGAAATCAGGAAAATCCAGCCGGTCGAGAATATCAATGTGACGCATGGCCGACTCGACCAGCGCCTCGGGGGTCGGCTCACCGTATTTCTGCTGCAGATCCTTCTCAAGCGAGCCGGCATTCACCCCGATCCGGATGGGAATACCCCGGTCCCTTGCGGCCGAGACCACGGCACGGACTCGGTCCTCCCGACCGATATTGCCGGGGTTGATCCGCAGGCAGTCCACGCCGAGCTCGGCCACGCGCAGCGCGATCCGGTAGTCGAAATGAATATCGGCAACCAGGGGGAGTGACACCTCGGCACGGATCCGGCCAAAGGCCTCCGCTGCCGCCATGCTGGGCACGGAAACCCGCACGATGTCTGCGCCGGCCTTTTGCAGCGCCTGAACCTGAGCCACGGTGGCCACCACATCCAGCGTGTCGGTGTTGGTCATGCTCTGGACGGAAATCGGTGCGTCCCCACCCACAGGAACATCGCCCACGTGAATCTTGCGCGTGAGCCGGCGCACCACGGGGCTGTGCACCGCCATGCTCATGGCGCCTCTCCAAAGGTCAACCGCGTGGTGCTGCGCCCACCGCGGGGAGTCACATCCAGCACCTCCCCCTTGTAAGTCACGCTGACCACGCCGGGATTGCCGAGCACCAGTTCGAATGGCGGCTGCCCCTGGAATTGACGTGACTCACCCCGGCCCAGGGTGCCGAACATCAGGCGCTCGCCCCGCGCGTCGGCCAGCTCCACCCAGCTTTCGCCGCCTTCGGTGGCAATTTCCACCACGCGGTCCTCTGCAGGCTCGGGCGCAACAGCCTGTTCCTGTGCTTGCGGCGTGGGCGCCGATTCATCATCCGACGACACTGCCCGTGGCGCACTGGCCGTCTGCTCTGCGGTTTCCTCGGACTCGGGCCGGGCCGGACGGGGCGCGGGTTCGTCGATCGCGGGCAGCACGGGCAGGGAAACCGGCTCGTTCTCGCGCTCAACCCGAGGGGGAGGCGGGAGGGGATCGACTGAATCGGCCCGACGCAGCGAAAGAGCATCGTCGGGCGATTCCAAAATTGCACTTTGACCATCAGGCGCCTTGCCGAGCAACCCGGAAGGCAGGAGCTGCCAGCCGACCAGCGCGATGATGGCAAGGACAATCAGCCAGAAAACCCAGACAAACCAGCGGCTGCTGACGCGCTCCTGCTCCATGACAGCCAGGGTGGGCCGCGTTTCCCGACGAACCGTCTCTCGTGGCCGCTCGCCCCCAAGGACATCGGCATGACGGCGCAGGATCTGGTCGGCATCCAGGCCGAGCGCCGGCGCCCAGCTTTTGATGTAGGCACGGATGTACATCGGGCCGGGGGTGTCCTGAAGCCGATCCTCAAGGATCGCCTGGACAGTCCGCAGGTCAAGATTCAGCATGCCGGCAAGATCGGCCGCCGTCAGGCCCTGCCGCGCCGCTGCCTCGCCGAGAATCTGACCGAGGGAACCGCTCGCGCCGTCTACACGAGGCTCCTCCCGTTGTTCACCCTGGTCATGTATCCGATCGGTTGTCATGGCATTTGTCTCTGTTCAAGCCAGCGAGCCTCCGCAGAGTCGGGAAATCGGCCGCGCAGAAGCAGCGCGTGGCTGGCACGCGCGTCCCGATCCCCCACGGCTTCGTCGATTTGTATGGCGAGCTTGAGGCTGTCCGGCGTATGCCGCTGGGCATTCTCGTAGGCGCGCATGGCTTCGACCGCCTGATCGGCCCGGCCCACGGCAAGCAGGCTGCGGGCCAGTTCGATTTGGGCGGGCGCGTAATCGGGGCGACGCTCCAGTGCGCGGCGGAAGGAAATCACCGCCTCCTCGTGATCCCCGGCATCCTGATAGCACATGCCGGCGTTTGTCAGGGCGAATTCCGGTGTCCGGTACAGCGGCTGCGACAGGGCCGCCTTGAACGCCGCCTGGGCCTGCTGGAAGTCACCCTCACCACACAGAAACGCACCGTAATTGTTTTGCAGCTGAGGGTCCTTTGAATCCAGAGCGACAGCCCGTTCGAAGTGGCGCCGGGCACGTTCCGTCTCGTCGAGTTGTTCCATGGCCAGTGCCAGCGCGTGGTGGGCCTGTGCATACCGGTCATCGAACCGAATCGCACGCTCAAGCTTTTCGACGGCCGGCTCCATGTATCCGCGTTCGAGGTACCCCACGCCAAGCTCGGTATTGATCCGCGCCGCCTCCCGGTTTTCCGAAACCCCAAGATGCGGTGTGTCCTCGGTAAGCGGCTCATCCATCACCGAGCCGGTGCTGGCACAGCCCCCCAGCAAAAGCGTGATGACCGGGATCATCAACAGGTATCTTCGATCCGGAAACACCCTCACTGCGCTCCTTCAGGCCTGCGGCCCGCTCTGTTCGACCCCTGCCGCGGCAAAGCGGCGCATCCGGCGGGACCGGTCCTCAACCTCGCCCACCAGCTGCCCGCAGGCCGCATCGATGTCGTCACCGCGCGTCCTGCGCGGAATGGTGTTGATTCCCGCCGCCTTCAGGTGCTGACGAAAGCGTTCGATCCGGTTGCGGCTGGAGCGCCGGTACTCGGACTGCGGGAAAGGATTGAAGGGAATCAGGTTCACCTTGACCTGGGCGGCACGCGGTCCGAGCAGGTCGACAAGCGCGTCGGCGTCCGCCTCGGTGTCGTTGACTCCTTCGAGCATGACGTACTCGTAGGTGATGGTGCCATGCGGGACCACCTGCGCATAACGGTCGCAGGCGGCCATCAGTTCGGCCAGCGGATACTTGCGATTGATCGGCACCAGCTCGTCGCGCAAGGCGTCAGTCGGCGCATGCAGCGAAACCGCCAGGGCGACCGGCATGCGCTCGGCAAGACGATCCATCGCGGGGATAATGCCGGAGGTACTGATGGTAACCCGACGCTTCGAAAGCCCGTAGGCGTTGTCATCCAGAAGGATCGAGGTGGCCGCCACCACATTGTCGAAGTTGAGCAGCGGCTCGCCCATGCCCATGAACACCACGTTGGTGATCCGTCGTCCCGGGATGATTTCCCGTTCGATCAGCCGTTCGGCGAGAAAGACCTGCCCCACGATCTCGGCGGTCGACAGGTTGCGATTGAACCCCTGACGCGCAGTGGAGCAGAAGGTGCAGGCGAGTGAGCAGCCCACCTGGGATGAAATGCAGAGTGTGGCCCGATCCGCTTCGGGGATATAGACCATTTCGATGCTGTTGCCGCCGGACAGACGCAGCACGAACTTGCGCGTTCCGTCAGCCGAGCGCTGGTCGACCAGAACCTCCGGAAGCGAGACGGAGGCCTGCGCCTTGAGCTTGGCGCGCAGCGACCGGGCCAGGTCCGTCATTTCGTCGAAGTCGTCGACCCGACGCTGATGCAGCCACTTCATGGTCTGCACCGCGCGGAAGGGTTTTTCGCCGAGCTCGACGTACCAGGCCTTGAGCTGCTCGAGCGTCATGCCGAGCAGGTTCACCCGTTGCGACTCGTCACCGGCAGGCGCGAGCCGCGACAATGGCGTGGCCACCGGGTCGGTCATGGTCGATCAGCCGCGGGGGCAGATGTCTTCTGCCTTGAAGAAGAAGTCGATCTCGGTGCGGGCGTTTTCGAGGCTGTCCGACCCATGCACCGCATTGGCGTCGATCGACTCGGCAAAGTCGGCACGGATGGTACCGGCGGCCGCTTCCTTCGGATTGGTCGCACCCATCAGCTCGCGGTTCTTTGCCACGGCGTCTTCGCCTTCAAGGCACTGAACCATGACCGGGCCGGAAATCATGAAGTCAACCAGTTCACCGAAGAACGGGCGCTCACGGTGGACGGCGTAGAACCCTTCAGCCTGTTCGCGGCTGAGGTGGACCATCCGGGCAGCGATGATTTTCAGACCCGCGTTCTCGAAACGGGTGTAGATCTGGCCAATGACATTCTTGGCGACAGCATCGGGCTTGATAATGGAGAGCGTGCGCTCGACGGCCATTCTGATAGTTCCTCTTGATCAATTGCATCGGGTTGACTGGGCCGAGGGCGGTTCCGCACAAAGCCCGAAATGGCTGCTGTACGGAGCGTCCCTCAAGGAAGGCATGCCGCCACCGACGGCGGCGTCATGCCGGTATCCGGTTCTCGTTTCATCCATCGTTCGCCCCGCCTGAGTCATGCAGACACGCCTCCAAAGGTGCAGCAAGACCTTGCCTGCGCCGCCACGGGCCGGCGAGTCCCGGGCCCGAACCGGCGGGGCAATGGATACCCTGCCGCACAATGGCGCCAGCCATTGAATCGCGGGGCATGAACCGAGCGTGCGCACGGAGCATACCAGCCGAAACGCGGGCCTGCGCCAGCTGACGCAGGCCAACAAAGCCTCAGGATGCTTTGTGCAGCGCTTCCCCTGGAAACTCCCCAGGGACGCTCACCTCGGCGATCGCAAGCGCGCCTGGACCGCCGGCGACGGCCAGCCCCGCCATCCGGGCGCAGCCGTCAGCCTGGGACGAGTCCGCACCGGGCTTGCAAAATACCCTTGCGACAGGGGGAGGAAGAGTGTACCGCCTCGGCTGGCATGCACCAAGGGAATCTCTGCACGAGGGTTTTGCGCCAACCGGGAGCAGGCAAAGCCAGGCTGCGACCGCCCCCCCAGATCAGGTCACGGCGCATCGGCAGAAGGTAGACAGGCCCGCCGCCGGGAGAGCCCCCAACCGGAAGCGAGAGTCAGGCCTGCTCACGGTCGGCCGCCAACTCGCTCAGCGGCATGGGAGCAGCCTGTCCCGCGTCGTTGGAGGCAGCCTTCAGGGCAGCGCAGCGTCGTTCAACATTGGTCTGTTGCTCGACCAGGTCGGCCAGGGAAATACCCGCCAGGAAACCGCGGATCTGGTCGGAAAGGGCCATCCAAAGATCATGGGCGAGACACATCTCACCGCCCTGGCAATTGCTCTTGCCCCCACAGCGGGTGACGTCCACGGACTCGTCCACCGCGCCGATCACGTCCGCCACGCTGATCTCGACCGCCGGACGGGCCAGTCGGTAGCCCCCGCCCGGCCCCCGGATGCTGCTGACCAGCCCGCGCTTCCTCAGGGCGGCAAAGAGTTGCTCGAGATAGGAGAGCGAAAGGCTCTGGCGCGAGGAAATCTCCGAGAGCGTGATCGGCGCCTCGTCCTCGTGCAGTGCCAGATCAAGGATGGCCGTTACGGCGTATCGTCCCTTGGTGGTCAAGCGCATTCTGTCATAGCCTCCGTGGTGCCACTGCCCAGCCTCCGTCACGTCGCGCGCCGGTGGGCACCCCGAACGCCGTCCAGGGACGTGAACCGGCACGCTTCAATTCAAACAGGCAGGCTACTATTCCCCACCGGAGCGTTCAACAATAAAAAACCTCGGGAAACCCGCGCCCCGGCTGTGGGGTGCACGCCCCTTGGGAAACTCTGCACAAAGCCACCCTTGGCTTTATGCAGACACGCCCGGGCCGATACATGCTCGGCCCGGGCTCAGCAATTCAATGGCTTGCGCCATTGTGCGGCAGGGCATCCGAGACCGGCACGGGAAGGTCTGCATTTGTGCAGACCTTCCCTTGGCAACGCGGCAGAAACGAATGGGTCACCGAGGATGAAATCAGACCTGTGCGCGGGCTCTGTGCAGCGGTTCATCAACTCTTCGGGTGTTTGTCGTCCTCGACCGGCGCGTCAGAATGTGTCGACTCGCCACCAGCCGTCGCGGACGAGGGCGCGTCAGTGGCAGCCGAGGGCTTCGGGGGCACGTCCTCCCGGTCGAGGTTGCAACCATCCAGGGTCGGCAGGTTGGAATCGTCCACCTCGCCGCCGAGCCCGCGAACGGATTCCCCGAGTGTCTCGACCTTGTGATCCAGCACCTGGATATGATCGAGCATGCAATCAATGGCACGGGCCACCGGGTCGGGCATGTCGCGCGCCACCCCATAGGCATCGAAACCCAGGCGCTGGGCCAGGCGGGCCCTGGCCGGATCGACCCGCTCGCGATCCTCGCGGCGCGCCACGACGCGACCGGGAATGCCGACTACGGTCGCATCCTCCGGCACATCCTTGAGCACCACGGCATTCGAGCCCACCCGACTGCCGTCTCCCAGTGCAATCGGGCCAAGCACCTTGGCACCTGCGCCAATCACAACGTTGTTACCGAGTGTCGGGTGACGCTTGCCGGCCTTCCAGGCAGTCCCCCCCAGGGTCACCCCGTGATAGATCGTGCAGTCATCCCCGATCTCGGCCGTTTCGCCGATCACCACGCCCATGCCGTGATCGATGAAAAACCGGCGACCAATGCGTGCCCCGGGATGGATCTCGATGCCGGTCAGCCAGCGGGAGAGGTTGGAAATCATCCGGGCGAGCAGGCGCAGCCGACGATGCCAGAGCCAGTGGGCCGCCCTGTGCCACCAGAGGGCGTGCAGGCCCGGATAGGCGAGCACCACCTCCAGACTGTTGCGGGCAGCCGGATCGCGGGCCATGATCGACTGCAGGTCTTCTTTCATTCGCTTGAACACCGGCGTTCCTCTCTCGCCATGGATTCGACACACCACGGACTGCAGGCGTGAGCCTCACTCCCCTGAGCGCGGACGATGCAGGGCCGAAACGATTCCACGCAGGATGTTGATCTCGTTCTCGCTCGGACCCGCGCGCAGGTACAGGGCCCGCAGCTTGCGGATCAAGTGCCGCGGATTCTGCGGATCGAGAAAGTCGACCGACTCCAGTGCCTCGCGCAACTGCTCGAGGTACCCCTCGAGCTGCGCCACGGGAGCCGGCTCGGGCCCTTCCGGCAAGGCCGCCTTCCCGGCCAGCGCCGCCATGCGCAATTCGTAGCTCACCACCTGAATGGCCGCGGCGATATTCAACGAACCGTACTCGCTGCTCGCGGGAATGTGCAACAGGGCATGGCAGCGATTCATTTCCTCGTTGGTCAGACCGCTGTGTTCCCGGCCAAACAGCAGGGATACCCGGGTCAAGCCCGCTCGTGCAATGGCCTCGCCCGCCGCAGCGCGGGCATCAAGCATCGGCATGGGCGTCGCCCGCAGGCGGGCCGTTGCGCCCAGAACGAACCCGCTGTCTGTCAGCGCCTCGTCCAGAGACGACACCACTCGCGCCCCGGCAAGCAGGTCGTCCGCCCCCGAGGCCATCGCCCGATCTTTGCCATCGGGATCGGGAAAACAACCAGGCCGTACCAGCACCAGACGCGACAGTCCCATGGTTTTCATGGCACGGGCGGCCGCCCCGATATTCCCCGGGTGACTGGTTTCCACCATCACGATGTTCAGGCGCTCATCCAGAACCTGCTCGCCGTTCATTGCTCACTCCACGGCGCTGGCTCGCCGCCAGGCCTGTCTGATTGCGGGCCGGGGCATTTCAACCCCTCGCGCCCCTGGGCTATAATTCGTCGCCATTGGCCCGGGCCCCTGAAGCTGGCTGCTCGGGACCGGATCGGCCTGCGTCCGCAGCGCCAGAAATTCCAGTACGGCTCCGGCACGCCCCTGAAGGGCAGTGCCCGGGCGCCACCCTCGGCGCCCTGCCGCTTCATTCGCCCCCATTACGGTCCGAAACCATGCCCGTCATGCATCCGATGCTCAATACCGCCGTGCGGGCCGCTCGCTCGGCCGGCAACCTGATCCTCCGCTCCATCGACCGGGTTCAGGACCTGGCGGTAGAGTCCAAGCGCCGGAACGATTTTGTCTCCGACGTGGACCGGCAAGCCGAGGCAACCATTATTGAACAGATCCGGCGCGCCTACCCCGATCATGCCGTGCTCGCCGAAGAATCCGGCAGCTCCGGCACTGCCGACGCCGAATATACCTGGATCATCGACCCGCTGGACGGCACAACCAACTTCCTCCACGGCCTGCCCCATTTCGCGGTCTCGATTGCCCTGAGCCGGGGCGAACGGCTGGAGCAAGCCGTGATCTACAACCCGGTCTCCGAGGAGCTGTACACGGCCAGCCGCGGAGGCGGGGCCTTTCTGAACAACCGGCGCCTGCGCGTCACCGGACTGAAGAGCCTGGAAGGCGCGCTGCTGGGCACGGGTTTCCCGTTCCGGCCGGAGCAGGACGTCGACCTGTACCTGAAAACCTTCCGGGCCCTGTACGGTCCGACCTCCGGCGTGCGCCGGGCCGGATCCGCCGCGCTGGACATGGCCTATGTCGCTGCCGGTCGCCTGGATGGCTACTGGGAGTTCGACCTGAACGCCTGGGACATCGCGGCCGGGATTCTGCTGGTCCGCGAGGCCGGCGGCGTCGTCGTCGACTTTGCCGGAGGCGAGAACTCCCTGCATAGCGGCAATGTCATTGCCGCCAACCCGAAACTGACCCACGCCATCCTGAAAAACATCACCCCCGTTCTGCCCGAATCAGCCCGACAGTAAGCACGGCAAAGTCTGCAATCTCGCATGGCCTCCACCGTGGCGGGCAGGAAG
>JBNGDJ010000005.1:7973-49380 GCA_049974825.1 Halothiobacillaceae bacterium | reverse complement strand
GCAACCCTTCGGGTAAAGGGGTTTCGACTCATCAATGGCGCAAGCCATTGAATTGCGGAGCC
Source organism: Halothiobacillaceae bacterium (assembly GCA_049974825.1). Taxonomy (GTDB): domain Bacteria; phylum Pseudomonadota; class Gammaproteobacteria; order Halothiobacillales; family Halothiobacillaceae; genus JBKHDT01. The sequence goes on along the minus strand of JBNGDJ010000005.1, from coordinate 49,318 downwards.
CGGGCCGAGCATGTATCGGCCCGGGCGTGTCTGAACGCGAAGCTGGCGGTAGCCCACGAAGCCATGGATGGCTTTGTGCAGAGTTTCCATAGAATACAAGGAACTGCCGCCCGGACCATTTTCAGACCGGGCGAGCGACAAGCCCATCAGGCCGGAACACGCCCCTTGAGCATCTGGAAGTAGAACGGCTTGATCATGTGGAGCTTGAACTCCCACCAGATCCAGCGCGGCTTGGTCTGGTCGATGATCGGGAAGGTCGGCACCAGCGTGAAGTCGTAATTGAACTCCGCCAGCGCGGCCTTGCCGATTCCGGTGATCAGCGGACAGGAAGTGTAACCGTCGTAGTACCCCTCGAACGGCCGGTCGGCAATCATGTCCACGATATTGCGGGCCGCAGTCGGCGCCTGCATCTTCACGCTGGCCGCGGTCTTGCCCACCGGGGTGCCGCAGATGTCGCCGGCACCAAACACGTTCGGATAGCGCTTGTGCTGCAGGGTGTACTGATCCACCTCCAGCCAGCCGCCGTCGGCAAAGTTGCCTTCCTGCCAGGCCAGGGCGCTGTCGCGAACCGGGTCTGGCGCACGCATTGGCGGCACCACGTGAATGTAATCGTAGTCGTAGGTTGTCTCCGACCCCTGCATGTCGAAGGTAGCAGTCCGCGCGCCCGGGTCGATCGCCTTGAGTATGTGGTAGTAGTCGTAGTTGATGCCCTTTTCCTCGTAGAGCTCGCGCACCAGGTCGCGAAAATCCGGCTGGCCGAACAGACCGCCGGAACTCGACAGGTAAAGCATGTCGGCCTTTCCCCGGGTGCCGGCTTCACGCAGGCGGGACTCGGTCAGGAAAGTCATCTTCACCGGCGCACCCGCGCACTTGAGCGGCGTGCCGGGGATCGTGAACAAACCCACACCCCCGTTTTCGATGTACTTCTGCGAAGCCTTGAGGGTAGCCAATGCCCCATCGACGCCGTTGTAGACTGAACCGATGCCCTCCCGGCCAATCAGGTCCGGGCTCATGCCTTCGATGGCGGTGTAATCAAGGAAACAACCGGTGGCCACGATCAGGTAGTCGTAGCTCACCTCGTTGCCCTTGGCCGTGAAGACCTTGTTGGCATCCGGGTCGAAGCCCGCCACGCTGTCCTGGATCCAGTTCACGTCCTTCGGCATGTAGTCGGCATTGTCTGCCAGCACGTCGTCGCGCTTGTAGATGCCGTTGGCCACCAGAGTCAGTCCCGGCTGGTAGAGGTGGATCTTGCGGTCATCGATAATCGTGATCCGCGCGCCATCGAGCCACCGGTGCAGCTTGGCCGCCGCCGTGATCCCGGCCGCCCCGGCCCCGGCAATCACCACGTGGGCATTGGTCTTGACCGATGCCTCGGCCTGGGCCGGATACAGGCTCGAACCGGCGGCAGCCGCGACGCCACCGGCGGCCAGCAACTTGAGAAAGTCCCGTCGGGACATGCCCATTTCCTGCCGGATGGCTTCGAGCTCGTCCATCTTGCGAAAACGCTTCTGTTGTTCAAAATTCGACATGTTGTCATTCTCCCCCTGTAAGGTCCGACCCGCCTCCGGCCGATCGGCATGGCTCGGGCGCGGACGCCCGAGCCGATTCTAGCAGACTTCGATTGGCTGACTACCGGCATAAAAATCACTGATGAGTCACAGAAATTACCGGCGGTGACCACGCATCGCGAGCGGTCCCCACACGCCTCCTGCCTGAACATACTGCAGTAGATCACCGCGTGAGACGGTGCCCTGCTGTCATATTTGTCATAAGCGTGAAACACGCAGGGCCTAGGCTGGCAGCGCCTGGGGTTGGTCACGCAAACCCGGGAGAGCGAAAATATTTTCAAACTTTCAAGGGGTTAAACCAGCAATGAAAGCCAAGTTCAGCAAGGTTGCAGCCGCTGTGATCGCAGCCGGTTCCATCGCCGCCACCGCACCGGCCATGGCCCGCGACACCATCCAGATCGCCGGCTCCTCCACCGTTCTGCCGTTCGCCTCCATCGTCGCCGAAGAGTTCGGCAACGCTTACGCCCAGTTCAACACCCCGACCGTTGGCTCCGGTGGTTCTTCCGGCGGCCTGCGTCAGTTCTGCCAGGGCACCGGCACCAACACCATCGACGTAGCCAACGCTTCCCGCGCCATCAAGGAAAAGGAAATCAAGGCCTGCGCGGAAAACGGCGTCAAGAAGATCATTGAAGTCAAGATCGGCTACGACGGCATCGTGTTCGCCTCCAATGCCGACAGTGGCAGCTTCGCCCTCCAACCGCGTCACGTTTTTCTGGCTCAGGCAGCCAAGATCCCGCTGGACGGCAAGATGGTCGACAACCCGTACACCAGCTGGGCCGAAATCGACTCCAGCCTGCCGGACCAGGAAATCACCCTGGCCATCCCGGGCACCAACCATGGCACCCGTGAAGTCTACGAATACAAGGTCGTCATCCCTGGCTGCAAGACCCTGCCGGAAGTGCAGGACATGGCCAAGGACGAGATGAAGAACTTCTGTCTCGACATGCGCACCGATGGCCGCGTCATCGAGATCGCCGGTGACTACACCGAGACTCTGGGACGCCTTGAGTCCAACAAGGATGCCGTGGGCGTCTTTGGTCTGTCCTTCTACGACCAGAACCGTGACCGCCTGCAGGTTGCCACCGTCGAAGGGGTCACCCCGTCGCTGGACACTGTCATCTCCGGTGACTATCCGGTCTCCCGTCCGCTGTTCTTCTACGTCAAGGGCGAGCACATCGGCGTGGTTCCGGGCCTGAAGGAGTATGCCCTGTACTTCGTCAGAGACGCGGTTTCCGGCTTCGGCAGCCCGCTTGAGAACGCTGGCCTGATCCCGCTGAGCGAAGACGAGCGCGCCGAGATCATCGGAAACATCGAGGCCGAGAAGGTCGTTTCCAAGTAAGTCGTCAGCCTTTTCGCATGACGCAGGCCGGGGCATTTCCTGCCCCGGCCCACAGATTCAGGACGGCCGGCGCATGAAGTCACGCGCCGGCCGTCAAACGGATTCGGAAGCATCATGAATACACTTGTCGTGCTTGCCATCATCCTCGCCGTGATGGCCGTTGCGTACCAGTTCGGAACGGGGAAGGCCCGGCGCGTCCAGACCGCCACCGCGGACGGGCGCGCGCACTCCCGGCCCGTCTACCACGGCATGAAACTGGCGTTCTGGGTGGGCTTTCCCGCCCTGGCGCTGTTTGTCGTGTGGAGCATCTTCCAGCCGAACGTCATCAACGCAATCGTTCTCGATTCCGTACCCGGCGAAGTAGCCGCCCAGATGGATGCAGTGGATGAGCGCAATGCCCTGCAGCGCATCTACAATCTCTCGACGGACTTCGGCGTGGCCGACCAGGCCGAGGCCTGGGAAGTCCAGGCGGCCGAGACCATGAAGCGCCTGCGAGCGCTTGGACACATGCTGCTTGCAGGCCTGATGGCCGCCTTCGCCCTGATCGCGGTGCTGGTCCTGTATCCGAAGATTTCGCCCGAAAAGCGGGCGCGCAATCATGTCGAGCGGATCGTCCGGGTCATTCTGATTCTTTGCTCGACGGTCGCGATCCTCACCACGCTTGGCATCATTCTGTCCCTGCTGGGCGAGACGATTCGCTTCTTCCAGTATATTCCGGCAGCCGACTTCTTCTTTGGCACTACCTGGAACCCCCGCTTTGTCACGGTTGGCGCTGAGGAGCAAGGCCGCTTCGGGATGCTGCCGCTGGTGGCAGGCACCTTCATGATCGCCCTGATCGCCATGCTGGTTGCCGTGCCGATCGGCCTGATGACGGCGATTTATCTTTCCGAGTACGCGCCGGGCTGGTTCCGCGCCGGTGCCAAGCCGGTTCTGGAAGTACTGGCCGGGATCCCGACCATCGTCTACGGCTTCTTCGCTCTGATCACCGTCGGGCCGTTCTTGCAGTCAATGGGCGCGAGCGTCGGGCTGGACATCCGGGCCACCTCGGCACTGACCGCCGGGGTGGTCATGGGCATCATGCTGATCCCGTTCATCTCCTCGCTGTCGGACGACATCATCACCCAGGTGCCCCGCTCCATGCGGGATGGATCGCTGGCACTAGGCGCCACCCGCTCGGAGACGATTACCAAGGTAATCCTGCTGGCCGCTCTGCCGGGCATCGCCGGTGCAATCCTGCTGGCAGCCAGCCGGGCCATCGGCGAGACGATGATCGTGGTCCTGGCGGCAGGCAACGCGCCGGTCCTGACCGGCAACCCCTTCGAGGCGGTCAGTACCTTTACCGTGACCATCGTCAACCAGCTGACCGGGGACAACGACTTCGCCAGTCCCCAGTCCCTGGTGGCCTTTGCCCTGGGTCTGACGCTGTTCGTGATCACGCTGCTGCTTAACGTAGCGGCACTGATGATCGTTCGGCGCTTCCGTGAACAGTACGACTAAGGACGGGTAGAGCAAATCATGTCCGAGCAAAATCAAAGCATTTCCCGTAACGAATTCGTCCGGGAACGGGTCCGCAACTCGCTGAAGAAGCGCCATGCGCAGGAGCGACGGTTCAAGCTGATGGGCCTGGCCGCTGTGCTCACCGGTCTGGCCTTCGTGGTGATCCTGTTCACGACCATCCTGAAAGCCGGGGTTCCCGCCTTCTGGCAGGCCCACATTACGCTGGACGTCTACTTCGATCCCGACGTGATCAAGATCGACGAAAAGCCCGTACAGGAGGCCGGCGAGTCAACGGCGGCCTACGAGGCCCGACTCAATGCCTGGAAGAACCGGCTGAACATGGTCAACTACAACAAGTTGATTGCCGCCGGGATTGCCGAGTACATTCCTGAAGCGAACGAAGGCCGCAATATCCGTGATTCAGTGGCGCTGGTGACCTCGGGTGAGCGCTTCACCTTGCGCCAGATGATCATTGACGATCCCTCGATCATCGGGCAGACGCGCGAGGTCACCATGCTCGCTTCCGCCAACGTCGACGTCTGGCTCAAGGGCAATATCGACCGAAGCCTGCCGGACGATCGCCAGCAGCTCAGTGCCCAGACCCGCGAGTGGGCCGACGAGCTGGCCGCGATGGGGGTAATCCAGCAGAAGTTCAGTACTGCGCTGTTCCTGAACCCTGACTCGCGCAGCTCGCTGGCCTCGGCGGGTCTGGCCGGTGCCTTCATGGGCTCGCTGTTCATGATGATCATCGTCATCCTGCTCTCGGTGCCGATCGGCGTGGCCGCGGCCATTTACCTGGAAGAATTCGCGCCGCAGAACAAGCTGACCGACTTTATCGAGGTCAACATCAACAACCTGGCCGCGGTACCTTCGATCGTATTCGGTCTGCTTGGCGCGGCGGTGTTTATCCAGACCTTTGACCTGCCCCGCTCCGCGCCCGTGGTCGGTGGCCTGGTGCTCACGCTGATGACCTTGCCGACCATCATTATTGCAACCCGGGCAGCCCTGAAAGCCGTCCCGCCCTCGATTCGCCAGGCCGCACTGGGCGTGGGTGCATCGCGTGAACAGACGGTGTTTCACCACGTGCTTCCGTTGGCCATCCCGGGCATTCTGACCGGTGCGATCATCGGGGTGGCGCAGGCGCTGGGCGAGACGGCACCGCTGCTGCTGATCGGCATGAGCGCTTTTGTCGCCAGTATTCCGACCAACCCCTTCGAGCCGTCCACCGCGCTGCCGGTGCAGATCTATCTCTGGCAGGGCAACGAGCTGCGCAACTTCTTCGAGGCGCGAACCTCGGCGGCCATTATCGTGCTGCTCGCCCTGATGATCACCCTGAATGCGACGGCCATCCTGCTGCGCAAGCGCTTTGAACGCCGCTGGTAAGAGACCCATTTTTCGGTTTGAGGATTAACGAACAATGAGCGAGAACAACGCCACCATGACCGATTCCGCCGTGTCCGGAGTCCAGTTCGCCGAAGAGGCGCGCCAGGGCGACCATCACATCAAGATGCACTCGGAAGACGTTCGCGTCTTCTACGGCGACAAGGAAGCACTGCACGGCATAACGCTGGACGTGCGCCAGAACGAGGTACTCGCACTGATCGGGCCTTCCGGCTGCGGCAAGTCGACTTTCCTGCGCTGCCTGAACCGGATGAACGACACCATTGCCGGTGCTCGGGTCACGGGCAAGGTAACGCTCGAAGGCGAAGACATCTACGACAAGTCTCTGGATGTGGTTCAGCTGCGTGCGCACGTGGGCATGGTGTTCCAGAAGCCGAACCCCTTCCCGAAATCGATCTACGAAAACATTGCCTATGGCCCGAAGCTGCATGGTCTGGCCGACTCAAAAGCGGATCTGGATGAGATCGTCGAGAGCAGCCTGGTGAAGGCAGGGCTTTGGGAAGAGGTCAAGGACCGCATGGATCAGCCGGGGACCGGTCTTTCCGGTGGTCAGCAACAGCGGCTGTGCATCGCACGCACCATCGCGGTGAACCCTGAAGTGATCCTGATGGACGAGCCGGCCTCCGCGCTCGACCCGATCGCGACCGCCAAGATCGAGGAGCTGATGTTCGAGCTCAAGGAGCAGTACACCATCGTCATCGTGACGCACAGCATGCAGCAGGCCGCACGAGTCTCCGATCGCACGGCCTTCTTCCATCTCGGTGACCTGGTGGAACTGGACAAGACCAAGAACATCTTCACCAATCCGCAGGACCAGCGCACCGAGGATTACGTCACCGGCCGCTTCGGCTGATCCCTCTGGCGGCCGGGGCTGGCGAACAAGGCCCTTCGCCGGGACGCACGCTTTCGGTGCGCCAGTTTGCAGCGCGCCCCTTTTTTGGGTAATCTTGGCTGCCTTTTTCGCGCAGGCCCCGGGAGATCGGGGCTTGCGCCTTTTCAGCAGTGATGCAAGCCATTTGATCAAGCCGCAGGGGTCGGAAACATCCGGCCCCTGCGTGTCTGTGCGAATCCAAGGAAGGAGTTCGCGCAGCGTTTCTCCCGCGCCAGTCCGGCGGGCTGGCCGTTCAACCACGTCCGATTCCGTTTCGGCGTATCCATTTTTCGAAGGGTCGTGCACGCCTGCGAAACCCTTCATGCCCAACCGGACGGTCCCATCGTCCACGGGTAGCATACGGAGGCTTTATGAATTCTGCAGTCGTACAACTCAAGCGAAAGGACGAAATCGTCTCGCCGGTCCCGGCGTCCATTTCGACCCAGCCGGCGGCGTTCAAGGTCTACACCGACCGCCAGATGGACAAGATCCCCCAACTGGCCAAGCTGCCGGAGGAAACGCGGTTTGACATGAAGGTGGTCGCCAGCGTGCTCCCCTTCCGGGTCAACCAGTACGTGATCGACGAGCTGATCGACTGGGACAACATCCCGGAAGACCCGATCTTCCAGCTCGTCTTCCCGCAACGCGGGATGCTCAAGCCCGAAATGTATGAGCGCATGGCGCAGCTTCATCGGGACAATGCCGATCGAAAGGAAATCCAGGCCGTCGCGCAGGAAATGCGCATGGAGCTCAACCCGCACCCGGCGGGTCAGTTGGAAATGAACCTGCCCATGGTCGACGGCGAGGTGGTCGAGGGCCTGCAGCACAAGTATGACGAGACCGTGCTGTTTTTCCCCAGCCAGGGCCAGACCTGCCACAGCTACTGCACCTTCTGCTTCCGCTGGGCGCAGTTTGTCGGAGACAAGGAGTTGCGCATCGCCTCGAACCAGGCCGATCAACTGCATGCCTATCTGGCCGAGAACCGGGGGATCAGCGACCTGCTGATGACCGGCGGCGATCCGATGATCATGAAGACCAAGCACCTGGAAAGCTACCTTTCCCGGTTGGTCGAGCCCGAATTCGATCATATCCAGACCGTTCGAATCGGCACCAAGGCCCTGACCTTCTGGCCGCACCGGTTCGTGAATGATGCGGACTCGGACGAGCTCATCGCCCTGCTTGAACGGCTCGTGGCCGCGGGCAAGCACGTGGCCATCATGGCCCACTACAATCACTGGCGCGAACTCAAGACCGATATTGCCTACGAGGCCATTCGACGCATTCGCAACACCGGTGCCGAAATCCGTGCCCAAGGCCCGCTTTTGGCACACATCAACGACAACGCCGACGACTGGGCAAAGCTCTGGAAGGAGCAGGTCCGCGTCGGGATCATCCCCTACTACATGTTCGTAGAGCGGGATACCGGGGCACAGCACTACTTCGAGGTACCACTGGCCCGTGCGCACGAAATCTACCGCGACGCCATGAAACAGGTTTCCGGCCTGGGACGCACTGCCCGCGGGCCGTCCATGAGTGCCGGTCCCGGCAAGGTAGAGATTCAGGGCGTCACCGAAATCCAGGGAGAAAAAGTCTTTGTCCTGCGATTCATCCAGGGGCGCAACGCAGACTGGGTACAACGCCCGTTCTTTGCCAAGTACGACGAGCAGGCCACCTGGCTCAATCACCTCAAGCCGGCGTTTGGCGAGAAGGAATTCTTCTTCGAGGAAGAATATCGCGCCATGAAGCCGGTCTGAGGCAGAGACAAACCGCGCCCGCGAACGTCCGGGCGCGACCTGTCTTCCAGAACCCAAAAGGCCCGACCGATTTTCGGTCGGGCCTTTTTGTTATTGAAATCCGCCACCCTTGCCGGACTGGTGAGGGAAGGTCTGCACGAATGCAGACCTTCCCGTGCCGGTCTCGGATGCCCAGCCGCACAATGGCGCAAGCCATTGAATTGCCGAGCATGGTCCAGGTGTGAACGCGGGCAACGCCTGCTGACGCGTTTGGCTGGCGTTAACCCACAAAGCCTAAGAATGACTTTGTGCAGAGTTTCCTGAGCGACCGGGTTCCGCTCTGCCCGCTCCGGTCAACCGGGAACCTCGAAAAACCCCATCCATGGTTTTTTCACGGTGCCCCTTCGGGGATCCTTATTCTGCCGGCATCTCGGCAATCCAGTCCTCGACCTGCTTGCGGATCCGGTCACGGATGGCCCGGATCTGATCCAGGGCCTCCGGACCATCACCGGAAATGTTCGCCGGGTTTTCAAATGGCCAGCGAAGCGTGTGGCGCACGCCCGGGAATACGGGACAGTCCTTTTCCACCGCTCGCTCGCAGACATAGATGACGTAATCGTACAGCCTGCGCTGCTGGAAGAACGCCATGATGTCATCCGCTTGCGCCTTTGACAGATCAATGCCCTCCTCGGACATCACGCTCACGACCCGCGGATCGATCTGCCCCGGTTCCAGACCGGCACTCTCGGCCTCGAACCGGTCGCCTGCCAGTGTGTTGAGGTAAGCCTCGGCCATCTGGCTGCGCGCACTGTTGTGAATGCAAACGAACAGCACGCGGGTTTTGGAAGTTCTCATGATCGGGCTCCATGAAATGGGGAATGGGGCGTGACAGGCGCTACGCCATTGTTCAACCCACAGCCTGTTTCGGCGACGGGATCACTGCCTTTGCGGCCCCGACGCAGCAGTTGCCTAGGGGGCGAACCCGGCACCCTGCCAGTGCTTGGGCTTCGCAGCATGAAGGTCGAAACCAGTATATCCGCATTTGCGAATAAATAAATGAGAAACCGTTGCGGGCCCCTGTCTTTCAGCGATTTCAATGGAGAGTCTAAACGCCGGACGGTTAAGAGCTTGTGACCATTGCGGAGCTATCGCCCGATTTTCCAAAGCGAGCATTGGCCGGCTTTCAGCGTCCTTCCCCTGGCCAGGACGGCGCCTCCGAACGGCCTTTCCAAACGGCCTGGGGGGACATTCCCGGCCGGGATACGGACGGGATTGAGGCCAATTGGCAGAACTGCCTGCACCCAGCCTTTCATTCGGATGCTCTGGAGCAGCTGGACAGGCAGAGGCAAGAGAAAAAATGCGCCACAAAAAAGGGGCCGACGCAATGGCGTCGGCCCCTTTCCAGGATACCGCCCTGCCCTTGGGGTTGGGCGGTTGCAACAATAATGGCGCGCCCGAGAGGATTCGAACCTCTGACCTTCGGCTCCGGAGGCCGACACTCTATCCAGCTGAGCTACGGGCGCAATGGCGGCGAATCATACCGGCTTGCCGCCGGCTTGTCCACCGCAAGACTCAGCCTGCGGTGGCGACTCGACCAGCCGGCTCGGCCACCAGCAACCGGCGGCGCAGCTTGAAAAAGACCTGAATCGTCTTGATTTGCACCAAAACGAACGGCAGCAGGAACAGGAAATAGGCCACCGAAAACTTCTCGACCAGACCGTTGCCAAGCAAGGCAAAGGTCACGAAGAACACGCCGAACACGAAGAACGCCACGCCCGGGCAGATCAGGGCGAAGGCACCGGCATTGGCCTTGTCCCCGTTCACGTAGTCGCGGAAGTATCCAAGCTCCTTCATCACCGCGTAGCCGATCAGCCCGAAAAGCACCTGAACCGACAGGACGGCGGCCATGACCACGAACATGCCCGCGGGATTCACCGGGTCACCAAAACCATGATCCAGCCCATGAATCAGGCGCACGTAGGTGATTCCAAGCAGCGTCATGATCGGAATCATGATCCAGAGGCTGCCGGCCGCCTCCTCGCGCACCCCGTGTCGGAGCATGGCGTCAAAGCCGAGCACCAGCTTGACCAGCATCAGCAGTATCGCAACCGTGGCAAAGAACACGGAAAACGCGATGCCGGTGGCGTTGATTGCCGGGTTGGCGCTCATCGCGCCCGGCGCGGCCAGGCCTACCGCGATCATGGACAGGGCGAAGATCGCCACCATTGGAGCCAGCGAGTTGTTCTTGGAAAAGTCGAACTGTGCATGCACGAACAGGCGGACGAAATAGGCCCCCAGGATGCGCATCGCATAGACGCCCACGGCAAGGAAACCGGCCAGCGCGAAGGGGAACAGGTATTCGACGATCTGCCAAAGATTCGGCACCAAGGCCGCACCCAGGGCGAACAGCACGTTGATGGTCATCGCCAGGGTCAGAGGAATCGCCATCAGGCTGATCTCGGCATTGGAGCGGCGCAGCGTCTCAAAGGCCGCAGTGCGCCGAAACTGCCGGTATTCGGAGAGATTCCACCACAGAAGGCGCAAATGAAAGTACCCAAAGACCAGCATCCCGACGATTGCGCCGGCCACAAGCCCGGCGGGCAGCAGCCGGTCACCCGTCAGGATCGGCCAGAGGTGATTGAACGTCACCATCGGGGTGTCCGGGTGCGGCACCATGAACATCAGGTAAACGAAAAACGATACGGATAACCCCCCGGCCCCCAGCGCGGCCAGAAAATAGAGCGGGTTGTAGCTTTCTCCCAGTGATCTTCTAAGCATGAGATCCTCCCCTGTCATTTCGGTTTGCGGATGCCGACCGGCCCCGGTTGACCATTTCGGGCGGTTCGTCTCGCCTGAGCCTGCATGGCCACCCGGCGCAAAACGCAGATCGCTTTATCTGGCAATGAAATAATCTTATATAAGAAAACTCTAAACAACAAGCGGTACACCTTGCAACCGAGTGCCCCTGGCAGGCGGATCCGCGACGAAACAGCCGGTTGGCTGCTAACATCCTCCCCACGGAGTTTTGCGCGCGCCGACTCCAGCGCCGCGGCCCAGCCCAGATCGAAGAAGGACAATCCCGCCATGATCCAGTCTCGCCTGCGACGCCATCGTTCGGCCATCGCCGTTTTTGCCGTGGTACTGGCCGTTGCGCTCTGGATCGCCACCGGCTCGTCCCCCGAGAATGTTGGGAAGACAGAAAACGGAGACTCGGCAGCACCCGACACGACCGTTCCCGTGGGTGTCATGCACAGCCGGGCGGAAACGATTGACCGAATCGTCACGGCGCACGGAGAGCTCCACCCCGAGCAGGTCGTGGACCTGCGCGTCAAGACCGGCGGGGAAATCGCCCGAGAACCGGTGCGCGAGGGGGCCCTGCTATCCGAAGGCGATCTGATTCTTGAGCTGGCGCTGGATGACCGGGAAGCCCGCCTGCGTCAGGCCGAAGCGGCCGTGGTCCGGGCACGCAGCGACCACGAGGCAGCCCGGCGCCTGGCCGATGACGGCTTCCAGTCGCGGTTGCGCGTTGATGCGGCCAGGGCCGAGCTGGAAGCAGCTCGGGCAGCCAGGGAGTCGATCGAACTGGAAATTGCCCACACCCGCGTGATTGCGCCCATTGACGGAGTGCTCGACCGGCTCTCGGCCCGCCGCGGCGACTTCGTCAAGGCCGGTGAAATGGTCGCCCGCATTGTTGACAACGATCCATTGCGTGCCGTTGTGCAGATTCCCCAGCAACGGGTTCATGAGGTCGAGGTCGGCCAGAGGGCCAGCCTTCAGTTCCTCGACGGGCAAACGGCCGAAGGCGAGGTGATCTTCGTCTCGCGCGAGGCCGACCACCAGACCCGGACCTTCCGGGCCGAAATCCGCCTGTCCAACCCCGAGCGCGTCATTCCAGCGGGAATCAGCGTGACCGTGCGCATCCCGGTCGAGCAGGTCATGGCCCACCCGATCTCGCCTGCGCTGATCAGCCAGGACGATGCGGGCCGACTGGGCGTGAAAATCGTGGAGACCAACGAATCGGGGCAACACCGGGCGCGCATGGTCCCGATCGATCCGGTGCGCGCCGAATCCGACCGGATCTGGGTTCGCGGCCTGCCCGAACGCGCCACCCTCATCAACATGGGCCAGGGCTTGGTGACCGACGGAGACCCGGTACGCATTGAGTCTGAACAAGACCGTACAGACGCGGAGAATCCATGAACGCCGCGATTCGTGCCGCATTCAGCCGTGCCCGCACCGTTCTGTTGGTCCTGCTGGTCCTGCTTTTTGCCGGGGCCTACGCCTACGTGCACATTGCCAAGGAAGCGGCGCCGGACATCGACATTCCGCTGTTTTTCGTGACCGCGACCTATCCCGGCATCTCCCCCGAGGACAGCGAGCGCCTGCTGATCCGCCCGCTGGAGCGCGAGCTCCAGACACTTGACGGACTCAAGCAGCTGACCGGCAGCGCCGGCGAAGGCTTTGCCATGATCCGTCTGGAATTCGAGGCGGGGCATAACAACCGCCAGGCCCTGGCTGACGTGCGCGAGCAGGTCGACCTGGCCCGGCCGGAGTTGCCGCCGGGCACGGACGAGCCGCAGGTCATGGAGGTGGACCTGTCCATGTTCCCGGTACTGACCGCTGCCCTGCATGGCGCGGTACCCGAACGTACCCTGGTGCAGGCTGCCCGGCAGCTGCGTGACCGGATCGAGGCCATTCCCGGCGTGCTGGAGGTCGTGATCGGGGGTGACCGTGAAGACGTGCTCGAAGTCGTCGTCGACCCGCAAACCATGGAAACCTACGGGCTGCCCTACCAGGAACTGGTCGCGGCGGTCGAGCGCAACAACCGGCTTATCGCAGCCGGCGCGATGGACACCGGCGCCGGCCGGGTTTCGCTGAAGGTGCCCGGTGTCATCGAGTCGGTTGAAGACGTACTGGATCTGCCCGTGATGGTCCAGGACGGCACGGTGGTGACCTTTGCGGAAGTCGCCACCGCCCGGCGGGTCTTCAAGGACCCGGACAGTTTCGCCCGCGTGAACGGACAGCCAGCCGTATCACTGGAGATCCGCAAGCGCGCCGGTGCCAACATCCTCGACACGGTCGCGGCCGCGCGGGCCGTCATCGAACAGGAGCGCACCCGCTGGCCCGGCAACATCGAGGTCACCTACCTTCAGGACGAGGCCCGCGACGTCCGCGACCTGCTGACCGACCTCGAGAACAACGTGCTCACCGCCATCCTGCTGGTCATGCTGACCATTGTGGCGGCGCTGGGCGGCCGGTCTTCCTGGTTGGTCGGCCTGGCGATTCCCGGCGCGTTCTTGACCGGCATCCTGGCGCTCTACCTGATGGGCGTGACGCTCAATATCGTGGTGCTGTTCTCTCTGATCCTCGTGGTCGGCATGCTGGTGGACGGGGCCATCGTGGTAGTCGAGCAGGCCGACCGCTATCTCGCGGCCGGCCAGAACAGTCGTGACGCCTTTCGGGCCGCGGCGCAGCGCATGGCCTGGCCGATCGCAAGTTCGGTAGCCACTACCCTCGCCGTTTTCGTGCCGATGCTCTTCTGGCCCGGGGTGGTTGGCGAGTTCATGTTCTACCTGCCCCTGACCGTCATCCTGACCCTGCTGGCCTCGCTGGCCATGGCTCTGGTTTTCATTCCGGTTCTCGGCGGGCTGCTTGGCGCCCGGGAGGCAAGTCGTCCCGAGCAGGTCGCCCGGATTCTCGCGGCCGAGGAAGGACGCTTCGAGCAGCTTGGCGGAGGAACAGGGCTGTATCTGCGCCTGCTCGGCTGGTGCCTGCATCACCCGGCACTTACCCTGCTGCTGGCTGCCACCCTCACAGCGGCTCTGTTCCATGCCTATGGGCAGTTCGGCCGCGGCGTGGACTTCTTTCCCTCGGTCGAGCCGCGATTTGCACAAGTTCAGGTCCAGGCCCGCGGCGATCTTTCCGTGCACGAGGCGGATGCCCTGGTCCGGGACGTCCAGGACCGGATTCTCGGCCACCCGGAGATACAAACCGTCTACGCCCGCACCATCGGGTCGCAGCGAGATCGCCTGAGCGAAGACCTGCCCGAGGACGTTATCGGCATCGTGCAGCTGGAATTCACCGACTGGGACAAACGGCGCCCAGCGACGAAGATACTCGATGAACTGCGCGAGGAAACCGCGGACGTGCCCGGCGTTCGCCTGCAGTTCATGGCGCAGGAGGGCGGGCCCGGCATGGGACGCCCGGTCGAGATTGAACTGACCGCTCGCCACGGGAGCGTACCCCTGTCGACCCTGGAAGAGGCCGTTGCGCATCTGCGCAACGGCATGCGCCAGGTCGGAGGGTTCGTCGATGTGGAGGACAATCGCGCCCTGCCGGGAATCGAAATGCGCCTGCGGATCGACCACCGAGAGGCGGCCCGACACGGGGCCGATCTCTCGCTGCTGGGCAATGCCGTCCAAATGCTCACGCAGGGCCTGCAACTGGGTGACTACCGACCCGACGATGCCGACGAAGAAGTGGAAATCCGGGTCCGGTTTCCCTATGACAGCCGCCACCTGGGCCAGCTGATGAATCTGCAGGTTCCAACCCAGGCCGGTCTGGTGCCCATCCAAAACTTCGTCGAGATCGAGCCCGCCCAGAAGGTCGGCACCCTGTCACGCATCGACGGGTATCGCAGCCTGACCATCGAGGCAGACGTGGCTGCCGGCACACTGGTTGATGACCGCACGCGGGCCCTGCAGCGCTGGCTGGCGGAGCACCCTGTCAACGAAGTCATCCAGGTGCAGTTTCGCGGCGAGGCGGAGGAGCAGCAGGAAGCCAGTCGCTTCCTTTCCGCCGCCTTCCTGATCGCGCTGGCACTGATGGTGCTGATTCTGGTCACGCAGTTTGACAGTATCCATCAGGCGCTGCTGGTCCTCACCGCGATCGTGTTCTCGACGGCTGGCGTGCTGCTTGGCCTCCTGCTCCGCCAGGAACCCTTCAGCATTGTCATGAGCGGCATTGGTGTGATCGCGCTGGCCGGGATCGTGGTCAACAACAATATCGTGCTGATTGACACCTTCAACGTGCTGCGTGCCCGGGGCATCGCGCCGGTCGAGGCCGCCATGAGAACCGGCGCGCAGCGCCTGCGCCCCGTGGTTCTGACCAGCGTGACAACCATCCTCGGCCTGCTGCCGATGGTGTTCGCCCTGACGATTGACCTGATTGGCCGGGACTTCAGCATCGGCGCCCCCTCGACCCAGTACTGGGTCCAGCTGGCCACGGCCATCGCCGGCGGCCTGCTGATCGCCACCCCGTTGACCTTGCTGTTCACGCCCGCCATGCTTGCCTGGGCCCAGCAGCGGATCGACCGGCGGGCGGCCGCCCGGGCCGCAGCCAGTGACCAGCACGGCAATCCCGGCGCGTGACCCGGACACCGCGTCCCGGGACAATCCCTGAAACCGCCGACGAGCATCTCGAAAAACCAGGCGGACGTGTTTATTCGGGGTGCCCGGGCAACGACAAAACTTTGCCGCCCATGGCATTCGACATCGGCCCCGGCCAAAGGACCCGGAACACATGATGGAACTGCTCGATCACCTCCTGCCCGATCTATCCGCCCTCGGCACGGGCGAACCGGCCGGCCTGGTGACCGGCTTCTGGCTGGTCATGACGTTGCTGCTCGCCCTGGCAGCAGGGTTCCTGCTGCGACACTACCTGCTGTTCGCGGCCAGAATGCGCATTCTGCGCCATCTGCTCGACGAGGCCGAGCAGACCGGGCCGGTCCGGGCCCGCTCCGCCCTGCGCGAGCAGGCCGCCAACAGCCGGATTCCTGGCGTGGCGGCAATCTGGAACCGTCTTGACCAGAGCCTGGTGCTCTCGGTTGACCAGCAAACCCTGCATCTGGCCGAGGACGCGAATCGCCTGCTGGACGTGCGGGCGCTGGCACCGGGACTGACCTCCAGTCGCCTGCTGGCCGCAACCCCGAGCTTTCTGGTCGCCATCGGCGTGCTGGGGACCTTCGTGGGCCTGACGGTCGGCCTGGCCGATCTGCAGGTGCGCGCCAGCGAGGTCGAGGAGCTGAAGGTCGGCATCGACCAGCTGATCGCCGGGGCCGCGGTCGCCTTCATGACCTCCGTCTGGGGGGTGTTCTACAGCCTGCTGCTCAACCTGACCGAGAAACTGCTTGAACGCAGCGCGCTCTGGCGAGCGCGTCGACTGCAACAGCGGGTCGAAGGCATCTATCCCCGGATCGCGGTGGAGCAGACCCTGCTGGAAATGGCCGAGTATGGCAGGCTGGGCCATGAAGCTCTGCGCCAGCTGGATCGCACCCTCGCAGAGCGGATGACCGAAAGCCTCGACGCACTGGGTCAGCGACTGGAGCGGGGCGTGGCCGACAGCCTCGGACCCATGCTTCAGGAACTATCACGCAGCACCCGCCAGCAGGGCAACGCGGCTGGCGAACGACTTGAACGACTGGTCGGGCAGTTCAGCGAATCCCTGCAGCAGGCCGGTGCCGCCCAGGGCCGTCAGATGCAGGAAAGCACGGAACGGCTCGATTCTTCACTGGCCGAGCTTGGAAGCAACCTCGCCAACATGGTGCAAATCCTGGGTGCACAAAACCAGCAGCAGTATCAGCTGCTCGAGGGGCTGGAACACAGCCGCGAGGCCCTGGGCTCTGCCGCGGCCCACCTCGATGGCAGCAGCGCCTCGCTTGAGCGCATGACTCGGGATCTTGCCGCGACCCAGGAGCGTCTGGGCGAGGGACTGGAGCGCACGGCTGGCACCCTGGAAACCATCATGGCCCAGGGCGAGCATATGGCCACCGAGCATGCCCGGGCGCTGGAGGGGCTAAACACCCTTCGCAACGGCCTGGCGGAAACGGGCGAACGGCTGCTGGCCGCGTCCGAGCAGGCACGCGGCAGCTTCGATGGCCTGACGCAGCAGCAGCGGCAATTCCTTGAGCAGCTCCAGGCCCTGCTTGGCGGCACCACCGAGGAGCTTCAAAGGATGATCGGCGGGCTTGAGGCGCGGTCCGCCGAATGGCTTGAAAACTACGGTCGAACCGTCAACGCCCAGATAGAAGAACGAATGCAGGCCTGGAACGAGCATACCCTGCAGTTCGTGGACGAAATGACCCGCACCGTCCAGGCACTCAGCGAGCTGGTCGATGATCTGGAGGCCCGCTCCTGATGCGCTGGCGTGAAACCGGCCAGCGGCCTGTTGACGAGGAAAATCCCTACTGGGTCTCGTTTTCCGACATCATGGCCGCGCTACTGGTGGTGTTCATGCTCGCGGCAGTCATCCTGATGCTGCAACTGATCGAGCGCGAACGGCAGCTGGAAACCCTTCAGGAACGCTTCGAGAACGAGTTCGCCCAGCTTGAGGCAGCCGAACAGGTCCGGCGCAACGTGCTTGAGCGAATCCACGGCACCCTGGTAGAACGCGGCATTGACGTGCAAATCAGCGAAAACCACAGCGTGCTGCGCATTCCCGAGGCGGTCATCGGCTTCGAGACCGGGGCCTTCGAAATTGCCCCGGCCTACCGCGAGGCGGCCCGCCAGATAGGTCAAGTCATCGCCGAGGTGGTCACCTCCGGCGACCATATCGAGCACCTGGACACCATCTTCGTGGAGGGCCACACCGATCGACGTCCTTTCGACCGGCCGCAAATGAAGGGCAACTGGGGCCTGTCGACCTTCCGGGCCATCTCCCTATGGCAGTTCTGGAACGAGGCACTGCCCCCGGAACACCGGCTGACCGACCTGAAAAACCACCAGGGCGAGGCACTGTTTTCAGTCAGCGGCTACGCCGCCACCCGGCCCGTGACCTGGCCGGAGGCGGATGACGAGGACGCGCTGCGTCAAAACCGGCGGATCGATATCCGCTTCACCATCCGCCGCCCGCAGCGCCTGGAGTACGAGGCCGTCGGCCGGATGCTCGAGGAACTGCCGCGGTGAACCACCAGCCCGCCCTGCCCACATTCGGCATGCACTGGCCCGAGGGCAGCCTGGAGCGCTGGTCGGCCACGCGCCGCCGGCTCTCGGGCCTGCGCCAGAGCGTCGGACACGGCGATGCATTCCGCGAACGCTGTGCGCATCTGCGCGCATTATGCGCCGAGGGAGCCGCCGCGCTGACACAATCCATGCCCCGCAGCCGGGCCAATGCGCGGGCGCTGACGCATCTGTGGCTGGTCGAGCCGGAATTCCGTGCCCGCTGCCTGACTGGCGAAACCCTTCAGCGCCTGGCGAAGCTCCAGTCGCCCCGCCTGTCGCGGCAGACGCATCTCAACCTGCTGGCGCTGTATTTTCAAGCCTTCGACGCGCTGGACGCATCCGAGCCCCTGCGTCCGCAGCTGGCCGAAACCCTAGCAGGACTCTGGCCTCATCCGCGCCGGCCATCCGAACGCCGTGGCCCCTGGACGGCCCTGGAAGCGACGGACGGCAGACTGCTGGCTGCAGACGGACCGGCGCAAATTGCCGCCGATGCCCGGGCGCAGGGAAAGTCATTAGAAACCTGGATCACGCAACTCGGGCTCGGCGCCGTGTTCAAGGGGCGTTTCGCCGAGCTGGCGCTCGGGCATTTTTATCTCGACGCGCTGGAGAACCTGCCCACAGGCGCGGCGGATCCGCTGCTCGATCGCCTGGCCCGGCCGGAAACGCACAACCTGCCTTTCGAGCAGGGCCAGCGGCTTGGACATGCCGCGCTCGCCCATGTCATCGATCGTGACTCGGAACATCCCGGCGCACTCTGGCTGCAGTGGCTGCTGTCCATCGCCGGCGACCCGCGCACGGCCCCCGAGGCGGCCAGCCGGCGCCAGTGGTGGAACGTGCTGGGCGAGACACGCCGCGCACGGGTGGTCGGCTGGCTCGGTCATTCGGAGCTTGAACTGTTTCTGGATGCGCTGCGCATGGAGCAGGCGCAGGCGGACCCCGCCAGCCGGGAGGTGTTCGCGGTGCGGGAAACCTTTCTGGCGGGTCTGGCCGCCAGTGGCGCGGTACAGCAGGCGCGCCTGATTGCCGGATCTGAAGTGATTGAAGCGCTGCGCGCCATGAGTGAGGCCCCGGCTTCCCTGGAGCGGATCGCCCGGCTGGAGGGCGATGGCGCGGGCCCGCGGGCGGTCATTTATCTTAAGGGACGGGGTTTTCACCTGCTTGACAGCACACGGGACTGGCGCACCTGGCTGTACCTTGACCTGCCCGACCCGAGCCTGTCCGACGCGCGCCGCGACCGTTTCAGCGTGACGGAACTGCTTGAAAGTCTCCCGGCACGCTATGGCGAGAGGCATCCCGGCCTGACCTACACCGCCTGCAGCCACGGCAGCACCTGGACCCGTCACATCATCGGCTTTTTGGCTGACCACGGGGTCGGGCTGGATCTGTCCCGCGTGCTGTCCCCGGAACATCAACGCCAGTACCTGGCCCGCTACGGCGAACCCATTATCCGCCGCCCCGCACAACGCTGAAACTTCGCCGCTTCCGACAGCACGGGGCGTTGCGCCCCATCAAGGCAAGGTCAGTCAAACTGCTCGGACGGTGCGGGAAAACGGCGGGCACGTACGGCCGCGACGTAGGCCGACAGCGCGCCGGGGATGTCATGCGCTCCATCAAGAAAACAGCGGCTGAATCGCGGCGGACGTTCGGTCACGCCCAGCACATCATGGAGCACCAGCACCTGCCCGTCAGTCCTGGCACCGGCTCCGATACCGATCACCGGCACATCAAGCGCCTCGGCAATCCGGGCAGCCAGGTCGGCCGGCACACACTCGAGAATCATCAGGTCCGCGCCCGCCGCTTCCAGGGCCTGCGCATCCGCCAGCATCTTCTCAGCCTCGTCGGTCGCTCGTCCCTGGACGCGGTATCCACCAAGCTTGTGGACCGACTGCGGTTGCAGGCCCAGATGAGCACAGACGGGAACACCCTGTTGCGCCAGCGCCCGCACGATCTCCACCTGGTCGCTGCCGCCCTCAAGCTTGACCATCTGCGCCCCGCCGGACTTCATCAGGGTCGCCGCGCTTTCCAGCGCCTTCGGCAGGGTCGCGTAGCTCATGAAGGGCATGTCGGCAATGACCATGGCGCGTTGGGCGCCCCGGCGCACCGTCCGGCAATGGTAGGCGACTTCCTCGACGGTCACGGCCAGCGTGTCGGCCTGCCCCTGCACCACCATGCCCAGCGAATCGCCCACCAGCAGCACGTCCACCCCGGCGGCCTCGGCCACCTGAGCGAAAGTCGCTTCGTAGGCAGTCAGCATCGCGATCGGCACGCCTTCGGCCTTCATGCGAGCCAGGGTCCGCAAGGTCACGGGTTTTTGATCAGGCATGAACCAGTCTCCAGGGCCAGACGGGGCGATCAGGCCGCCCCGAATGCCAGCCGTTCCAGCGGGTGGGGCGGGGCGCTCACGAGAAGCTCGGCCAGCGACTGCCCGTCAGGAAGGGCCGCATCGGGGGCGATTTCCAGCCAGGGCACCAGGACGAAACGCCGTTGGGCAATTTCCGGATGCGGCAGGGTAAGTTGCGGGTCATCCATCGAAAGATCGCCGTAAACCAGCAGGTCAAGGTCCAGAATCCGCTCGCCCCAGCTGCGTGTCTTCTGCCGACCGGCCGCCTGCTCAAGGGTCTGGAGCGATGCGAGCAGCGCATGGGGCGAAAGCCCAGTCTGCAGTCGGGCCACCGCGTTCACGTAGTCGGGCTGATCCGGCGGGCCAACCGGAGGATTGTGGTAGAGGCCGGAGGTGGCAAGCAACCTGCAATCCGGAAGGAATTGCAAATCCTGCAGGGCCTGACTGACCTGGCGGACGGGATCGCCCAGGTTGCTGCCGACCCCGACCATGCATTCGACCGGCCCGTTCACGCCGGCTTCTTCCTGCGCGGCCGTCGACGGCGACGGGGCTTGCGCTTCTTGCCCTCGGAAGCGGCCTGCTCCAGGACCTCCCGGTCGGGCTCGAAGTCTCGCCAGTATCCGCAGGCCTGTCCCACCGGTTCACCAGACTCCGCTCTCAGGCAAAGCATGTCCAGCGCCGCCCGAAAACGGCCGTGCCCCAGCAGGGCCCGCCGCTCGGCCCCGTCGGGACAGGCATCAAGCGCAGGCTGAAGCGCCCAGATCTGGCGCATGATATCCGTCAGACGGCGGGGGATCGCGATGCGCTCGATCGCCTGGCGCAGGGTTTCTTCCATGGCAAAATCCATGGCGTCCTCCGGCGCAACCCGCTGATGGGCCAGGCCCTCGATCCGCTGGCGAACTCCCTCCCAAAGCAGCACGGCAAACAGGAAGGCGGGGTTGACGCCCAGGTTTTCCGCCATCCGGTGATCGGTACTGGCCAGTACCCCCCGGACCAGCCGCTCGACCCTTCCGGAGGGTTCGTCGAGTTGCCGGTCAAGCTCCGGGAACAGCCACTTGAACAGGTCCAGTTCCCGCAGCACCTCGAAGGAGGCCAAGCCGTGCCCCGACTGGAACAGCTTGAGACTCTCGTCGAACAGTCGCGCCGATGAGATCGGCAGCAGCAACTCGCCGAGGCGCGGCAGGGGGTCGCGGGTCAACTCGTCGAGGTCGAAACCGAGCTTGGCGCGGAAGCGTGCGGCCCGGAGCATCCGCACCGGGTCTTCCCGATAGCGCGTTTCCGGGTCGCCGATCAGCCGCAACCGCCCTTCCCGGACGTCCGAAACGCCGCCGGTATAGTCGATGATCGAGAAGTCCGCGATGTCGTAGTACAGGGCATTGCAGGCAAAATCCCGGCGCCAGACATCGTCGTCCATGCCACCGTATTCATTGTCGCGCAGGATCATGCCGGTCTCGCCGCGCACGGTGTTGTCATCCATTGGACCGCGGAAGGTGGAGACCTCGATCACCTCGTCCTTGAACACCACATGCACGATCTTGAAGCGACGCCCGACAATCCGGGCATGACGGAACAACCGGCGCACCTGTTCGGGCCGGGCGTCGGTCACCACGTCGAAGTCCTTGGGTCGGCGCCCGAGCAACAGATCGCGCACACCCCCTCCGACCAGGCAGGCACCAAAGCCGGCGTCCTTGAGCCGGTAAAGCACGTTCAGCGCATTCTGGCTGATCTGTGACCGGGAAACGTTATGGTCCTCGCGCGGGATGCGCGTCGGATGAGGCTGTTGTGATAGCAAGGTTTTTTCAACTGACCGTGAAGGTATTCTTCCAGTAAACAGGCACGGAGCCATCCTGGGCCCGGCGACTTCGGCCATGTTCGGCCATGCAAGCACAGGGTCGGCCGGCGCAGGGTATCCGATGGACAGCCCCGGCAGAGGCCCGAAACCCCGAATCGCCCTGCCGGGAGCGGGCACCCCTTTTTCGCCATTGCGCGGAATTCTACCACTGTTGCCCCGTTTGCATGTCCGGGCCTGCCAGGTCGCGGCGTGCTCATGGTAGACTGGCGCCCTCATTCAGCGGGCCCGATCATTCTACGGATTTTGGCGCGGGTCTACGGACTTTGGGGCGGGGTTTCGGGGAAGGCGCCAAACTCGCCCCCCCCCTCTGGCTTCATGCCGGAATGCCCGCTCGGGCAGATGCCCAACCCATGCATGTCAATCCAATGGCTTGCGCCATGGTGCGATGGGGCCTCCATGCCCCAAATCGGGAATCAGCAGCATTGAGTGCAGAAATTCCCAGAAGGATAAATCCCTCAAACGGATAACTTGATGACACGCAAGTCACGGAAACCGATCAGGTCATGAACCTACCCATTGTCGTACTCCTGCCCTTCCTCGGGGCGGCTTTTGCTGCCTGGTCGGCCCGGCTGAACCGTCTGGCCTCGGCCTGGGTGGCCGCGGGCTTTACCTCCGCGGCTCTGCTGGCGCTGGCACCATCCATGGGCGCACCCTTTGGTGGCGAAACCATTGTCCAGACATGGCAATGGCTGCCGGCCATCGGCCTGAATTTCTCCTTCCGGCTCGATGGGCTGGCGCTGCTGTTCGCGCTGTTGATCCTGCTGATCGGCCTGCTGATCATTCTCTACGCCAGGTACTACCTGTCCCCGCGTGACTGCATGGGGCGCTTCTTCGCCTACATGCTGCTGTTCATGGGGTCGATGCTTGGCATCGTGCTCTCCGAGAACCTGATCCAGCTGGTGGTGTTCTGGGAGCTGACTTCCCTGAGTTCCTTCCTGCTGATCAGCTACTGGCAGCACCGGCGCGATGCCCGCCAGGGCGCCCGCATGGCACTGGCGGTCACCGGCGGGGGCGGCCTGGCCATGCTGGCCGGTGTGCTGCTGCTCGGGCATATCGTCGGGAGCTACCAGCTCAGCGATGTGCTCGCGGCCGGGGACCTGATCAAGAACCACCCGCTGTACCTGCCCACGCTGGTCCTGATCCTGCTCGGGGTCTTTACCAAGTCGGCCCAGTTCCCCTTCCATTTCTGGCTGCCGCACGCGATGGCAGCCCCGACGCCCGTCTCCGCTTACCTGCATTCGGCCACCATGGTCAAGGCGGGGATCTTCATGCTGGCCCGGCTGTTTCCGGCCCTGGCGGGCACGCCCGAATGGGTCTGGATCGTGTCCTCGGCGGGCCTGGCCACCTTCCTGCTGGGCGCCTACACCGCGCTGTTCAAGCATGACCTGAAGGGGCTGCTGGCCTACTCGACGATCAGCCACCTGGGGCTGATCACCCTGCTGTTCGGCTTTGGCACTCCGCTGGCCGCGGTGGCCGCCGTGTTTCACATCATCAACCACGCCACGTTCAAGGCGTCGCTGTTCATGGTGGCGGGGATCATCGATCACGAAACCGGCACCCGCGACATGCGCCGACTCAACGGGCTGCTCAAATACATGCCGCACACGGCCGTGCTGGCCATGATCGCGGCGGCCGCCATGGCAGGCGTACCATTGCTCAACGGGTTCATTTCCAAGGAAATGTTCTTCGCCGAGGCAATCACTTTCGGCCAGGGAAGCGCCGCGAGCTGGCTGATCCCGGCGCTGGTGACAATCGGCGGGATGATGTCCGTGGCCTACTCGCTGCGCTTTATCCACGACGTCTTCTTCAACGGCGAGCCTGTTGACCTGCCCAAGACTCCGCACGAGCCGCCGCGGTTCATGAAAATCCCCGTGGATCTTCTGGTCGTGCTCTGCCTGGCAGTTGGCATCGTGCCGTCACTGATCGTCGGGCCCATCCTCGCGGTAGCGGTTACCGGCGTGCTGCAGGGCACACCGCCGGAGTACGGGCTCTATCTCTGGCACGGTTTCAACCTGCCGCTGCTCATGAGCGCCATCGCGCTGACCGTCGGGGTGGGCATCTACTTCCTGCGTGAGCGCCTGTTCGCCTTCCACGACCGCTACCTGGAAAAGATCGACGCCCGCGTACCCTTCAATGCCGTGATTGCCTGGCTTTTCTCCCTGTCGGGTGCGGTGACCGCCCGCTTCGACAATGGCAGCCTGCAGCATGCCGTGTCCTGGATCATTGGTGCAGGCATCGTGGCCGGCACTTACGGCTATCTGATGCTCGGCACACCCCTGCTGGGTGATCGGGCCATGATGCCAGTGGATGCTGTCACGGTCGTTGCCGGCGCCGCCATGGCGATCGCGGCGATCGCCACCGTGATCCTGCACCGCAAGCGCCTGATTTCCCTGATTGTACTGGGCGTCATCGGCTTGGTCATTTCGCTGGGCTTCGCCAAGTTCTCGGCACCCGACCTGGCGCTGACCCAGCTTTCGGTTGAGGTGGTCACCATCGTTCTGCTGCTGCTTGCGCTGTTCTTCCTGCCCCAGAGCAGCCCGGCAGAGCGCTGGAGCGGCCGTCATGCCCGGGATGTGATCCTCGCCCTGCTGGCCGGGGTGGGCGCTACCCTGCTGGCCATGGCGGTGCTGACCCGCGACTTCGCCCCGATTTCGGACTTCTTCCTGGCCAACAGCAAGCCCGGCGGCGGCGGCACCAACGTGGTGAACGTCATTCTGGTGGACTTCCGCGGCTTCGATACGCTGGGCGAGATCGCGGTGCTGGCCATCGCCGGACTCGGCATCTACGCCATGCTGCAGGGGCTGTCGCTGCGGGCCCCGGCGGCGGACGTGCAGGGCCGCGCCTGGTCACCGGACGCGCATCCGACGATCATGCGCACCCTAACCCGCTTGTTGCTGCCGCTGATGCTGGCGGTGGCCGCCTTCGTATTCCTGCGTGGCCACAACCTGCCTGGCGGCGGCTTTATCGCCGGCCTGATCGCCGCGGTGGCCCTGATCGTCCAGTACCTGTCCAACGGCATCGACTGGACTCGGCAACGGCTGCCAGTGGACATGCACCTGGTCATCGCCGCCGGCCTGTTCTTTGCCACCGGCACCGGCCTGGTTTCGATGGTGCTTGGCTATCCCTTCCTGACCACCAGCTTCACCTACCTGACCTGGCCGATCGTCGGCAAGTTCGAGGTCGCCAGCGCGCTGGTGTTTGACCTGGGCGTGTTCCTGGTGGTGGTCGGATCGACCGTGCTGATGCTCGTCCAGCTCGGCAAGCTCTCCCATGCGAGCGATCAACCCCGTCCTGAGGCAACCCACTGATGGAGCTGCTGATTTCCCTGCTGATCGGCATATTGACCGCCACCGGGGTCTACCTGACCCTCCGGGCACGCACCTTCCCGGTCGTACTCGGCCTGACCCTGCTGGCCTATGCCGCCAACGTGTTCCTCTTCGCCATGGGGCGACTCACGGTCGGGATGCCCGGGGTCATTGACCCGGAGGCCGTCGGTTACGCCGACCCCCTGCCCCAGGCGCTGGTGCTGACCGCCATCGTGATCGCCTTCGGCATGACCGCCTTCGTGATCGCGCTGGCCCTCAAGGCACGGGCGGAGCTGGGCAACGATCATGTGGACGGCCTGCACCAAGGCCCTGATGAAATCGGCGAACGCGGCAAATCCGGCAAGGGAGAATCACGCAAATGATGCAAGCGGTCGTTCTCTCGCTGCTGGTACCACTGATTGCCGGCATGGGCCTGATCCTGGCCCGGTCCGGCGGACTTGCGCTGCAGCGGACACTGAACCTGCTGGTGACCGCCGGGCTGCTGGCCATGGCGGTCGCCTCGATGGGACTGGTTGCCGATGGAAGCCAGCATGTCTACATCCTTGGCAACTGGCAGGCCCCCTTCGGCATCGTGATGGTCCTGGACCAACTCTCGGCGCTCATGCTGCTGCTGACGGCGATCCTGGCCCTGGGCGCGCTCTGGTATGCCGTGGCCACCGGCATTGATGCCCGCGGTCCACATTTTCATCCGCTGTTCCAGTTCCAGTTGCTCGGCATCAACGGGGCTTTCCTGACCGGCGACGTCTTCAACCTGTTCGTCTTCTTCGAGATCCTGCTGATCGCCTCCTACGGGCTGCTGCTGCATGGCGGCGGCCGGAAGCGGACCCGGGCCGGACTTCAGTACGTCGTCATCAACCTGGTCGGCTCAACGCTTTTCCTGTTCGCGGTCGGGGCACTCTACGGCGCCCTCGGCACGCTCAACCTGGCCGACATGGCCGCGCGCATCCAGGAGTTGCCGGAGGAACGTGCCGGCCTGGTGGCAGCCGCCGGACTGCTTTTGCTGATCGTCTTCGGCGTCAAGGCGGCGATGTTCCCGCTGTACCTGTGGCTTCCGGGCGCCTATGCGCGCACCAGCGCACCGGTGGCTGCGCTGTTCGCCATCATGACCAAGGTGGGCATCTACGCGATCATCCGGGTGCACGGGACGCTGTTCACCGACGCGCCCGGCGGATTGGTCGACTTGGCCGCGCCCTGGCTGCTGGTGACCGGCCTGGTCACGATGATCCTGGCGGCCTTCGGAGTCATGGCCGCGCGTATGCTGCGCATGCAGGTGGCCTATCTGGTGCTGGCCTCGATCGGGACGCTGCTGATTGCCCTGGGGCTGAACAGTCAGGCCGCGCTGGCCGGGGCGCTTTACTACCTGTTCCACTCCACGGTGGTCACCGCGGGCCTGTTCCTGCTGGCCGACGTGATCGCCCGCGGCCGAGGCAGTGTGGGCGACCGCTTCAGCCCGGCGCCGGCCATGCCCAACGCGATCTTCGTCGGCTCGCTGCTATTCGCCGCGGCGATTTCGATCGCGGGGATGCCGCCGCTCTCGGGGTTCTTCGGCAAGGTGCTGATCCTGCACGCAGCCCTCAACGGCCCGCTGACTGCCTGGGTGTATGCGGCCATTCTGGTGGCAAGCTTCATGATTATCGTGGCCATGGCCCGTGCGGGCACCATGTTGTTCTACCGCACTCTCTCCACCCCGAACGATGAGGGCGAGGCCGTGAGCCGGATGGCCCTGGTGCCGGTGGTCGGGCTGTTTGCCCTGAGCCCGCTGATGGTGCTTTTCGCGCACCCTGTACACGAATGGATGATGGCCACGGCACAACAGCTTGCTGTGCCGGCCGATTACATCCACTCGGTGCTGAAGCTTGAACCCGTGGGAGGTGAACGATGAACGCCACCCTGCATCGCTGGCTGCCACATCCTTTGCTCAGTGCCTTCCTCGTGCTGGCCTGGATGCTCCTGAACAACAGCTTCAGTGCCGGTCACTTTGTCTTGGGCCTGCTGCTGGGTCTGGCGATACCCAAACTGACCTCTGCGTTCTGGCCGGAGGAAGTCCGCATTCGCCACCCCGGCGTGCTCGCTCGTTTCGTGGCGCTGGTCCTCTACGACATCCTGGTGGCCAACCTGGTGGTGGCCCGGCTGATCCTGGGACGCAACGATCGACTGGCCCCGGCCTTTATCCAGATTCCGCTGGACCTGCAGTCACCGCTGGCGATTTCCCTGCTGGCGAACACGATTTCGCTGACACCGGGCACGGTCTCATGCGACCTGTCCAGTGATGGTCGGACGCTGCTGGTCCATGCACTCCACGTCGAAGACATCGACGCCGAGATCGCCAAGATCAAGCAACGCTACGAGGCGCCCCTGCGGGAGGTATTTTCCTGATGCTCCAAGCCGTTCTGCCCCTGGCCTTCGCCCTGGTAAGCCTGGCGCTGGCACTGAGCCTGCTACGCCTGCTTCGCGGACCGGACCTGCCCGACCGGATCCTCGCGCTGGACACGCTCTACATCAACTCCATCGCCCTGCTGATCCTGTTCGGGTTGTCCTCGGACAGTGCCCTGTACTTCGAGGCGGCGCTGCTGATTGCCGTCATGGGCTTCGTCGGCACCGTCGCGCTCAGCAAGTACCTGCTGCGCGGCGATATCATGGAGTGACCTGAAAATGCTTGATGTCGTTCTCGCCCTGCTGGTACTCGTCGGTGCCTTCTTCACGCTGGTCGGCTCCATCGGCCTGTACCGGCTGCCCGATTTCTTCATGCGTCTGCATGGCCCGACCAAGGCCACCACCCTTGGCGTTGGCGCCATTCTGGTCGCCTCCGCCCTGTATTTCAGCTTCAGCGACGGGCTGAGCCTGCACGAGCTTCTGGTCACGCTGTTCCTGTTCATTACCGCGCCGGTCAGCGCCCACCTGATGGCTAAGGCAGCACTGCATCTGCAGATGAAGGCGGTCACGCGTACGCGTGGCGAGCGGGCCAGGAGCGAGTCCGATCAGCCCGATGATATCGCGGCCGCCACCCACCCGGTCGAAGACAAGCAGTAAGTTCTCCCGGAAGCGGGATTTCCAGGACCAGGCGCCCTCAACCTGCTCATCCCGGCAATCCTGTAACCAAAGGCAACATCGTCGCAACGGGCGGACCAGGCCGTCCGAACCGTGCCGTGGCCGCAATCGGCGCTTCCCATGGGCACCACATGCGCGTATGCTGCGCGCACCGGAAAGAACGACCCGTCTTCGTCCGGTCTTCTCCGATCCATCCGGATCCGCGATTTGAATTTCCCGAATGATCGTCTGCCTCGATGGGTGCCCTTGTGCGAATCAGGGGATGGGCACCGATGGAGCGCATGAGCATGTCGAACGAAACCCCCAATACCTTTACCGAGCTTGGCCTGTGCGAGCCGCTTCTACGCGCGCTCGACAGCGTCGGTTACGAAAACCCCACGCCGATTCAGGCCAAGGCCATCCCGGTCGTTCTCTCCGGCCGCGACCTGCTGGCGGCCGCCCAGACCGGCACCGGCAAGACTGCCGGCTTCACGCTGCCCGTGCTGCAGTTGCTTTCGGCAACAAAAAGTCCGCGGCGCCCCGGACGTCCCCGCTGCCTGGTACTGGTGCCGACGCGCGAACTGGCCGCCCAGGTCCACGAATCCGTGCTGACCTACGGCGAGTACCTCGACCTGCACTCGATGGTCATGTTCGGCGGCGTCAACATCAACCCGCAGATCCGCGCACTCAAGACCGTTCAGGACGTGCTGGTTGCGACCCCGGGCCGACTGCTTGACCACGTCGGCCAGGGCAACCTGGACCTGTCGGGCATCGAGATCCTGGTACTGGACGAAGCCGACCGGATGCTGGACATGGGCTTTATCCACGATATCCGGAAGGTCCTGCGCCTGCTGCCGGACCAGCGTCAGAACCTGCTGTTTTCCGCGACCTTCTCGCCGGAAATCCGCCGGCTTGCCGAAGGCCTGCTCGACAACCCGGCCAGCGTGGAGGTCGCAGCGCGCAACACCACCGCCCAGCGCGTCCAGCAGCAGGTCCACCTGGTCGAAAGCAGCCACAAGCGTGACCTGCTCAGCCACCTGATCCGCGAGCATGACTGGCACCAGGTGCTGGTCTTCACGCGCACCAAGCATGGCGCGAACCGGCTTGCGGAAAAGCTCGACAAGGAAGGAATCCGCGCCGCGGCCATCCACGGCAACAAGAGCCAGAATGCGCGCACCCGGGCGCTCGAAGGATTCAAGGACGGCACGCTGCGGGTCCTGGTGGCGACTGATATCGCGGCACGCGGACTGGACATCGACCAACTGCCGCAGGTGGTCAACTTCGAACTGCCCAACGTGCCCGAAGACTACGTGCATCGGATCGGCCGAACCGGTCGTGCCGGGGCCAGCGGCTCGGCCCTGTCCCTGGTCGATGGCGAAGAGCTGAAACTGCTCGGCGGAATTGAGCGGCTGATCGGCCAGCGCATCGACCGGGTGGAAACCGAGGGCTTCCCGGCCCCGGCGGACCGTCCGGCGGGGCGCTCCGGACGCCCGGCACGCGGCGGGCGCGACGAGCCACGGCCCGGAAACCGGGATCGCCGTGATGGTCCGCCCCGGCAACGTCGCCGCCGGTCTGCCAGCCGGCCGGCCACGCAGGGCTGACACGACGGACGCGGGCACGTTGTTCCGTGTCCACAACCGCAGGCCGGAGGAGCGCCCGGGCATCCGGCATTTCCCGCCGACGCATTCTCCGGATTCCTGACGCAGCTGCGCCTGGTCAGGCAATTCAGCTTGTCCGTGGGCGAAAGAGCCCCTGTGCCCGATCCTTGAAGATCGCCTCCTGCGACCGCACCAGCCCGTGCATGGCAATAAACACCCCCGGGTCGGCGGCGGCCATCAGGAATCCCACGCCCAGCGCGAAATTGCTGATCGCCTCGTCTCCTCCAAATGCCAGCGGCTCCATCGCCCCGGTCAGAACGATCCTTTGCTCGGGCAACCGTTCGGCCAGCCAGCGGGCGGTCTGGTCCATGGTGTCTGTTCCGTGAATCAGCAGCGCCGGCAGGTCCGGGAACTGTTTGATGCAGCGGGTGATCTCGACCCGATCCGCGTCAGTCATCTCCAGGCTGTCCTTGTACACCAACCCGACGACCCGGGCCGGGATATTGCCGGCAAAGGGCGCCAGCAGGCGCTCGACAGCCAGATCATCTGCGGGGACGTACAGCTGCCCTGTCAGGGGGTCGTAGCGTTTGTTCAGGGTACCGCCGGTGTTGACCAGCAGCCATTTCGGCTCATTCACGGACCTGCCTCCTCCAGAAGTTGCTCGATGCGGGAGACCGCCTCGGGGCTTTCCCAGTCGATCCCGCCGGCAATGGCGTAACGGATGGCGCCGGTGCGAGAGATCAGAAAACTGGTGGGATAGGCAAACACCTGCCAGCGGCGGGCCGAGCGATTTTCCGGGTCCAACCAGATCGGGAACCCGATATCCAGATCCTCAAGAAAAGGCCGGATACGCTCGGGAGTCTCGCCCAGATTGACCGCCGCGATGGTGAATCCCCGGTTCCGATACCGATCGTAAAGCCGCTGCATGGACGGCATTTCGTGCAGACAGGGCGGGCACCAGCTCGCCCAGAAGTTCAGAAGGACCACCTGCCCGCGCAGATCGGCCAGATCGCGCCGCCCACCCCGCAGATCTTCAAGCGCCAGCGCAGGCGGATCGTCGGCATTCTCGCCCTGATAGGGGGTCAGCCGTTGCCGGGCATCAGGCGTTTCGTCCCCCGGTTCGACTACAGGCAACGCGGCCGCCTGGTCCGGCACGGATTCGCCCTCTAGCAAATCGAGCGCCTGGGCCACCAGCCCCGGAAGCCGTTCGGTCATGGCCTGCTCCGCAGCGGTTGCATCGGGCCGAAAGAAGAACCGGTCCCGAACCTCCGGCAACAGCTGTCGATAAACCCGCGCACCCCCTGCCGAGAGGGCCGCGACAACCTCCGAGAAACGCAGGGCGGTAGGTGACAGGGCCGGCTGCATGGCGAATACCGGCAGATTGGTGGCTCGAGCCACGGGCTCGAACACCCCTGGCTGCCCGACCACCGGCGTCTGGCGGTAGACATTGGGCGTAATCAGCACGATCCCGCTTGCACCGGTCGCGCCAGGGTTTGCAAGCTGCCAGGCCCGTGCAAGGCGCAGAGCCAACCCCGAACCGCGGTCATGCGCCAACAGGTAGACGACCGGAAACTCGGCCAGGGCCTGGTCAATCACCCGGGTCAGAGATTCCGGTGCCATGGTCTTCAGCGAATCCGCGGATGCCGGTAGCAGCCAGGCGGCAAAGGGATCGGCGATCCACAGGCTGTATCCGGTCCGCTCGGCCATTTCGGCAGCAACCGAGTGCATCCCGGAGTGCACACCCCGTTCGGAAGGCAGCCAAAGCAGCACGCCCCGGGCCTGGGCTGCCGGGTACACGGAAACCGGCAGGCTGATACCCTCGCCCAGATCGATCTCCCGCTCCAGCGCACTTGCGGTTACTGGAGCAAATACAACAAGGCAGCCGGCAAGCAGCAGGAGAATCAGCAATGCAAGATGCGTTCGACGGGCTTTTGGCATAGAATTCAGATCCCACGGCTGGGGAGGACGTCATGCCCCCCGGTTCGATTGCCGATTTTGTCCCAGGCCTTTAAAGGGGCGGGCAAGATCGGGCAAACCGCTCACCACCGCTCTAGTGGTCTTTGCACGAATGGACAGCCATCAATCGTACCGCTATATCGTCGAGAGTGTCACGAAAGCGGGCGCCCGCTTTCGTCCCAGCGACTGGATCGACCGCATCTCCAGCTGGGACGCCACCTTCGCGCAGCATCGCCTCGTCTACTCCCGGCGCCTTCACCCGGCCAATATCGACGGAAAGAAGGTACTGGCCATTGAACCGACTCTGGCTGAAGACAACGCCCAGATGTTCGAATCGGTCATGAGTTTTGTGCGCCGCAACAACCTGAAGATGTACATCCAGCAATCGGACGGCACGCTGGTCGAGTACGACGCCGAATCCGGGCAGGCCCCGGCGACATCCGACTGACCCGCCGCCCTGCGCCCCGCCGCAGCCGGGTTCCCGCCCGGACGCGGGGCCGTCCGAGTCCGGCGCCGCCGGTATCGCCCTCCTGAGGTTTCCCCATGCCAGATTCCGCCCCGCGTGTCGGTGTCATTTCACTGGGCTGCCCCAAGGCCACGGTGGATACCGAGCGCATCCTGACCCAGCTTCGCGCCGAGGGCTATCAACTCTCGCCCAGCTATGACAACGCCGATCTCGTGATCGTGAACACCTGCGGCTTTATCGACGCAGCCGTGGAGGAATCACTGGATGCAATCGGCGAGGCTCTGGACGAGAACGGCCGGGTCATCGTGACCGGTTGCCTGGGGGCGCGAGAAAACGGCGAGATGATCCGGCAGGCCCATCCCAGCGTGTTGGCCATCACCGGACCGCAGGCTTATCGGGAAGTCATGGACGTGGTGCACGAGCACCTGCCCCCCCGTCATGACCCGTTCATCGACCTGATCCCGCCCACCGAAGTCGGCGTGCGCCTGACCCCGCGCCATTACGCCTATCTCAAGATTTCCGAGGGCTGCAACCATCGCTGCAGCTTTTGCATCATCCCCTCCATGCGCGGCGACCTCGCCTCGCGGCCGGTAGGCGAGGTTCTGACCGAAGCGCGCAACCTGGTCGACGCCGGCGTCCGGGAGCTTCTCGTGGTATCTCAGGACACCAGCGCCTACGGGCTGGACACTCGCTACAAGCTGGATTTCTGGGGTGGCAGGCCGGTCAAGACGCGTTTTCGGGAACTGGCCGAAGCACTGGGCAGCCTGGACGCCTGGGTGCGCCTGCACTACGTCTACCCCTACCCACACGTCGACGAAGTCATCCCGCTGATGGCCGAAGGGAAGATCCTCCCCTACCTGGACATCCCCTTCCAGCACGCCAGCCCGAAGACTCTCAAGGCGATGAAACGGCCCGCTTCCAGCGAGAACGTCCTTGAGCGCATTCGCCGCTGGCGCGAGATTTGCCCACAGATCACCTTGCGCAGCACCTTTATCGTCGGATTCCCCGGCGAGACCGAAGACGACTTCGAACAGCTGCTCGACTTCCTGCGCGAGGCCCGGCTGGACCGCGTCGGCTGTTTCACCTACTCCCCGGTGGAAGGCGCCGCGGCCAATGCCCTGCCCGACCCGGTTCCCGAAGACGTCAAGCAGGAGCGCCTGGCGCGCTTCATGGAAGTGCAGGCGCAGATCAGCGCGGAGAAACTCGCCGACAAGGTCGGGCAGGTGCTCACCGTTCTGGTCGACGAAGTCGACGAGGAAGGCGCCATTGCGCGCAGCCCGGCAGATGCCCCGGAAATCGACGGCAATGTCTTTGTCGACGGCGCTACCGACCTGGCGCCGGGAGATTTTGTCCAGGTGCGGGTCACCGACTCCGGTGAGCACGACCTTTGGGCCGAACGGCTCGCGACCCACTGAAGCTCACCTCGAAAAAACACACCAGGAAGTGGTTTTCGAGGTTCCCTGAATTTGCACACAGGGCCAGTTCATGACCGAAGACAGACAGTTCATACCGCTCGACATTGCCGTGCTCACGGTTTCCGACAGCCGGAGCATGGCCGAGGACACCTCGGGTGCCCTGCTGGCCGACCTGCTCGATGCCTCGGGCCACCGGCTGCATGACCGCAAGCTGGTAGCCGATGATCGCTATGCCATCCGGGCAGTTGTTTCGGCATGGATTGCAGACCCGGCCTGCCAGGTGGTTTTGACCACCGGGGGCACGGGTCTGACCGGACGCGACGGCACGCCCGAGGCCCTGCGACCGCTGTTCGACAAGGAAATCGAGGGCTTCGGAGAGATGTTCCGCTACCTCTCCTGGCAGGATATTCGCACCTCCACGCTTCAGTCCCGGGCAACCGCCGGCGTGGCCAATGGCACCTACCTGTTTGTTTTGCCCGGTTCTTCCGGTGCCTGCCGGGATGCCTGGACGAAAATCATCGAGGCCCAGCTCGATTACCGGACCCGCCCCTGCAACATGGCCGAGCTGATCCCGCGGCTGCAGGAGCGCTGAGCGAACCCGGCCCCTGCTCCGTCACCGTGGAACGCTTCATCGCGTCCCGGCCAGGGGCCGTCCCGAACCGACCCGATCACGCCGGGCAAGCCGGCCGAACAAGGAAACGCAGCCAATGAGCACCCCAAGCCACTTTCTGCAGACTGCACTGGATGCCGCCAAGGCCGGCGAGGCCGTGATTCGCAAGTACTGGCAGCAGAACGTCGATGTCAAGCTCAAGGAAGACCAGTCCCCGGTCACGATCGCCGATGTGGAAACCGAGCAGGCCATCAAGGGGTTGATCGCCGAACGTTTCCCGGAGCATGGCTTTTTCGGGGAAGAAACCGGCAAGACGCGCGAGGATGCCGAGTACAACTGGCTGGTCGACCCGATCGACGGCACCAAGAGCTTCGTCCGGGACTATCCCTTCTTTTCCACGCAGATTGCCCTGATGCGCGGGGACGAGTTCATCGTCGGGGTATCCAACGCCCCCGTATTCGGGGAGATGGCCTGGGCCGAACGTGGCGCGGGCGCCTTCTGGCAGGATCGCGAAGCCCGCGTTTCCCGGATCGAGTCCATGCCGCAGGCCACCCTGTCGATCGGCAATGTCCGCAGCCTCGCGGCAGACCCCCGAGGCTGGCAGGGCCTCGCCGAACTGATCGGCCAGGTCACGCGCATCCGCGGCTACGGCGACTTTTATCACTACCACCTGCTCGCACGCGGCAGCATTGATCTGGTGCTGGAGTCGGACGTGAACATCCTCGACATCGCCGCGCTCTCGGTGATCGTCTCGGAGGCCGGCGGGCTGTTCACCGACCTGGACGGCAAACCGCTGACTCTCGACACCACCACCGTTTGCGCAGCCGCCACCCCGGCGCTGCACGAAAAGGCCCGGGCCGCCCTCGGACGGACCTGACCCGAAGCCGGTCAGCACAGGCGAGGCCGGTTCCGGTCATTGCAACGGGCGCACAGGTCCCGGCACTAGGCTGCTTGCAGCAGGCGGGCACGCTCATTGCGCCCCGCGCCGCTGGGCCAGTCGACCGGACGGCCCTTCGAGAGCAGCAGGGCGCGGAACCGTTCGCCCATTTCAGTCGGCAGCACCAGCTCCTTGAACCCCTGCGCAAGCCGTGCAAGTTCCGCGCGGTCGCTGCAGGCCTGCATTGCCTGCTCCAGCCGGGCCGGCGCATCCGTCGCCATGACGAAGGCGGCCTGACTGGTATAGACGTCCACGGAAAAGCTGCTGGAACGAGCCGCCTGCGCCACGGCCGAAAAGTCCACCCAGCTGGTGATGTCCTGCAAACCGGGGTAGACAAAAGGATCGTCATGAGCCAGGTGCCGGTAATGACAGCGCAGCATGCCGTCACGACGCTGGGGGTGCATGAGTTCAGCCGCGGTCGCCCCGTAGTCGAACAGCATGACGGCCAGACCGGCCTCGCAGGCGGCCTGGCCCAGTCGCTCCAGCCAGTCGATCATCTGAAGATTGATCTCGATGATCTGCCCCGGCAGAGGCGCCCTGCCCGCCTGATCCGTCATCCGTTCAGCGGCTTCCCGCAGGGAATCGGCCGCCGGAACGCGCTTGTAGACAAAACGCGTTCCGTCCCAGGCGACACGCTGCTCCTGCCATCCTTGCACGCCAGGCGTCTCGGACCAGACCAGGCGATGTACCGGCATGGCATCAAGCAGCTCGTTGGCCAGCACGATGCCGCAGACAGGACCGGCAAAGAGCGCATCCTCGTCGCACCAGTGCACCCGGGAAGACAGCCGCTCCGGCAACGCGGAGAGCGTCCGGCGTTGCCGTTCCCGCAGGGGTTCGCTGACCTCGACGATCCAGTATTCCTCCGGCAGCGCTCCCCGCGCATCAAGGTTTGCCAGAAGATCCGCCGCCAGCCTTCCACTGCCGGCACCGAACTCGATCAGCCGGGGCGTGACTCCCTGGGCAAAGGCCGCGGCGACCTCATGGCCCACCGCTTCGGAAAAGGCCGGGGAACGCTCGGGCGCCGTAACGAAATCCCCGCCGGCACCAAAGGCCACCCGACCCGCTCCGTAGTAGCCATGATCGGCGTCATACAGCACGGTAGCCATGTACTCGGCGAAGGAAATCGTCCCTCCCGCCTCCGCGCAGCGGTCGATCAGGCGCTCGGCGAGGGCCAGGCTCGCCGCCTGGTCCGCCTCGGGGGGAACCGGCAGTTCAAACACGGGCAGGGGGGCGCGTTCCGCGCTCGATCATGACGCCGACCCCCGCGGCCTGAGCAATTGCTTCCGGCTTGACTGCGCGGATGCAGACCCAGGAAACCGGCTGACTTTCGAGAATGCGCTCGGCGAGTGTTTGCACCAGGGTCTCGACCAGCGCGAACCGGCCCTCCGTGGCATGGGTCATGGCCAGCTCGGCCACGCTCTGGTAATCCACGGTGTCGGCTATCGCCTCGGACTCGGCTGCCTGCGTCACGGGGTGATGCATCCACAAGTCCAGCCGCAGGGGCTGGGGCACCTGTCGCTCCTCGGGGTGGATGCCGATAATGCAGCGAAACTGCAGGCCGTCGATGAGAATGCAGTCAAAGGGAAAGTAAATCACGGGTGCACCCCAGGCAGGTCAGATGCTGGAAAAGTCGAAGTCGGCACTGTCGGAGGCAGACTGGATAAAATCCCCCTGGACGAAATCAACGCCCATGGTCCAGAGCATCTGCATGGTGCCGGCATCCTCCACGTTGGGCACCACGACCTTGATGTCGCGATCATGGCCCATATCCAGAATTGAGCGGACCATTTCCTGGCTGTCGGGATTGCTCACGAAGTTGTTCATCAGGGCCCGAGAGGTCTTGATAAGCCCCGGCTTGAGATAGCCGAGCAGGGACTGCTCTTCGCGCAAGTCACCGAAACCGTCCAGCACCAGCTCGCAACCCAGTCCCTCCACCGAGGATCCCAGATCGGTCAGCTGCTTGATGAGATAACCGGCATCTTCCGTGCGCACCTGGATAAACAGCAACGGCTCGGGCAAGCGCACAGCCGCCAGCCGCTCGGACAGCCACTTGGCAAAGCTGCCTTCCTGAAGGGACTGAACGGAAATGCGGATATAAAGCTGCATCCGCTCGCCCTTGCGCAGGGCATCGCTGATCTTCTTGAGACTTGAAAGCACCAGCCAGCGATCGATGGCGATAATCAGCTCCGTGCGCTCGGCACGCATGATGAAACTTGAGGGACTCAGTTCCTGCCCTTCCTCGTCCAGCATGCGCAGGAAAACCTCGAAGCGGTTGTGCTCGCGATCCTGCCCCAGCGAAATGATCGGCTGGTACACCATGAAGAAGCGGTTGTCCTTGAGCGCGGAGCGCAGCCGCCGCGCCCATTCCTCTTCCTGTTCGCTGCGCGAGACGCTGCGGATGTCGGGCCGGTACACCGCGTACTGGTTGCGTCCCTTGCCCATTGCCTCCTGCGTGGCCTTTTCCAGCCGGTCGATCAGTTCCATGACCCCCGGGGAATTGCTGTCGATCAGGATAACGCCCACGCCCACGCTGATGGTGATGGAAACCTGATCGGTGGAAAAAATGAAATCCTGAGCGTGCTTGCACAGCTGTTTCGCCCGGGTCTCGGCCACCGCGCCGTCCAGCTCGTTGACCAGGATCAGGAAGGAATAGGCCCCGTGCCGGGCGACCAGCGCCTCCTCCCCGGCCAGGGCTTCCAGCGCCTTGCCGTAGTCGGTCAGGAAGCTGTCGATGCCGGTGGTACCGACATGCTTGCGCATCTCTTCGATATTGGCGACCTCGACGTGGAAAAGTCCTGCCTTGCCACTGTCATCCCCGCCACTGCGCAGTTCCTCGAGCCGGGTCTTGATCCGGTCGAAGAAGAAGTTGCGGTTGTACAGCCCCGTCAGCAGGTCCCGCTGGGAAAGGAACTGCATCTGCTGTTCCAGCCCCTCCTGGTTGACCTGCTGCTTGGCAAAGATCTGCAGGCACTCCTCGCCCTCGTAGCTGGCCCGAATCGAGGAAAGCTGCGCCTGGACATGGTTGCCCTCCCGTGTGACCAGGGTAAAGGACTCGGACGCTTCATCCTCGCGCAGGAACTGGCGCAGCCGATCGAGCTCGTCGTGCACCACGTGATCAAGCAGCGGCTCGTCCTCAAGCTGGGCAAGCGAGGCGCACTCAAGCAGGTCGAGGTAGGCCTGATTGGCATAGATATGCAGCCCGTCCAGGACATAGGCCACCGGCTCGCTGCTGCCGTCGATCAGCTTCTGGCAGCGCCCCTCGGCACCGCGCAACAGGTGACGGGTCTCGTCCAGCGCCCGGATGGTCTGGGCGGCCTCAACCTCGCGAAGAATGGCATGGCGGAAAAGCAGATCGCTGTCGGCCAGGACCACATCCCGCGCACCGGCCTGAATGGCCGCCTCGGCCAGCGGCGGCTCGTAAAATTCCAGGGCCACGATCACCGACCGCTCGCGGAAGGGGCTGGTGGAGTCGGAAATCATCGCCTCGACCATCTCGACCGAGTGGTTGCCCAACTCCACCACCGTGACGTGCGGGTCATGCTTGCGCGCCTGGTCAAACGCGGCATCGAGATCACGGGCATGAAGCACGTTGGCGTGGTGCCCCGCATTTCTCAGGGCACTGGCCAGCTGGACGGCATCATTCACCTCACCGGAGAGATACAGAACCGCGAACATCTCAGCGGTCGCCATCCGCATCCTCCTTTCCATCTGTCTTCAGGTCCATCACGACAAAACCTTCGCCCGCCATGCGCGTGTGCCCGAGGGTAACGGTCTTTTCGATACCGCTGATCAAAATGGTCTCGCCGGGGCGGTAACTGTCCGCCTGCAATACAACCCGGGTAATGGACTTGTTCTCGTCCAGCCCGACCAAGATGGGCAGGGCCCGGTCGCCGAACCCGGAAGACCGGCCATTGCGCTGCCGGGCATAATGGGCCTCAAACGCTCCGGCAATCCGCTGGATGCCGATATCCAGGCCACTGTCCGAGACATGCCGCACCCAGCGGATAATGCCAAGTCCACTGTGCAGATCCGTATTTTCGGCATCCTCTGACGGCTGGATATAAACCAGTGCATCCACTGCCGCGTGGCAATCCTGCTCAAAACGCCAGCGCAGCCGATATCCCCCCCGGGAAATATTGATCAACTGCCAGCCATCGGTGCGATTCTTGTCCAGGTGCCGGGCAACGGCCTGCTCATCCCCCTGAAAGACATCCCCCCGGCCCGTGACGATTCCCTCGTTCTGCCAGGCGCCGTCATCTTCGACGCGAATATCCATGCTGAAGGCCTTGCGCCCCTTGGGCGCATTGCGCCGCCAGAAATGCCCAAGCCCGCCGATATCCTCGTCGGCCGGATCGAGACGCTGCTGGCCGGACTCACTGTCTCCGCTCAGCGACAGGGCCTGCATGTCCAGCTTGTGCCGGTCGTCATCGGCACGCGCATTCAGCTCGTGCTCAAGGAAGTAATGCACATCCAAAAAACCGAGAACCATATTGACGGGCACCGTGCCCACAATCTCCTTTTTCGCCTCGCGCGGGGCCCGCTGCACCAGGTGGAAGCGCAGGCGCCCGACAAACCGGGCCACGCTCTCCCGGCAGGCCTCCGAGATGGTCGAAAGCACCTCGGCATCCATCAACGGCTCAACATCCAGGAACATCCCGGTCGTGGTACTCGCCGCCCGCGGGGAAAGCGTCACATGCGGCATGACCCGCCCCGTCACATCCACGAAGCGGGCGTGATCCGACGGGGGCGTCCCGGAGATTTTCACGTGATGCGCGATCCGCTTGAGGCAGTCGTGCATCTCGTCCATTTCCTTCCGGTTCAGGGCATAGGGATTGATCATCGCGAACAGCAGCAACGCCACATAGGCCGCATGGACCTGCATTGCGCGCTCGTTCCATACCCCCTCAAGATGCTGCTGAGCTCGGGCAAAGGTGCCGTGCAGTTCCAGCAGCCAGTCGCGCGGCACCTCGTCGTAAGC
Source organism: Halothiobacillaceae bacterium (assembly GCA_049974825.1). Taxonomy (GTDB): domain Bacteria; phylum Pseudomonadota; class Gammaproteobacteria; order Halothiobacillales; family Halothiobacillaceae; genus JBKHDT01. The sequence continues at coordinate 8,465 of JBNGDJ010000005.1, read as the reverse complement.
GGCATAGCGGTCCCGGATAACCCCGGACACCCACTCGATGCACCGCAGGTAACTGGTCGCTGCCGCACCGGGTTCGGCCGAGTCGTCCGACTCAATGTCCACGATCCGGGCATGCTCGATTTCGAGCACCGAGCGGCACAGCCGTTCCAGTGCCTGCCGCTTTCTCAGGGCCTTGCCCTGCAGAGGTAAAGCCTCGTGGCGAAAGCCCGCGGCCAGGCGGCCGCGCAGCTTGACGGTAAACGCCGCCGCAGCCTCGGACACGGCGATCAACTCACTGCGGGACAGCCGGTCCAGGCTGATGCTTTCCAGTTGCGAACCGAACTGGTCGACCGTATCGATCGAATCGACCATCAGTTGCTCGTCCATCCATTTCAGCAGTTCGCCCAGCCTCATCCTTCCGGTGTCCCCTGGTTGATTCAACACGCTCCGGTCGCACCCCGTCCGACCCGGCACGACAAGTCATTCAATACACGTTTTTCCGGCTTCATGCCC